>JAHEMY010000040.1 GCA_024643425.1 Flavobacteriaceae bacterium
TCATGCTGGAGGAACTACAAGTTTAGTCGACCTTAAAGGTAAGTATGTATACGTCGATGTTTGGGCCACTTGGTGTGGGCCTTGTAAGCAAGAAATTCCATTCTTAAAAGAAGTAGAAAATGAGTTTCACGATAAGAATATACATTTTGTGAGTATTTCAATCGATAAACAGGACGATCACGACAAATGGGTTGCCATGGTAAATGAAAAGGAATTAGGTGGAATTCAATTGTTCGCAGACAATAATTGGGATTCGCAGTTTGTTCAGGATTATTACATCAAAGGAATTCCACGATTTCTTTTAATCGATCCTGACGGCAAGATAATTTCGCCGGATGCTCCAAGACCTTCAAGCAAGCAACTGAAAGAAAAATTAAATGAACTATTATAATATGAACCTCCTTCGGGAGGTTTTTTTTATCCTTGGGACGCCGTGGGTTCTTCCGTTTCCTGTTTGAACAATTCTAGGTAAGCCTTTCCTATATAATCTATAATAGTCGATGCCGTAAGCGCCTCGTAGCCATCTTCAAAAGCAGCCAAATTGCCTGCACTTCCATGAAGATAGACCCCAAATACGGTAGCTAAAAGCGCATCGTAGCCCTGCGCCAACAGCCCTGCAATGATACCACTTAACACATCGCCTGATCCGGCCGTTGCCATTCCAGGATTTCCGGTGGTATTAATGTATATGGCTTCTCCATTTACAACAAGAGAGTGAGCTCCTTTAATTATTAGGATTACTTCATGCTTTTTTGAAAATGCTTTTGCTTTTTCAATCTTGTCAAAATCGTTTTTCCATGCACCAAGCAATCGTTTCAATTCACCTTCGTGCGGGGTAAGTATACTTTGCTTTGGTATTTTTTCTAGGAGGCTTTTATCCTTTGCCATTAGATTTAATGCATCGGCATCAATAACTACAGGAACATTCGACAGTTTTTCGAACAGTTCCCCCAAGGCTAAACCGCTTTGTTCGTGCTGCCCCATCCCCATTCCTATGGCAATGCAAGTAGGGATCATTTCAAAATCGATATGCTGTAGATAATCTTCAGAGTTATCGCAAAGCGTCATTACCTCGGGAACCGAAGTTTGTAAAATAACATTTGCACCTTCAGGAACATAGGCCGTCACAAGACCGGCGCCTGCTTTTAAAGCAGCTTTTGAAGCCAAACTTACAGCGCCCACTTTTCCTTTACTGCCGCCTATTATTAGCGCATGACCGTAATTTCCCTTATGTGAGAATTTAGAACGCTGTTTATAAAATTGTTGGGCTTCAGGTTGGGCAATTAATTGCGCTATAGGTGTAGTTTCTGAAATGTATTCCGCATCAAATCCAAGGTCCAAGATTTCAAAATAAGGAACAAACACCCCCGTTTCAGGCAGAAAAAAAGATAGTTTTGGCGAGTGAAACGTTAGCGTATGATTGGCCTTTAAAACAGCTTCAGCATCTAATAAGGGCTCATTGGCCGATAATCCACTCGGAATATCGACTGATAGTTTAAATGCCGCCTGTGAATTTAAATACTGAATGAGTTGTTTCACCCAACCCTCAATAGGCCGATTAATTCCAATTCCAAAGAGGCAATCAATAATAATATCGTCATTCTGAATTTGTGGAAAATCGTGTTCCGAAGTCATTAAAATAGGCCACGATTTGGTACTCTCTTTAATGCGATTATAATTGGTTAAAAAGCACTTCGAACGTTTATCGGTAAAATTAGCAATGTAAATTTTAACGTTATATCCATTATTGATGAGCATTCTGCCCAGCGCTAGGCCATCTCCACCGTTGTTACCTATCCCACAAAAGATATGGATCGGCACCTGAGCTCCTTTCAACCTGCTGTCGATCCAAGTAAATAATTGGGTGGCTGCACGCTCCATTAAATCGAAGGTTTCGATTCCCTGCTTTTTTATGGTTTGATTTTCTGCTTCGTAGAGCTGTTTTGATGAAAATAATTTCATAGGTACTTTTTATGCAAGTTACTACCCTTGTTGAAAACAATCAAGTAAATGCTATCTTAGCTTTTTTAAGAATCGCTACATTTGCGACAAATTTAAATTTTCCAATGAAGAATACAGCACTATCGCACATTCACGAACAATTAGGCGCTAAAATGGTTCCTTTTGCAGGATACAATATGCCCGTATCCTATGAAGGTGTTAATATAGAACATGAAACCGTAAGAAATGGTGTAGGCGTTTTTGATGTTTCCCACATGGGCGAGTTTCTTATCACAGGTCCAAATGCCTTGGCACTTATTCAAAAAGTGACGAGTAACGACGCCGCCAAACTTGAAGATATGCAGGCACAATACAGTTGTATGCCCAATGCAACCGGTGGTATTGTGGACGATTTGATTGTTTACAAATTGGATGTTGAAAAGTGGGTATTGGTAGTAAATGCTTCCAACATTGAAAAAGACTGGAATTGGATTAGTAGTCATAATTCGATGGGAGCCGAAATGCGGAATCTGTCTGAAGATTATTCCCTACTAGCCATACAAGGACCTCAAGCGATTGAAGCGATGCAATCCCTTACCAGTGAAGATTTAAGCGCCATTAAATTTTACACATTTCGAGTGAACGATTTTGCGGGTATCGAGCATGTAATGATCAGCGCTACCGGATATACCGGAAGTGGTGGTTTTGAAATCTATTGCAAGAATAGTGAAGTAGAACAGATTTGGAACCGCGTTTTTGAAGCCGGAAAAGAATTTGGAATTAAGCCTATTGGTCTTGCAGCGAGAGATACCTTGCGCCTTGAAATGGGATATTGTTTATATGGAAATGACATAAACGACACGACTTCTCCCATTGAAGCGGGATTAGGTTGGATTACAAAATTTACTAAGGATTTTGTGAATTCAGACAATTTGAAAAAAGAAAAAGAAACCGGTCCGAAACGCAAACTCGTTGCCTTCGAATTGGATGAGCGAGGAATTCCTCGTCATGATTATGACATTGTAGATGAATCAGGCGCTAAAATTGGTGTGGTTACAAGTGGTACCATGTCTCCTTCCTTAGGAAAAGGAATTGGGATGGGTTATGTACCTGCCAATAGTACCTCACTTGGAACTAAAATCTATATTCAAATAAGAAATAAAGCCATTCCTGCCACTGTGGTAAAGCTTCCTTTCTATAAAATAGCTTAATTCTATGGAGGAAGGATCGCGCAATGTTTCAAATCGAATCCTAATTTTAGGCGCGAGTGGATTTATTGGAAATACCATCTACAAAGAGCTTCTTCCCTATTTCGATGTCTATGGCACCTATGCACATCAACATGGACTTTACGGAGAGAATCAAGTTTTTTATGAATTTTTTGTGGAAAGCGAGGGCGACGAACTAAGCGCTATCTTGAATGAAGTAATGCCATCCGTGATTATTTCGGCGCTCAAAGGACCTTTTGAAGCCTTAAAAAAAGTGCATAAATCGCTTTGCGAATATTGCCTCGGCATGGATGCTACCCTGCTTTATATTTCATCTTCGCAAGTTTTTGATGCTTACGGCAAATTTCCATCCTACGAATTCGACATCCCTAAATCACAAAGTTTAGAAGGGGTTCAAAAAATTCAACTAGAAAAATTAATCCAAACGCTGCCTGAGTCTCAGTATGCCATCCTTCGATTACCCTTAGTGTTGGGAGTGAATGCACCCATCTTATTTATGCTTAAACAAGCGATCAAACACCAGGCTTCATTCGATGTATATCCTAACCTAATCGTTAGTGCTACCACCAGCGATAAAATGGCGCAACAAATACATTATATAATAAATCATCACTGCACCGGTATTTACCATTTGGCGAGCGAGGATGTTATGCATCACGACGAGATTTTCAGAGAAATCTCAGATCGAATAAGCAGTAAAAGACCTGTTTTCAAAAAAGTCTACAGCAGTAATGAAGATCTGTTTTTAGCTTTGCTCCCAAAAGAAAATAAATTGCCTAAAAATTACAGGATTACCATCGCTGAAGTTATCGAAGACAGCACCCTGAAAGATGAAATTGTCACATTAAAAAATTAATTTACCATTATGAAAGCAATGACCGAACTACAGATAAGATCACGAATGAAAGAATTGAATGGTTGGGAGTTTCACGAGAACACACTGCAGACCTCTTTTGAATTTAAAGATTTCAAAGATGCCTTTTCAGTGATGACTCGCATTGCTTTTGAGGCCGAACGATTGAACCATCATCCCAATTGGGCAAATGTTTATAATTATCTGGAAATAAGTTTATCGACACACGATGCCGATGGCGTGACCGAAAAAGATTTTGAATTAGCAAAACTAATTGATGGTTTAGTCGGATAATTTGTTAACTATGAAGGATTTACGATCACTAATTAATTTCCATTTTTAATTTACAAATTGAATGAAATTCAGGTAGAATTGTAAATAGCTAACAAGTAAATCCTACCAACCTAAAAACAATAATTTTTTAAGAATCCTTTTTTCAAAGCACTTGTAAAATTTTTACATTTGCGCAAAATACAACATTATGGGAAGAGCTTTTGAATTTAGAAAAGCACGTAAAATGAAACGCTGGTCGGCAATGTCCAAGGCATTTACAAGAATTGGCAAAGATATTGTCATGGCGGTAAAAGAAGGTGGACCGGATCCTGATGCAAATGCACGTCTAAGAGCCGTAATCCAAAATGCGAAGGCAGTAAACATGCCTAAAGACAATGTGGAGCGCGCTATAAAAAGAGCCTCGGATAAAAATCAAGGTGATTATAAAGAAGTCCTTTTTGAAGGGTATGCACAACACGGTATTGCTGTATTAATCGAAACGGCAACCGACAATAACACGCGGACCGTGGCGAATGTACGGTCCTATTTTAATAAATGTGATGGCAGTCTTGGCACCTCCGGCTCTGTAGTTTTTATGTTTGACCATACCTGTAATTTTAGAATTCAAGGGGATGGACGCGATTTGGAAGAACTCGAATTAGAATTGATCGACCACGGTGTGGAAGAAATTTTTGAAGATGAAGATGGGGTATTAATCTATGCGCCGTTTGAAAGTTTTGGAAGTATCCAATCCTATTTGGAAGAAAATAATATTGAAATATTGTCTTCAGGGTTTGAACGAATTCCTCAAGTCACAAAAAAGCTCAGCCCGGCTGAAGCTGCTGATGTGGAAAAATTATTAGAGAAACTCGAAGAAGACGACGACGTCCAAAACGTATATCATACTATGGACGAAAGTTCTGCAGAATAATAAAGTTACTTTGCAAAGTTTTATCAATTAAAGCCACTCTATAGGAGTGGTTTTTTTTATGTTTTAAACTATATGATGGGAAAAGTAAGATCGGGGTTTTTACCAACTACTCCCTTATAATACGAACGCAAAACCTTGGTGTCTGCCTCAATATCCCCTGTAGGATAAAACGGGGGGTTGATGGTGACGGTTTTCGTACTAAAATCAAACGATACAGGGATGATGGGAACCTTGGCCGCCATGGCTATATAATAATACCCTGTTTTCCAAACAGCCACTTTCTTTCGCGTTCCTTCAGGCGCTAGGGTAAGTCGAAATTCTTCATGGGAATTAAAAATTTCGGTGATTGCCTCTACTTTATTTTGTCCGGGAGTTCGATCAATCGGCTCTCCTCCCATCCATTTAAAATACCAGGCTAAAGGACCCAGAAATAATTCCTTCTTGCCAATCCAATTTATTTTTGCTTTGGTAATACTTCGGGTGAATACCCCAATATAGAAATCGTGCCAGCTCGTATGAGGAGCAGCAATAATAACCACTTTTTTAATGTGCGTAGAAAAATCGCCAACGATCTTCCACCCCATTAATTTGTAAAAAATAAATTTTGACAACCCCATACCGAAGTAGTGAAGGTACTACATTTTTTTGTAGAGTTCGCGCAGCTTATCACGAGTCATAATGGTCTGCCAGTCATCACCAAGAGCATTCTCCCAAAGTGGAACCAACCCTAAAGCAATATCGATCATGGTTTCCATTTGGTACTCGGAGATATTCTTACACAGCCCTTGAGGAATATCGATGTTGTGAAAAGACCTCATTTCTTTATACAGTCGAACTCCTTCAGGATAATATTCTTCTAGGTGCTCGAAAACAATACAATTTCCTACCCCGTGTTTGGTCCCTAAAACATACGATAACCCATAACTCATCGCATGTGCAATTCCAACCTGAGAATAGGCAATACTCATACCTCCGTGCCAAGAAGCCATCATTAATTTTGCACGTGATTCTTCTTCAGACAAATCCTTACTAAGAAAAATCTCTTTACAAAGGTCGTATGCCTTCTCCCCGTAACTTTTGGAAAATTCATTTAAAAAGGTGCCATTTAATGATTCCACACAATGAACAAAACAATCCATTCCTGTATAAAACCATTGATTCTTAGGAACTCCGATGGTAAGGTCAGGATCTAAAACTACTTGATCGTAAGGTGTAAAATCACTGTTCAGTCCTAACTTCTTTTCAGGACCGGTAAGAATCGCGGTTCGTGACACCTCCGCCCCGGTTCCCGAAATTGTAGGAATTCCCACATGGTAAACTCCTTTATGTTTTATTAAGTCCCATCCTTGATAATCGGAAGCACTTCCTTTATTAGTGAGCATTAAGGATACCGCTTTTGCGAGATCTAAAATGCTTCCACCTCCAATTCCTATAATTCCTGATGGAATATAGGTGAATTCCGACTTGATATTCTTTACAAGGGTATCTACCTGTTCGGTTTTCGGTTCTTCTTCGGAAGAGACAAATATAATTTTATCATTAAACCGAAGATTCATGCGATCAACCAATTCATTCTTCCCTTTGAAAACATCATCTACCAAATAGATAAAAGGTGATTTATCTTTACGCTGTGGTGCTAATATCGATGGTAACTGATCAAAACTACCGCGTCCAAAAACCACTTTTGGAACCATTGGAAAATTACGATAACGATTGTTTACCGAAACTTGTTTGTCTTCCTTGAGGACCTTATTAGCTCTCACTAAATCTTCAGGGGTGTCTATTTCAATTCCTTGTGTATTTGAAATGGCCATTTTTATATTTTTTCCGTATTCTAAAAATCGTATACATTCAATTTTTTCGGCGGCTTCTAAAGTCTTCATGGGCAACCTATAGAAATCCAACAGTGCCTTTTTCCTAAAAGCATAAATTCCTTTGTGCTTATAATACTGAACCGCAACATTTTTATCTCGTGGATAAGGAATGGGAGATCGTGAAAAGTACATGGCAAAATTGTCCTTATCTACAATTACTTTTACCGCATTCGGATCGCTAATTTCTTTCCAATCGTGGATTTCCGTCATTAACGAGGCCAAATCAATTTTATCGGCATCGGATCCTTTAAAAACATTTAATACTTGTTCAAGACCTTCCTTGCTTGTAAAAGGTTCATCACCCTGAACATTTACCACAATATCAACGTCCATATGCTCGACTGCCTCGGCAATTCGATCGGTTCCACAATCGTGCTCTTTCACGCTCATGATCGCATTACCTCCACTTAGTTCTATTTCTTTAAAAATAACTTTGCTGTCGGTCACTACATAAACCTCGTCAAACAAGCGTGTTTGCTTCGCTGCTTCATAGGTTCTTACAATCACGGGTTTACCACCCAAATCTTGCATTAATTTTCCAGGAAATCGAGAGGCGCCGTATCGCGCCGGAATCATAGCAATTATCTTCAAATTATTTTTTTTAGATGCGCTCAAAAATAATAAGTTTCACGAAATATATCGTCAAAATCATAGGATAGATGCACAAAGTTGTAATTCGTTTACAAGGAATCTTCAAAAAAGTCGTCTTTGAAGCCTAAAAGGTATAATTTCTTCTTAGCCCGAGTGATCGCTGTATACAACCAACGCAAGTATTCCTTATCGATTCCGTTAGGTAAATAGGGTTGTTCAACAAAAACGGTATTCCATTGTCCACCCTGCGATTTGTGGCAAGTAATGGCATATGAAAACTTGATTTGTAGTGCATTGAAGTACTTATTGTTTTTAACCGACAAGAATTTCTTGTAGTTCGATTTTAAATCGGCGTAATCATTTTTCACTTCTTCATACAATCGATTCGAATCTTCATAAGTGAGCGAAGGACTTTCAGAACTTAAGGTATCCAAAAGCAAGACCGTTTCAAATGGTTTCATTTTAGGGTAATCGACCATTTTGACAAGCACTTCAGCAAAACGAAAACCATAGAGTTCTTTGAGATGAAATATTTCTAAAACTTCCACGATATCTCCATTTGCAATAAACCCGGCTTCTGAATTAGGTTTCACCCAGAAATAATTATTTTTTACTACCATTAGATAATCCCCGGGAGCCAATTCAGATTCTTGAAATAAAATCCTGTTTCGAATATTTTGATTGTACAGATTGGCCCTTTTATTGGACCGAACGATAATCACCGTATCTTCATTTCCATTCTCCGAATAACTTTCTTGAATCGCATCCATCACTTCCTGTCCATCAATAGGGCGAATCACTTCAGGGTACTGATTCAATTCAAACTTTAAGTTTTCAAAAAATCCATGATCGAGGCATTCTCTGATTTGTGTCGCATGCACCAAAATCCCGCTCTCTTTTGCCTGGCGCACTACTTCGTCCAATTCAACACAACTAACATTTTTATTATAATGGTTTTCTAAGGTCCGTGCGTCTAAGGCAGGACTAATGTCTAATTTTACAGGTGGAAGCTGTGCTGTATCTCCAATGAGTAATAGTTTGCATTGGTAACCGCTGTACACATATTGAACCAAATCGTCAAGCAGGGAACCATTTTCAAACAATTTTGAATCTTGATTCACGTCAGGTATCATGGAGGCTTCATCTACTACGAAAATTACGTTCCTGTGTTTATTAGGTTGTAATGTAAATGACACGCCTCCGCCCTTAACGCTTTTTGGATAGTAGATTTTTTTGTGAATGGTAAAGGCTTCCTTCCCAGAATAATTGCTTATCACCTTCGCCGCGCGTCCCGTAGGTGCTAAAAGCACAGACGACTTTTTAGCTTTCCATAGGTTTTTCACCAAAGTACCCACCAAAGTAGTTTTACCCGTTCCGGCATAACCCAACAAAAGAAATAACTGATTCGAATCGTCCCCCAAAACAAACTTCGAAATGAGTTGCAGTGCGACTTCCTGTTTAAGGGTAGGTTCGTGAGGAAAATCGGACTTTAAAAGGGCGTAAAATTCGGAAGTGTTCATTTTTAGTGGCTAAAATAGCGGGTTAAAGATAGGTAGGTTTTTTTCGTATTATACTTTCTTGAATAAAAAAAAATTGTAGATTTGCGATAGTGCATTTTACTAAAAAACCTTAAATAAACTTTCAACAATGAAATTAATCCTTCAAATTGTTCTTTGGATCTTAATCATTTTCCTAGGTTATAAGTTATACCAATCTATCATTGGTCCTGTTCACTTTAATCAAGAGAAAGAAGAAAGGTACAAAAAAGTAATTGCCAGCCTAAAAGACATAAAAGCAGGTGAACTTGCTTTTCAAGAAGTAAATGGGAAATTTGCCGGAAATTTTGATAGCCTTGTACGCTTTTTAGATACTGCTGAATTTGCCATCACTGCTCGACGTGATACTAGTTATCCAGACCAAGCGAAGAACAAAGCGTTCGGTTTAGACCCAATTAAAGGTGGTTATTATATCGAAGATGTAATTATTGACACCCTTCGTTTTACCTCTGTAAAAGATTCATTATATCAAAAGTCTGATCGTTACAAGACCATGATGAATGTTCCCGGAACTGATGCTCAATTCGAATTAAAAGCTGGAAAGCTTGATAAGAGCGGTACTTTGTATTCAGTTTTTGAGGCTAAAGTTTCTAAAGACGTAGTGCTTCAAGGACTAGATAGAGATTTAGTTTCTCAAGAAAAACAAGTAAATTCTGTAGACGGGGTAAACGGACCAAATATTAAAGTAGGTTCGATGGACGAGGTGAATACCAGTGGAAACTGGCCTAAACTTTATGACACTGTCAAAGACAAATAATATAAATACCAACCAAGCAAATAGATTGTCCGTTCAAGTTTCATTGACCGGACTTTCTTTTTTGACGACGTCTTCTGAAGGTATTCCTAATTTTCAAAGTGAGCCCTTTAATCACCCAATCGCTCCTGAAGACCTGAGCTTAGAACTCGAGCGAGTTTTTCAAAAAAGTCTGTTCACATCGGAGTTTTCCAAAGTTATCGGAATACACTCCTCCCCTTTGTACACGGTCGTTCCATCACCCTTATTCGATGCAAATAAAGCAAGCGAATATTTAAAATTCAACACCAAAATCTTGAGTAACGATTTTGTGAGTTATGATGAATTGGAAGACTTTAATCATACGGTGGTCTATTTACCCTTTGTAAATGCCAATAATTTGCTTTTTGATCGCTTTGGAAGCTTTTCTTATTTTCATTCAATAAGTCTTTTATTGAAGCATTTTTTAACCGCAGAGAAATTCTCAAATAAGACAAAGGTTTATTTATACGTCCATAACGGGTTTTTTGACTGCATTGTCATTAAACGCGGTGCGCTTCAATTATGCAATAGTTATTCGTTTAAAACCCCGGAAGACTTTATCTATTTTGTCCTATTCTGTTTCGAACAACTTAAATTAAACCCTGATGATGTAGACACACGACTTTGTGGGGCTATTAAGGAAGAAAGTGATTTGTATTCAATGTTATACACCTACATTCGAAATATAGGGTTCTATGAAGAGACCATCCTTTCAGTACCGGAATATGAGAATCACGAAGAAATCATTTTAAAGACTAGCTTATAATGCGCATAATTTCAGGCATTTACAAAGGAAGACGATTAATGGCGCCAAAAACCTTGCCGGTTCGACCTACTACAGATTTTGCTAAAGAAGGGCTTTTTAATATTCTGAATAATCGCATCGACTTTCATGAGGTGTCGGTTCTTGATTTATTTTCAGGCACTGGAAATATTGCCTATGAATTTGCTTCTAGAGGATGTAAAAACTTAACTTGTGTTGATGCCGATTTTGGATGCATCAAATACATCAAAAAGGTTTCTGAAGAATTGAATTTCAATATTCAAACATTTAAAATGGATGCCTTCAAGTATGTGAGTGCGCCTGGTGGTTCTTTCGACGTTATCTTTGCCGATCCACCTTATGCAGTAGAACCCGCATTAGTTCGGGACATGATCCAAAAAGTCTTTGAATTTAACTGGTTGAAGGAAGACGGAATGCTTGTTGTCGAGCATCCGAAAAGCATTAATTTTTCTGATGAAGCCCACTTCATAGAGAGCCGTAAATACGGTGGTTCTGTCTTTAGTTTCTTTGAATGAAAAAAGCAGGCCTGTAAGCCGGATTCTGTATCCGCCGAGGCGGATCCTTATCATTTATCTAGACTTATGGTTACCCATAAGCTCAATCTGCCTACCCTCCTACATCGGGCGGGCACCCTCAATCGTAGGTTTACATGGCATTGCACCGCATAGAGTTTACCTGATTTCACTACAGCTTAACCTGTACATTCTTTCTGTTGCACTTGTCCTCCCCCAGCCTTCGCCGGAGTGACGGCCGTTAGCCGCTATGCCTCCCTTTGGTGTCCGGACTTTCCTCCCTAAAAATATAGAGCGATAAGGCGGCCTGCGCTGCAAAATTAGAGCAAAATGTTAATAACTCACGTAAATAATACGATTTGTTTCCTTCGCTAACTTGACCTACCTTTTTATCTTTGTTTTTCTACTATGGAGCACTTCATTGTTTCGGCCAGAAAATACCGCCCAACCACATTTAACGAGGTTGTGGGCCAACGTGCCATTACCAAAACACTTGATAACGCCATTGAGCATAATCATTTAGCGCAAGCGCTTTTGTTTACGGGTCCTCGAGGTGTGGGTAAAACAACCTGCGCTCGAATTCTAGCTAAAAAAATCAATGATGATGGCACACATCATGAGGATGAGGACTTTGCCTTCAATATTTTTGAGTTAGACGCTGCGTCCAATAATTCTGTGGATGATATTCGAAACCTCATTGACCAAGTGCGTATCCCCCCTCAGGTAGGCTCGTACAAAGTTTATATTATTGATGAGGTGCATATGCTATCCTCGGCAGCATTCAATGCATTTTTAAAAACATTGGAGGAGCCACCCAAGCATGCTATTTTTATCCTAGCCACCACTGAAAAGCACAAGATCATTCCAACCATCTTATCTCGCTGTCAAATATTTGATTTCAAAAGAATTACGGTTAACGATATCAAAAGTCAGTTGGCTGAAGTAGCCGTTTCCGAAGGAATTCAGGCAGAAGACGATGCCCTTCATATTATTGCTCAAAAGGCAGATGGTGCCATGAGAGATGCGCTATCTATGTTTGATCGTGTCGTGAGCTTTTCAGGAAAGAACCTAACAAGAATTGCGGTAACGGAAAACTTGAATGTGTTGGATTATTCTTATTATTTCAAAGTTACCGACTTACTACTTTCTAACAATATTCCGGAAGTTCTTACGGCTTTTGACGAAATCCTATCCAGAGGATTTGACGGACATCATTTTATAGCAGGCTTGGCATCACACTTTAGAGATCTATTGGTTTGTAGAAATCCTGAAACCATAAAGCTTTTGGAAGTTGGAGACCAAGTGAAAGAAATGTATCTCGATCAATCGAAAAAAGCTACTCAAGAGTTTTTACTTCAAGGAATTGAATTGGCTAATGATTGTGACTTAAAATACAAGAACAGCAGAAACCAACGTCTGTTGGTCGAATTATGCTTGCTTCAATTAGCTTCCCTGACCTTTTCGGGTGAAAAAAAAAACTCCGGGAATAAGCACTTCGTAATTCCCCCTTCTCATTTTAAGGTTTCTAAGGATCGGTTGAAACAATTACAAGATCCTAAGTCAGAGCCAAAAACAGAGCCTGAAGAAAAGGTCAGCACCAAAACAACTACATCAGAGGAGGTTTCAACGGAAGAAAAAAATTCCGAACCGGTAAAAGTTTTTGAAAGACCTCAAATTGTTGCGGAAAGAAATGCTGAAAAAATTTCAGCCTTATCCCTTAAGAGCATTCGTAAAAAACAAGAATTAAAAAAAGAGCTTATTGCCCAACAGCCTGCGGCTGAAGAACTGCCGGTTGAGGAGTTTTCGGAAGGCGCCATGTTAAAAGCTTGGAAGGCATATACCAATGAAATTGAATCCCAGGGCAAGTTTAATTTGCATTCGCACCTCACTATGGGTATTCCCAAACTTGAAGGCACCTTGATTCATTTAGTCTTTCCTAATGATACCATAAAATTGGAAGTAGAGCGTGAGAAGCACCAACTGCTAGAGCATTTGCGGTCCAATTTGAAAAATTATGAAATTGACTTATCCATCGAGGTAGTTGAATCTGAACTAAAGCGATATGCATACACACCGCTAGAGAAATTTGAAAAATTAAAGGAGAAAAACCCGTTGGTCGAAACGCTGCGAAAAGAATTCGATTTAGATTTATAACTTTAGAGGATGGGAAAAGAGAAATCCAACGAAAACATTAAAATGCTCGGGCTTAAGTTACCCACCGATCCGAGATGGGTAAACATCGTTGAAAAAAATGTACAAGAGATTTTAACCGATCATGCGTATTGTGAGCAAAAGGCTGCCTCCACAGCAATCTCCATAATTATTGGGTATTCGGAATACCCTGAATTAGTTAATGAGATGTCCTTACTCGCTCAAGAAGAAATGAGTCATTTTAAAATGGTTCACGATAAAATTATCGAACGGGGTTGGCATTTGGGCCGAGAGCGAAAAGACCATTATGTAAATCGGTTGCTGAAGTTTTTTCCGAAAGGGGGAAGCAGAACCGATCAACTTATTCATCGTTTGCTTACTGCGGCGCTCATTGAAGCAAGGAGTTGCGAACGGTTTCGTTTATTAAGTGAGGAATTAGAAGACCCAAAACTAGCAGAATTTTACCGAAAATTAATGATTAGTGAGGCTGGACATTATACCATGTTCTTGGGTTTTGCCCGTAAATATGGTAAGCGTGAAGAGGTTGATAAAAAATGGCAAGATCTTCTAAAATTTGAAGCAGAGATCATGATCGATCTTGGCAAAGAGGAAACCATTCACGGGTAATACCTCCTTAAAGGTTGAGTATTATTTAAATGCAGGAGCCTCGTCGGGAAACTTCTGAGTGTAAAGGCTTTTTACAATACCATCGGCCAAACCAATCTTCGGAACATAGATATTCTTAGCACGACTCCATTTCATTGCCGAAAGATAAATTCGTGTGGCGGGAATAATAACGTCGGCACGGTCTGCATTCATCTCGAGCTCATAAATTCGTTCGTGATACGTATACGACTTCAACTTTTCGTAATAATTAGCCAAGAAAAAGTAACTCAATGGGTTGCCTTGCTTTTTACCACTTGCGCTGTAAATACTGTTTATATTTCCTCCGGAACCAATTAAATTTATTTTATCGAATTTTTGTGTGTGCTGTATAATCCAATCCTTCACTTCATCCCAAATAGTTTCTCGAACCATATCGTTCAAAATTCGAACAGTTCCTAATTTGAAGGACCTTGAAACCACTACATTTCCTTGAGAGAATAAGGTAAATTCGGTACTTCCACCGCCCACATCCACATACAAGAATGTTTTTTCTGAATCGATAAGATCTCTCAAATCGGTAGAGGCAATAATGCTTGCTTCGATATCCCCATCAATGATTTCTATATTAATTCCGGTTTCGTCTTTAATTCGATCGGCTACTATTTGTCCATTTGAGGCTTCTCTCATGGCTGAAGTGGCACATGCTCTGTACTTAACAACATTGTGGGTTTTGATTAACAAATGAAATGCGTTCATTGCGTCAATCATCCTGTTAAAATTCTTATCAGAAATGGCACCCTCCAAAAACACATCGGCCCCTAATCGAATGGGAACACGCACTAACGATGTCTTCTTAAAGTGCGGTGGTTTCCCTTTCATTTCCGTAACTGTGGCAATAAGCAATCGAATGGCATTAGAACCAATATCAATAGCGGCGTATTTTTCTATATTCAACAAGCTAGTTAAGTTTTTCTAGATAATAATCGTACAAGGCGAATTGCGAACGAATAGGTTCGTTATTGTTACTAACGTACGAATTATCTTGCTTTTCATTAAGGATTCGTGCTTTAACATTATCACTCCAACTAATTTCAAAGGTCTCTCGTAATTCTACCTGAATATCCTTGTCGTAAATTGGGCAAGAAATCTCTACTCGCGTGTCTAAATTTCTCCCCATAAGGTCGGCAGAACTAATGTAATACTTTGGATTCCCCCCGTTTTCAAAAATATATAACCTAGGGTGTTCAAGAAATTTATCGACGATGCTAATTACTTCAATATTTTCACTCATACCAGGCACTCCGGGTATTAAACAACAAAGGCCCCGAACAATAAGTTGAATTTTCACACCTGCCTGACTCGCTTTGTATAATTTTTCAATCATTCGGTAATCTGAAATACTATTGAGCTTTAACTTAATTCCACTGGGGAGTCCTTTTTGATGATTTACAATTTCATTTTCAATGAAATGGTACATGGCGTTCCGCGTATAGTGAGGCGAAACAATCAAATGTTGGTATTTCTTTACTTGATAATTTACATCGAAGAAATTAAAAACCTTATTGATTTCCTTTCCAATTTTTTGATTGGCCGTGAATAAGGTATAGTCTGTATATATTTTAGCCGTAGATTCGTTAAAGTTTCCGGTACTTATAAACGAGTATCGCTTCAGTTTACCATGTTCTAATCGATCTATCACACAGGCCTTACAATGCACCTTTAACCCCTTCACCCCGAAAATTAAATTAACACCTTCCTCCTGCATTTGTTCAGCGTAATTAATATTAGCCACTTCATCAAATCGGGCCCTTAATTCTATTTGCACGGTCACCTCTTTGCCGTTCTTTGCTGCATTGATTAGAGAACTGGCAATGTGCGATACTTCGGCCAAACGATAAATAGTGATTTTAATGGACAACACTTTTGGATCCAAGGCTGCTTCGCGCAAAAACTTAACCACATAGCTAAAGGTTTGGTAGGGTGCATATAGCAGATAGTCCTTTTTAGCAATCTTGTCTAGTAGGCTTCCCTGAAGGCTCAATCCTGCTATGGGTAAAGGTGTTCTAACTTCATAAAGAAGGTCTGTTCTACCTAAACTTGGAAATTTCATATAATCCCTGCGGTTGTGGTACCTTCCTCCGGGAATGATACTGTCTGTGGTATCTATCCCCATTTTATTCATTAAATACTGAAGCGTTTCATTATCGATATTCCTATCGTATACAAAACGCACAGGATCTCCTGTTTCTCTTCGTGCCACACTCTTAGAGATTTTTTCAAGAAAACTTCGGCTTAAATCGGAATCGATATCCAACTCGGCATCTCTGGTAATTTTTATCATATGGGCCGAAATACTCTCGTAATAGAATATACTAAAAATATTCCCCAAACAATGTCGAATTAAATCGTCTAAAATAATGATGTATTTTTTTCCATCCTCTTCCGGAAGAACAACGAAACGATTAATTACATGGGGGATTTCAATCAAGGCATAGTTTACTTTGGAGGCAAACGTTTGATCCTCCTCTTGCATCACCATACGAACCGCGAGATATGCTGCGCTGTCTTTTAGGGAAGGAAACTCTTCCAATTCTGATAACATTATCGTCACAAGCGCAGGGCTCACCACACGAATAAAATATTCTGAAATGAATTTACTTTGCGAAGGTGTGATTTGCGTTTCATTAATAATATGAATCCCCTCCTTCTCCAGTTCATGTTCAATATCACTTAAGATATCCAAACTTGATTGCTGCTGCTTGATTACAATTTGTGTAATCTGTTCTAATAGATCGGCTGCCGCTACTCCACCTAATTCACTGCGTCCAACTTTCCCCGCTTCAACAATGCGTTTAATGGTCGCATAGCGCACTTTGAAGAACTCGTCTAAATTATTTGAAAAAATTCCCAAAAACCGCAAACGTTCCAGCAAAGGAACTTTTGGGTCTTCTGCTTCCTGCAATACCCTAGCGTTAAATTGGAGCCAACTTAGGTCCCGATTTATAAATTGATAGTGCGGTTTTTTTGCCTTTGCGGTTATTTTCATTTTTTTAAGTGTCTTGGAAAAACCGTTGTTATCGTATTTCCGGTAGTAATCGCACTCCAATGATCCTCAGAAAATTCAATATGGACGAACCCACAGGTTGGAACATTGTCTATGTATTTTTTACCTAACATATTTGCAATGGACGTAAAGGCGTGGTTATGGCCGACAATCATTACAGTGTCATAATCGTCACTAAAGTTTTTGATGATTTCCATGACTTTATGACCACTAAAGTCGTACAAATTGTGCGTAATCTTAAAGTTCGTATCAGAAATATTAAATGCCTCCTTAAAATAGTTTGCCGTGGTCAATGCCCTAACAGCATCACTGGTGGCCATTTGCTGAGGAGGGCTGAAATTGTCGGCTACATATTTAGAAACCAGCAAGCAATCATCAATCCCACGTTGTTTCAAGGGGCGTTTATGATCTATCACATCAAATTCCCAGGAGGATTTCGCATGGCGTACCATATAAAGTGTCTTCATGAATCGGAAGGTTGGTTGATTTATTTTTAAATGTTAAGGAGATAGCCGTTCGATGTTCCAGTCCACTCCATTGAGGGAATATCGAATTCGATCGTGCAATCGATTGGGGCGTCCTTGCCAAAATTCAAAAGATTCCGGACGCACTCTATAGCCTCCCCAATGTTCGGGTTTTGGCACTTCTCTATGTTCATATTCAGCCTCTAATGTCTTCAATTGAGTTTCAAGGACTTCCCTGTTTTCTACAACGCTGCTTTGGTCGCTAATTAGAGCACCCAGCTGACTTCCTTTCGGCCGACCTGCAAAATAATTTACAGAATCTTCTTCGGATGTCTTTTCAGCAAATCCCTTGATAATGATTTGTCGTTCCATCGTTGGCCAGAAAAAAGACAAACAAATTTTATTATTAAGCGCTATACCCTTTCCTTTTTCACTAGAATAGTTGGTATAAAAGTAAAACCCATGTTCATCGTATTTTTTTAAGAGTACGATTCGTCCTTTTGGAAAACCATCGGTTCCAAAGGTTGAGAGGGTCATAGCATTTACTTCATCGATACCTCCGGCTTTTTTTACATCGTAAAACCACGTTCGAAACTGCTGCATAGGGTTCGTATCAACCGAGTGCTCATCAAGTTCACCCTTTTCATAGTTTTTACGATAATCGTTCAGGTTATCACGCATAAAGAGACATTTGTTATTGCAAGTTACAAGATTTAATGCTGAAGGGAAATAGCAATCGGTTTAAATTTAGGTTAAACCTTTAAATCGATAATGGCTTATTTGCAAAAGGAGGTTGCTAAAAAATAAAACCGAAAAAGCTAAGTATATATACGTATTTTATTGTTTTACAAAGAATTAATTTTGATAAAAGTAGGATAAATCTTACCCTTGTATTAAATTTACCGTCTACGAAGCCAAAATTTAAATGGAAGATAACTCATTTTCCAATGGAATAATTATTAAAAAAGGTTATGAGTGATCACTCCGATAATTCTGAGAACATTGTAAAAAACGAGCGTGACATTGTGAATAAACCAAAACTCTCTATATCCTTATTGATATTTTTTGTCCTTGCCGGATTATTACTGATGTTGGGATATTTAATTTTTGGTTAAGCAGTGAACCCTCAAATTCCTTAAGTACTTCACTGTCCAATAAAACCTTTATAAAAAAAGATCTTTGAAAACTTTATAGCGACCATCAGTCGTATTCAAAGACTTTCCCGTCACCCGCCAAGGCTACTTCTTCAAAGTATACTTGCGCTTCCTCCTTAAACAATTCCAAATCGGCATAGCGTCCGGAATAGTGCCCTAATATTAAATGTCCTACTCCTGCCATTGCCGCAATTTTAGCTGCCTGTTCAGCGGTACTATGTTTTGTTTTCTCACAAAGATGTTCATGCGACGTTAAAAAAGTTGCTTCATGATAAAGAACTGTTGCATGTTTTATTTGTTCAACAATTTGGGGATAATAAACCGTATCACTACAAAAAGCATAACTCAGTGGCTGTTCAGGGCTAAATGTCACCGTTTCATTAGAAATTTGAACTCCTTCCCTATTTTTTACGTCATGTCCTTGTTTGAGCTTCTGAAAATAGCTTGAATCGATTTTGGCTTCAATCGCCGCTTCGATGTTCAACTTTCGAAGTCCTTCCTTTTCTTGAAACAAAAATCCATTGGTATAGACTCTGTGATCCAGCGGAATTGTAGTGACCCGCACTACGTCATCCTCAAAAATTATTTCAGAAGATGTCTGCTCTAGTTCATGAAATAATAAAGGAAAATTGGTCCAGCTATTCCCCAGTTTTAATTGTAATGTTATTGCCTCTTTAATGCCTTTAGGCCCGTAAACATGGAGCTCAGCTTCTCTGCCTAACAATCGAAATGTTGAAATTAGCCCTACCAATCCAAAAAAATGATCCCCGTGAAGATGAGAAATAAAAATATGCTTGATTCTTGAAAACTTCACCTTATTCTTTCGCAATTGGACTTGGGTACCTTCCCCACAGTCAATCAAGAACATATGTCCTTTCATTTCCAGTACCTGAGAAGTGGGATGGTGATGCGCTCGCGGTGTGGCCGAATGACAACCTAAAATAGTAAGTTTCAAAGGTGATTAATTTTAAATATTGGATTGGAACAATAACGAGATAATCTCTTAAAAACCAAGATCTCGTTCTATTTCTTCCATTTCGATAATATCTTCCGCTTCTTGTAAAGTGGGCACCACTACAAATTCATCAGGAATATCGTCGGGATTAATTGCATCGTTTACCATGACAAAAGAATTCTTTGAAGCCCTGTGCTTGGTTGAAACTTCTAATAATTGCAACAACTCTTCCAGAGAGATATGTGTGTATTTTAGTAAATCGATTACTAGATTTTTACCTTGATAATGCTTGGAGATCTGTTCAGATAAGAATGGAACAAAATCGCTGTAAGCACCGCGATCATCTGCAAGCAAGACATAATTAGCCTTTTGTTCAATCTTCATAAGGTTTTATTTTTGATGCTAAAAGGTAAATTACAGCCATTCGAATAGCGACTCCATTTTGAACTTGATCTAAAATTATTGCCTGTTTGCTATCGGCCACGTCACTGGTGATTTCAACCCCACGATTGATAGGTCCCGGGTGCATTACAATGACCTCTTTGTTTAAATTGTCCAAAATTTTCTTGGTAAGACCGAACTGTTGGGCGTATTCGCGCGTTGTAGGGAAGTAACTTATGTCCATTCGTTCGTTCTGAACACGGAGCATGTTTGCTACATCACACCATTCAAGCGCTTTAATTAAATTTCCTTCAACCGTTACTCCAAGTTTCTCGATGTATTTAGGGATCAATGTTTTGGGCCCACAGACCTTAACTTCTGCTCCCAACTTTTGTAGGGCGAAAATATTCGACAGTGCCACTCGTGAGTGTAAGATATCCCCAACGATTACTACTTTCTTCCCAGCTACATCACCCAATCGTTCCCGAATGGAAAAACAATCCAACAACGCCTGTGTTGGGTGTTCATGAGCCCCGTCACCGGCATTCACAATACTTGCCTTAATATGCTTTGAGAGAAATACCCCTGCGCCGGGGTTAGGATGACGCATCACGACCATATCCACTTTCATGGATAAGATATTATTTACTGTGTCGATTAAGGTTTCTCCTTTTTTCACTGAAGATGAAGCTGCCGAAAAGTTGATCACATCGGCAGAAAGTCGCTTTTCAGCCAACTCGAAAGACAACCTTGTACGGGTTGAATTCTCAAAAAATAGATTCGCTATTGTGATATCCCGCAGCGAAGGAACTTTTTTAATGGGGCGGTTAATCACTTCTTTAAAGTGATCGGCGGTTTCAAAAATGAGTTGTATATCACTTTCAGTGATGTATTTTATTCCCAATAAGTGGTTTACACTTAGTTCACTCATAATTATTTTTCAACTAGATAAACTGCATCCTTTCCATCATTCTCTTTCCAGCAGACTAATACTTTTTCATTATTTATGGCATCCACTTGTCTCCCGCGATAATCCGGTTGTATTGGAAGGTGACGGCTGAACCGACGGTCGATAAGTGTTAACAATTCTATTTCTAAAGGTCGTCCAAAGGATTGTATAGCGGTAAGTGCAGAACGAATACTGCGACCTGTATAAAGCACGTCGTCGATAAAAACAACTTTTTTATCTTCAACAATAAAATCAATTTTTGTGGTATTTGCTTCGAGAGGTTTTCCACTTCTTCGGAAATCGTCTCGATAAAAGGTAATATCAAGACAGCCTAAACGAACGTTCTTTATCTTGTAATCCTTTTCTAACAATTGTTTCAAGCGTTCGGCCAAAAAAACACCTCTTGGCTGTATCCCAATAAGCACAGTGTTTTCAAAGGTATCGTGATTTTCAATAAGTTGACAAGCCAAACGGTGGAGAGCGATGTTGATTTCAGTTGCGTTTAATAGCACTTTTTGGCTCATAGAATGTATCTGAATCGTATTCAGGGTTCAAATTTAAGGGTTTTATTTTAAAAATTGATTCAAAATAAAAAAAGTCTGATAAATCAATGTTTATCAGACTTTTCTTAACCTTTAAACTTTCTTTATTTTTTTACCACTTTCTGAGTCAAAGTTCCTTCAGAAGTATTAATACTCATAAAATAAATTCCACTTTCAAGTGCGCTGATATTAATCTGCCCATTTACCAAAGTAGCCGGAATTGATTTCCCTAATGTATCGTAGAAAACTACTCCATTGATAGCTACGTTTGAAGGATTGCTAATGTTTAGTACATCGCTAGCAGGATTTGGATAAATACTTAACAATTCCTGTAAGTTATCACTAATTCCAACCACTTGCATACAGTCTCCTCCATATAAGAAGTTTCCGAATAATTCGCCACTTCCGTTCGCTCCCTCTAATTCGATTGAAGTAATTGGCTCATCGGATATCACACCAAAAAAGGTTTGTGCATTTGTTGGTGTTAAATAATCATAAGAATTTATCAATGCTCCGCCTGTCCCATATATTCTTATCAATGTTACTGGGTCGTTATTCTCCCAAATATCCATAGCTACAGCGTAAACATCAGGACTGAATGTAATGATGGTGTACTCTGCAAATGTAGTAGCTCCTATTAATGAATCGACATTCCCTATCGCTCCGGGTGGTATGTTAATCATTG
>JAHEMY010000139.1 GCA_024643425.1 Flavobacteriaceae bacterium
ACAGGAGCTTCAGTATCTTCTACTGTTACTGTAAATTGACAAGTAGCGGTGTTACCATCGCTATCGGTTACAGAAAATTCTACTAAGGTATCCCCAACAGGAAATACACTTCCAGAAGCAGGACCTGCAGTTTGAGTGGTAGGAATAACACCATCTTCTGTGTCAATCGCAATTGCATCTGCAAAGTTTACAGAGGCTCCACAAACACCGGGATCATTGTTCTCCATAATGTCTGACGGACAAACAATTACCGGAGGATCGCCTACTTGAGAGAAAGCCGACCCAATCGAGAGCATGCTCAAGAATAATAATAGGGTAATTTTTTTCATAATTAATTAGTTTATTTAAATTTCGGGCAAAAGTAACTTTAATTATTTTTTTAGAAAAAAAAATGACGTCATTTTTCCTTCAAGTTTTAAAATTTAACATCAATAAAACTGAGGCTTTCCGAGGTTTTTCTATTTTTTTTTCCTACTTTTTTCGCGAAGAAAAATGAAACTACTTTTATATGAGTTAGTTACGCTATTTTGAGCTATAAATTATATTTTATAACCAACATTAATATTCTTGGTAAAACGTAAAATTGATTGGTTGTATTAAAATCGTCATTAAAACTGTCGTTGTTTATGAAGCCGGTATTAATCAAATTTGTTCCTTGAATTGAAAATTCCCATGGATTATCGGCTTGCTGAAAATATAGGGTAGCATTTAAAAACGAATACTCATTATTAATGGTTTCCGCTTTGTCCGAATAGTTGTAAAAATCCCAGTTAGCGCTTAACGAGAAATATTTTAGAAAATTTATATCCACATTCATATAAGGGCGTTTGGTATAAAACGTTTGCTCCAATCCTCCATTGTTATAATCGTTCACAGATAGATTATAGCCCACTTCAAAATTGGGCCAATCCCTAAAACTGCTTCGCGCACTTACTCTATAACTTTGGGTGAAACTTTTACTTTCTTGAATGGTTTCATTAATAATGTTGTTCGACAAGCTCCAATTGATTCCGGCATTCAAACCAAATTCAACTTTTTTAACTCGCTTACTAAACCTACCATTTGCCGAGATTGATTCATCGGGGAAATTACTGTCGATATTCGTAGGGATGGTTACTTGGTTAATGGCTACAATCTGACTATCATTTTTAATTCCTTCTGTTTTTCGAGAATAATTCACAGAGCCCATTACATTTGTGTAATTGAACATATTAAAGCTGAAATAGGTCAGGTTATAACTATGTGCAATCGCATTTTCTAGGAACCTATTCCCTCGAAACATCCTATTGTAATTATTAAACACGTAAGCTTCAGCGAAATTATTCACATCGGTGTATTCTGCTGAAAGGGCATAGGTAAAACGAATACTCTCACTCTTCTTTAACTCCCAAAGCGCAAATACATCGGGCAATACTTGCCATTCATTTTGCTTCAATTCAGTGCCGAATTGCTCATTCTTTACAGCATAATTATGTAAAGTTAGTCCCGGAGAAAAGGTAAACTGTCCGGTTTTAAATTTATAATGTGCCCCCAAAAACAAATCGTTAAAACCATAGGTGACGTCGTTTAGCAACGATTCACTTTCACCATCGATAGGCGTCGTTTCCTCCAAATTTTCGCGATCCCCATTATCAAGCAGTTGAAAAATATTCGAATTGAACTTTTGATTACTCAACGTAGCACCTACCGTAAGGTTTAAATTACTTTTATTGTTAATGACGTAATAGTAATCCACCTTAGCATCCAATTTGCTCGTTTTAATATTTTTTTGCTGGTTGATGCTGTATCGATTTTGCAAGGTATCCACAGGCAACAGTCCTGGAAAGGGAACAAGATCTGTTACGGCATTATAAAACGGATCCTCATCTTGCCATAAATGTTGCATCTGCCCCGCAAAAATATGATCCTCACCTAGCGTGTAATAAGCATTTACATTTTGGTTTATAGAGAATGGTTTGTTCTCTAAGTCTTCGGTAATATCGTTGGTGAAATCCTCAAAGAGCGACAAGGTACTCCCCGATTCAGTTTGCTTGGAAGTTTTAACCAAAGCATCGTAATCCAATTGAAAATTTACGTTTGGTTTGAACGTACTGCTAAGTTTTAGCATTCCTAACTGACTCCTTTGATCGTTTACATTTTCTGTGGTTTCGGTAACTCCTGAATTTATGTATTGCCGAATGGAATTTGAAACCACATTCGTTTTGTTGTCTGAGGCAATTCCAAATCCGCTTAAGTCCCAAGTATCGCTCGCTGCATAGCTAAAATTTCCCGCCAAGAACTTTGTTTCAATGCTATTGGCACGATTGTTTTGCGTTACTGAAAACCCTAGATCACTTTCCCTTATATTAAAATTGGTCCCTCCCCCTCGATTAAAATTTCGAAAGCCCCCTGTGAAATTGAAATAGTCGCGCCACGTAAAAGGCACTTCCCCTATGTCGTTAAAATCGGTGATGAAATTGAGGCTGTATTTTGGATTGTAATAGAATAATTTTGGGTGTAGCAGGTACCGTTCATTTAATTCATCATCTACACCCGAACCTGCAGTCACTTCACCGAACCAGAAATTTTTCTTTCCTTCTTTCAAACGAATGTTTATCGCAATGTTATCTTGGTTGTTCGTCACCCCTCTTAACTGCCCTACTTCGCTGTAATTTCGGAGCACCTCCACCTTGTCAACAGCATTGGCAGGAATATTTTTAGTGGCGAGTTTGGAATCGCCATCGAAAAAATCCTTTCCTTCCACCATTACTTTTTGCACAGGTTTTCCCTCTACTTCAATTTCCCCTTCATCGTTCACTTCCACCCCCGGGAGGTTTTTCATGACATCTCCTAGTTTTTTTTCATTACCCCGGTTAAACGAATCGGCATTATACACGATGGTATCCCCTTTCACCGTTACCGGCATTTCATACACAATTTCAACACCGTCCAATTGCGATGCTTGTGCCTTCAAGGTAAAGTTCATGTTAAGATCGGCCGAATTATCCGGAATCATCAATTCCTTTTCCATGGTTTCATAGCCTAAGAAACTGGCTCGAAGCAAGTAAGTTCTTCGTTCCTCTAAATCCAATTGAAACTTACCTTCATAATTTGTAATGGCATAGGATTCAACGGCACCGGTCACCTTGTCGGTCGCGATTACATTAGCCAATTCTAGAGGGTCTCCAATACTGTCTTTTATAAAGCCTCTTAGTTTCACTTGCTGCGCAAAAGCGGTCACATTAATGAGTAAAAAGATCGTAATGAGTAAATTTTTCATAATATAATTCCTCTCTGAATGAATTCAGAATTAAATAAATGATTTATGTCTAAATAGAATTTTATCCGCCCATGCGACCTCTTCCGCCGCCACCGCGTCCGCCGCGGTTTCGAAAATTTTGACGCATCTCTTCGGTTTTATCGGAAACGATCTTGTTATATTCTTCCCGACTTACTTCACTGCCTTTTTTAGGCGGGTTAATTTCGGCAGCTTCCTTAGGGTTTAGAACAATCTTCGAACAAAGTAAGGTCGTACGATCCACGTTGAGTTCAAGAATTAATCCAGGCAAACCTGTGAATTCTCCCGGGCCGTTCTGTACCGGAATCATGGGAGTAAACCAAGCGGTGACCACAACTTCTTTTGGAACTTCCAAAGCCTCAAAAGGGTCTTCTACTTTCGTCGTATCTGTCTTGGCCTCACTTTCCTTTTTTTCGTCATTGTCTCGATCTCTTCTTCTACGCATCATGCTCACATCGTTAGGATCAATTTTTTTAATGGCCGTTGCTCGAATGGCCAAATACTGTCCAATTTGTTTGGAATCCTTAGTCACCTCCCACGCTAAAGTTGGAATAGAATCTTTTACCAAAAATTGCTTTCCAAAAAATTCTCGTTCCTCGATAAGTTCACCCGTTGCCAAGTTTTTGTATAGGTCACCCGGTAAAAAGCTATTCATCATCATTCCAAACCCTTGATTGCTGCCTCCTGCTTCCAATTTTTCATCCTCACTGTACATCGATTCACTTCCGTTAAACGATAGGATGTAGGTTTTTTCTAGATAATTTTTCATTCTGGCTAAGATCTGTTTCTTCATATCTTCACTCATCTCCCTCCCTCCAAATTCACTCATATCAACCGTGGTTTTGGATTCGTAATAGGCTTTACCGCTTAGGTTTTGTGCACAAACGGGAATGGATAATAACAGTAATAAGGTGGCAATTTGTAATTTCATAATGACCATTTTAGTGGTTACAAGGTACGTTTTTACTAAAATCGTCGGACTATTTTTTTGCCTATCCTGTAAATTTATCCTCCAATACGAATTTGCATGCTATGTCGGTCACCTTGCCGTCTCCCGTCTCCATTAAATTCCTCGTTCATTTCCTTCATTTTTTCTTCAAGAATGGTTCGATATTCCACATCGGTGACTACTTTTCCTTTTTCCGGTTCCTTAATGGAAATTCCTTTTTCAGGGTTTAGTACAATTTTACTACACAGAATCGTCTCCGACCCATCGTTGATCTCTAAGATAAGACCAGGAAGTCCCTGATAATTTGAGGGGCCGTTCTTTACCGGAATTTGAGGGGTATACCAAGCAGTAACAACCACAGGTTCTTCTTTCCTCACAACCCCTTCTTCATTATTATCTTCAGAGGAGGTCTCCATATTCATAACCGTGCGCGTAGTACTGTAGGTCGCTTTAAAGCACGCGTATTCACCAATGTTCTTAGTTTCTTTTCCCAATTCCCATTCGATATTCTCCAAGACATCTTTTATTAAGAACTGCTTCCCAAAAATTTCAGTCTGATTCGCATACCGGTTTTGGTTTAAGTTTTTATAAAGCACATCGTTTCCGCCGGACCCTTGCACCACGATTTCCATTCCACCACCACTTATTACAGAGTTATTGTCCAGTGGAACTTCTTCTTTGTATTCAGATTCATCGTCGGTGAAGACCAAATTAAATTCCTTTTCCGACTGTTTTTTTAACATGGCCATGATCTGATCTTTCATGCCATCGTTCATGGTACTGTCTAATTCGATGTCCATTTTTCGCTGACTCTTATAGGTCGCGATTCCCTGAAATTGCTGCCCATAAACACAAGAGCAGAGAAATAATCCAATTAAAAATGATAGTTGTGTTGCTATTTTCATAATGCTACTATTTAAAGGTTCGAGTACAAATATGCGACGTCCTTTCTAACTTTTGGGTTAAGGAGTGTTAACGAGTGTTAACTCATAATTGCCACCACCTTAATAGTTAGTACTTTTGAACTATGAATGCTTCTCGCTATAAAAGTATCCTATATTTTATTGCCGCCGTTATTGGGGTAACTTTATGCATTCAAGTGTATTGGAATTACAAAAACTATCAAGCGAGTAAGCAACAATTCTTAAACGATGTGCAAACCAGTTTGGATAAGGCTGTAGATCAATACTACACCAACCTGGCAACGGAATCTTCCTTTGAATTTATTGGCAAGAACGTGCATATCACTTCAGAAACAAATACAAATGATTTAAACGGCGTTGACGCTAAGCATGACATAAAACGAATAACGAGCAACCTGGATTCCATGGGCGAGAATGTAACCATTCTTAAGTCGCATTTTAGAGATTCCCTGGGGTTCGACATTGCATTTTCGGATACCATTTCAGAAAATGTGCAATTTGTCAATCTGAAGGATAGTTTAAAGGGTCCATTCGAAGCGCTCACCTCTAAAATTATTTTATCCTTTTCTGAAGATGGACT
>JAHEMY010000140.1 GCA_024643425.1 Flavobacteriaceae bacterium
CAATGCCAGACAAATACCAAATACCTTTCAGAGGTTATCAATCAGCAAAAGGGAAAGAATTTCAACCAATATATCAATGAGCTCCGAATAGATTATATTATCGACAAACTGCGCAATGTGCCCCAATATCGTCAGTATAAGGTGAGCTATCTTGCCGAGGAAAGTGGGTTTTCTTCCCATAGCAATTTCGCAACCGTATTTAAGGCAATCACCGGAATCTCACCAACTGCGTTTATCGAAATTATAAATGAACAGCACCTTAAGAAAGGAGGGGATTATGCCGCTTAAATCGCTGTTTTTTGTGCTTTTCTCTATTGTTGCCGTTCATGCCTCGGCTCAGAAACCTATCGATAGCATCCTTAGTAATGCGGCTTCATTGGTATTTACTAATCCTGATAATGCGATTAACATTGCGATGGAATTCCTGGATGATTCCAATATTACCGCGGAAACCAGAGTACGAAGCTTAATCGTTGTTTCTACAGCGTATTTGTCGAAACGGGATTATGAAAACGCCTTGGAATATGCGTTGAAGGTCAATGAAAATCTTGATGGCCTTGATTCGAAATTTCAAATAATTACCCTAAACCAAATTGGCGGAATCTACCAAAGTTTGAAGATCTATGACAAAGCCATAGAATATTTGGATGCATCGTTGAAAATCTCTGAGGATTATCCTTATCCAGATTCAATACCCAAATTGCTCGGAATTAATTATGCAACACGTGGATTTATTTATAGGGAACAAATGAACTGTGACATTGCACTTAATTTTTTCAATCGATCCGTTTCAGAGTTTGAAAAAGTGATTGACTTGCCGAATATGAGGTCCAATCTAAGCATCACGCTTTACAATAAAGGAAATTGTTTGCGAGAATTGAATCGACTTGAAGAAGCAAAACAAACTTTTATCGTTTCTGAAGAATTCGCAATACTACAAGATGCCAAGACTTTGATTGGATATGCAAAAAAAGGACGTGCAGAGGTGCTCACCTTGGAATCCAATTATGAAACTGCATTGCAATTGTTGCACGAAGCAGAAAGTGAAGCTTACAACTCAGGGGATTTAGTCCTTAACAAAAGTATTTTTCAAGGCATGGCCAACAATTATTTGGCCTTGCACCAATATGGGAAATACCAAGAATATCTTTCAAAATATGAGGAATTGGTAAAAGAAACCACGATGAGGGAACGTCGAAGTTTGAATAAATCGATTGCCAAAGCCCTCCTTGATAAAAACCAAATCATCAACGAAGCAGAAAAAAAGAATAAATGGCAAATAGTTCTTTCCGGCGCCATTATCCTCATCTTAACGTTGTCTTGCATTTATTTTGTGGTTCGATCGGAACGTAAATTGCACCGGATTAAGCAAACTTTAGGCGTTTAAACTTTCTGAAATTATCACATCACCTTCCTAAGCTAATCTGCTATTTTATAACGCAATAGCTTCATAATAGTCTTTCAAAATTCGTGAATTCTGAAAGGGTAGTTCTTTTATATGTGCCTATGCGACGCTAAGTTTGCAAAATATAAACAAACCCCTGTAAGTAATAAAATATGAAAAAGATTTTACCTGCGAAGAAATTTCAATCCATGTTAATGGGTTTAATTTTTATTGGCTCAACAATGTCATCTTTTGCTCAAGTTGAATTTAGACTTGTCACCACATTCTTTGGATCATCCAGTTTACACGATGTAAATAACGATGGTTTAGCTTTGAATGGCGGACAATATTACGATTTTCAAACCGACTCTTGGATTCCGCTTGAAGCCGATGCTGTTGGACTAAGTTATATGAACAACAATGCTGACGTTTCCGGAAATGTTTTCTACGACGAGCCAAATTTTATCCTTCAACCGGGATTCAAATTAAATGGAGGAAATTGGGAACCTATTGGATGGTTTCCTGCTTCTAATCCAAGTACCGATTTCTTCACTACTTATGGGATTTCTCCAAGTGGACAATATATCTGCGGACAAATGTCAACAGGAGGCGGTGTAGATTTTGGTTCGTTTCTTTATGATAGTGTAAATGGTACCTTATCTGAATTTTGGGACCCCAATGGAGAAGCATTGGCTGCCTACGACGTAAACGATGATGGTGTTATGGTTGGATGGGTCGACATTCCAAACGGAGGTGGAACAAACAGAACTCCTGCTTATTTCAGTGCTTCACAAGGTGTAAACGTTATTGTAAATACAACGCAAGCAGGATTGAGTACCGCGAATAATATCAACGCCAATAACATCATTGTAGGTGCCATAGATTTACAACCATTTATCTACGACCTTAGCACCAACGACCTAACTATATTATCCATCCCCTCAGGTTTTAATGCTGCTGAATTTCTTGACATCTCAGAAAATGGTATCGCTATAGGGCTTGCAACTACTGTAGCCGGTGATCGTGATGCTATAATTTATCACCCAAGTTTAGGCGCTGATCCAGTTCTTTTAAAAGATGTTTTGGCAGATTTTGGAGTTACAATAAACACGTTTGACGGGAAATTGGGAACTGGTTTTGCCATTTCTGAAGATGGTAACTTTTTAGTGGGAAGAGACAATCAATTTTTCTTTGATGCTCAAGGGTGGATTGTTGATTTTGACGACATGCTACTTGAGGTATCCGATTGTACCATTATCTGTCCATTAGATATTGAAGTAGATGCCCAAGAAGGGGCGTATACCGCTATGGTAGAATATGAAATTACGTTTGAGTGTAATGGAACAACTCCAGCTGGAACGGAAATCGTTTTGATAAACGGTTTGCCTTCTGGATCAGAATTCCCGATTGGTACAACTACCCAGTTTTTCCAATTGGAGGATGGAGATGGTAATGTTTTGGACAGCTGTTCATTGGATATTACTGTGAATGATTTCTTTTGTAATCCTAGTTTCACCATTGCAGTCGAACCTATCACCCGTGTAGTGTTCGCAGGAATAGACAATACAACAAGTGCTAGTCCGGGTGCACCTGCCAATGAATATTTCTTTGATATTGTTGGAGAAGTTGCTCAAGGGGAAACCTACGGATCTGCCTTGGAAGGTTATACCGGTGGCCCATTTGTGGATTTCTTTACCATCATGATCGACTGGAATCAAGACTTTGTTTTTGATAGTACAGAAATATATGATGGAGGAAGTATTGAAAACTCAACAGGTGAAGATGGTATACAAGCCCTTTCCGAAGTAGCAGTACCAATCGATGCTTTGCCAGGAACAACTCGCTTGCGTATCCTTAAAAACTGGGCTGCACTCGGTGAAGATCCTTGTGCGGAATATGAGTATGGACAAACCGAGGATTATCTACTTGATGTGATAGAGACCACTATAGGAATCAACGATATTGAATTGAATGCGCTAAGTGTTTCTCCAAACCCGGCTAAAAACCAACTAACTGTTAAAGCTGGCATTCCAATGAATAACATTGCCATCTATGATATTTCAGGAAAATTGATTTCTTCTGAAACTTGTGAGGGAACCGAAAAAACCATCGCAGTAGGAAACTTATCGGCAGGTATTTATTTCGTGCGAGTAAACACAGGAAATACTGCATCTACGCTTAAATTCATTAAGCACTAACGCTAATTTGATTAGTTAATCAATATTTAATTTTGTTTAGTATGAAAAATCCCGAAGCAATTGCTTCGGGATTTTTGTTAAATATAACTCTTGTCCAAGATTCTTTTCAGAAATGGAATTTGTAGTAAGAACAAAGCCATGAAGCCAATGGCGTATACTGCAGTTTTTGGAATTTTCATTCCCTCAAAGGGATTGTTCCATTGCATCTGACTGTCCCATGAAAGAGCCTCGGAATCGATTATTGAAGAGGAAGGATTAAAATAAATCCACAACAAGGCCAAAATAAACAGGGTAATAATCACTACCCAAACCTTTCGGGAAATTAAAGGCTGGTAGGGTTTCTTCATGGCACTATGCGCTACTCCTGCCATGACCTTTTGCATAAAATCGGGGCTTGGTTGCTCCAGCGGGAGTTCCTTGATCCATTTTTTCATGGATGCGTCTTCTCTGCTAAATTGCTTTTCCATTGTACTTTGTATATTCAGGAGCGATGTAATATTTGAGTAACTCAAACAACTTCTTTCTACTCCTATGTAATTTAACTTTTATATTGTCTTCAGAGAGTTTTGTAATCTCCGCAATTTCTTTCACCGATAGCTCTTCGAAATAATAAAACGTAATAATACTACATTCTTGTTCAGGTAATTGATCCAAACATTTTTGAATGATTGCATTTCGTTCTTTCAATTCTAAAAACTCCAAGGCGTTTTCAATGGTTTCGGCTTCTCCTTCGGTAATTTCTTCAATAACTTCCACCACCTTAGTACGTTTATGTTTGCGCAGACAATCCAAGGCCTTTCGGTATACAATACTATACAACCAACTTGAAAACTTAGCATCTCCCCGAAAGGTGCTCAACGCCTCATACGCCTTGATAAAACTATCTTGCGCCACTTCTTCGGCCTCTTCCCGCACCTTCACAATTCGTATTGCGATGGTAAAAACATAATCCTGATAGCGCAATACCAATTCAGAAAAAGCCTGAGTATTCCCACTAAGGGTTTGTTCTACTAAGTAATGGTCGGTGTTGGTGGTCATGTGATCATAAGACGTACATCCTTCGTTTAAGGTTACACTCCTTTAATATAAATTTATTCAAAATTGTTGTAACCATTTTCGAACGAACTACGTCCTATGGACAAAACGAACAGAAATTAACCCTAAAAAACAAAATCATGGGATCAGAAGTAGTTATAATACCCATTATCTTCGGAGTACTCTTCGGAATTTTTTACCTCTTCATTTCGGCTAGAAACAAAGAACGATTGGCATTAATTGAAAAAGGTGCAGATGCATCCATCTTTTATGCTTCTAACAAAAGCGTAACACCCGTTTGGAAAGTAATTATAATCAATCTATCACTCTTATTAATGGGAATTGGATTGGGAATATTTATCGGAGCACTTTTCTCGGATGTGCTAGGAATGGATGATGATATTGCAATGCCGGGAACCATTTTATTTATGGCAGGACTTGGATTGTTAGGTGGATTTCACCTTACGAAGAAGTGGACGGAACAAGCTTAGTAGAAGCTTTAAAGAAGAAAGTAAACCATTTAAAGGAAACGATTCCTTTAGATGGTTTTTTTATTGAAACTGTAAGTTGCTATAACTCGCATTAATTGTAATGGTCTTTCCAGAAGCTTTGGTTTTATGGAATCCTTTAAAATATTTTCGATCCGACTTACTTGTTTCGGTTAATTTCAAACTCTTGGATGGAGTGAACTGAGACTTTTTTCCATCGTAGTAAAAATCGAAGGCCGTATTGGGCAAATGAACCGCGGCATCTGTATTCTCTAATGTAATATCCAACGATTTAAAATTCGGAGCTACCTTCGACACATACAAATTACCGAACGATCCCGTTAAGATTCCATTGGTAAGTAGTTCGTTAATAGTGACATCACTAGAATTCGAGTCCAACT
>JAHEMY010000141.1 GCA_024643425.1 Flavobacteriaceae bacterium
TTAGCAGTTAAGGCAACTGCAAATAATGCAGCAAAAAAATAATGTTTTTTCATAATCACTATAAATTTAAAGTTTAATATCCTCAAATGTACAAAAAAATATTTAACTCCATTTTTATTTTGAACTTTTTTTCCAATAAAAAAGGGGGCTTAGCCCCCTTTTTATGTTAAAATATTTATAATGAATTATATCGGTAAAAAGATAATTCGATAGATGTAAGGTGAATTATAATAAATTCCACCCGCTACTGCGGCACCTACTTCTGTATTCGTGTAGACGCTACCGTCCATCATTTCTACTTCTAAACGCAATGCGATAAAAGAGGGTGGCGTTAACGTACTATTTGAATATAAATCTACAATTCCTTGCGTTGGGATTTCAAGAGCACGTCTTGGAAGACCATTATTTTCAATTGTAAATTGTGATGGATCAAAGGCTTCTAGTAATTGTTCTGGAACTTCGGCACCATCATCTGTTGTGATAGGTTCGGCCAAATCTTGATCAGCATACAAACGAATGAAGACTCTCAATTCTTTAAAGTCTGGAATAAAACTTCCGTTACCTTGCTGGATTTCTACTTCCATTTTGATAACGTTGTTTGCTTCGTTATTTAAGGAAACCAAATCTTGAGGAGCGACTAAAGTTCTAACAAAAACTCCACTTTGATCGTCAACAGTATCTAAGACCTGATCAATTAAAGCTTCAGAATCACTACAAGAAGATAATCCGATCAGAGCTCCTACCATGAATATTTTTACTATGTTTTTCATAATTGTTTTTTTAAATATTAGTTGGCTACAGGGAATCCTGGAGAAGGACCGTTCGTATCCCAAAATACTTGAACATTAACGTTTTCTTTTTGCGTAATATTTTGATTTACGTTTGCTTCACTTGCTGGGTAAAGGAATGATCGTACAAAGGATCCTGGATTAGGATCGATATTGTATTGAACACGCGTTGGAAAACCGGTTCTTCTGTAAAAGTTATAAGAACCAATTCCATTTCCATGATGTGCAATCAATACTTGTTCTGCCAGAATATTCATTTTTCCGTTGTTATCGGCAGCGTCAAATGAAGAAAGAATACTTTGTGTAAAAGATCCTACTTCTCCAGCCGTTGGGAAAAACTCTGAATTGGCTTCAGGGTCAACATTTCCAAAACTTTGCACTTTACTAATATGCTTTTGCAATGCTGAACTTAGGAAAGTTCTTGCGCTTCCAGCGTTACCTGATTCTAATAGGACTTCTGCTCTCATAAGATCTGTCCAGGCAGCCAGCATAATTGGTTGAATTCCCGCTCCGGCACCACCACCACCTACTACAACAGAGGCAAATTCATCACCATCAAATCTTCCGCCAAAAGGATAAACACCTACAACGGTTCTTTCAAATCCATCAGGAGGAATACCTTCAGCGTTACCATGATCTCTTCCCCAATATCCATTGTCTACACTACAAAAAACCATATCTGGCGGGTAATGTATTGGCCTTGGCGAAACAGAACATTGTAGCTTTACTTGGTCTGGTGGACATTCGATACCATCGGCATTCACGCCTCCTGGAGTACAGTCGGATTGACGGTAGAAATAATATCTGATACGAGGATCATTTGTTTTTAACATTTTATCCATTAACCAGTTTGATTGGTAATTCCCAGCACCAGAGACATTGTAGTCTGTTGAATAAGCCGGATGTCTAGTATCTGGAAGCGTTTCATTTGAACCATACTGAAATTGGAAATCGTCTGCATTATTTGAAATGTATAATCCAGGAGAATTCGCAATTGCATTAAAACTTGATACGTTTCCAGTGTTCAAATAAGCAACCATTTTAATGGAGTTTGCCAATTTGGTCCACTTACTAAAGTCATTGTCGTAAAAGAAATCGTTTTCCAAGTTATCACCAGGGCTTCCTAAGAAGCTAACTCCTTCGTTTAATAAGTCAATGGCGGCTTCATAAACAGAAGCTCCTGAATCAGCGATTGGCGCAGGAAATTCACTTGGGTTCGTTGCCTGACTGTAAGGAACATCACCGAAATTATCAACGAGGGTAATTAAGGTATATGCCTTAAGGATTCTCATGATTCCAATATGCTTGTTTGCTTCTTCTGCAATGGCTAATCCTTCTGCGGATGCCATATCAGAAAACATTCCTGCATAAGCAGTGTCCCATTCATTATCCAACGTTGCGGGTTGGAAGTTATTAAGGTAAGTACGGCCAAACATATAAGCAACACGTGATACTTCGGCATCGTTATTACCAATTTGTCTCATAAAGCTGGCAAAATCCAATTGAATTTGAACCATAAATCGTTCTAAATTCGCTTTATCTGAGGTAACATTATTCGGATCGTCCAAAAGGTCCAAGTCTGTGGTCTCACATGATGTAAAACTGAGTCCGGCAGCCAGTAGAACGAAAGCAAAAATTTTATTTATATTTTTCATTTCTATTTTTTTTAAGGTTAAAATGTGGCATTTAAACTAAATCCATATCTCTTGCTACTTGGTCCAGTAAGGAATTCAAACCCTTGACCATTACCAGCTCCTAATCCAGTGGTGTTAGGGTCAAAGTTTATTCCGTCAGGGGTGTTGTAGGCATCGTACCACATGTTGAATCCACTTAGTTTAAATGTAATGGATCCAAAAGGAGTTTTTTCGAGCATCTTTGATGATAATGTATATCCCAATGAAACTTCTTGTAAACGCAATACAGAAGCATCGTAAACAGAAAGCTCATCCGCAGGGCTCGCAAAACCATTATCAAAGTAGAAATTCGAGTTGTTGATTTGAACGGTATTAGGTAATCCTGTATCTTGACTTACTCCATCAAGGATGTAGGTACCTAAACGGTTTTCAGTGTCCGTTGTTAGACCACGACCTAAGAGGGTTGCAACATAGGTCGAATAAATATCTCCTCCTGAAACGTGGTTGAATTGTAAGTTAAACTGAATACCTTTCCATGACATTGTACTGATATAGTTCATAACAAAGTCAGGGTTGGCATCACCAATTTTAGGTACAAGACCATTTTCATCAGCGGTAAGGGCAACATAGTTACCAGCAGCATCAACAATTAAGTTTCCGTTGTCGTCTCTTGCAACAGCAGCACCATAGAGTGCTCCAAGAGGGTCTCCTACCGTAGCAGCGTTACCTAAGTTGGTAAAACCAGCGTAGAACACCTGTTGAGTATCTTGACCTAAATCAATTACTTCGCTTTCGAATGTGGTGAAGTTTACATTTACTTTCCAATCGAAACCGCGGGTGTTGCTTTTGAAAATATTTAACCCTAAGTCGGCTTCAATACCTTTTGATTGAATTTCTCCAATGTTATTATCGATAAAAGAAGCACCAGTACTAGAAGGAATAGGTTGATCTTCAACAATCAAGTCGTTAGTAGTTCTCTGGAAATAAGAGAAGTCAAATGATAATCGATTGAATAAGTTACCTTCAGCACCTACTTCCCATTCCTCGAAAAGCTCAGGCTTAATTGCTGGGTTACCAATTGAGCTATTAGTCGTGTTCGATGTGATATCTCCATCACCGTCGTTCCATGCTTGTGTATTCAAGTCTACTAGAGTAACGGTTGGATATCCAGTCACGAAGTTTGCAGACGTCCCATAACCAGCTCGTAGTTTCAAATATTTAATACCATTGTCGGAAGACATTCCTTTGAATGCACTTGTTGGTACGAATGCGACACTAGCAGAGGGGTAGAACAATGAATTCTCATTTGCGTTCGATACCCAATCATTACGTCCTGATAAGTTTAAAAACACGAAGTTGTCCCAATCAAGAAGGATTTGACCAAAAACCCCGATAATGTTTCTTCTTTGATGAAATTCTATCTGATTTCTTTCAACGAAACCAGAGTGATCGAAGAATCCGAATACTTGTTGGTCGGTACTTCTAATTCCAATTCGATTGTAGTCGATGCTGTTTGAAGTTGCACCTAATGTAAAACTCAAATTAGCTTTATCGTTTAAGAAGCCAAAGTTATTCCCTGAAAACAATATTCTATGGTCATAAATGGTGTTGTTGTTCTGAACAGTTTCATAAAAACCTCGGTCAACATTAATGTCACCAGTAACACCCCCACGATTTTGTCTATTTTCTGCAGCTTCAGAATAATTATCAATACTTGCTTGATAGAAAATCCCGAAGTGTTCGTCTATAGCATAATCGATTGCGGCATATCCATTCACACGATTTACTAATTGAGAGAATCTTGCATTCTTTATAGTCCAAAGTGGATGCTGGATTGCGTTATCCTCACGATAGTAAATACTTCCTCCGTCAGGAAGTTCAAAAGGAAGCTCATAGAAGTCGATACTTCTTGGTGTATAGAATAAATCTCCAAAAATTGAAGAACCGGCTCCAAAAGTACTACTACCAAAGGAAGCTGCTACTGGAGGGGTTTTCAAATCGGTTTTTGTATATGTCATGGACCCTCTGATGCTAAAATTGTTACTTAATTTGGCATCTCCGGAAATGGTAAGGTTATTACGCTTTACATTATTTCCTGGGGTAAATCCATCCTCATCAAGGTTACTGAACACAGTTCCATAACCAAATTTACCATCTTCGCTTCTTCCACGGGCACTCACAGAAAAGTTTCTTGCAATACCTTTACGGAAGAATTTTTCAACACTGTTTCTTGGTTTCCAGTCGTATCTTTCGCCTTCATATTGAGCTTTGAAGTCAGGATAAGCATCAAGGAAAGGGGATACACTATATGGGTGAGCAACTGTTCCGTTCTCATCGAAAGCAGGGTCATTTCCCCAACCACCAAGGCCGTCTCGGTAGAAACCTGGACCCCAGTTGCTATAAAACCATCCAAAAGCCTGATCGAAACCACCTCCAAATTTGTTTTGATAGTCTGGTAGTATTGAAACTTCGTTAATGAAAACAGAAGATGAAACTTCAATCTCTTGTTTTGAATTTTGTTGCGAAGTACTACCTGTTTTGGTCGTAATAAGGATTACCCCATTTCGTCCCTGTGTTCCATAAAGCGTGGTTGCAGCAAGACCTTTCAAGATGTCCACACGTTCAATGTTGTTGGGGTCAATGTCAAAAGATCTACTCGATCCCATGTTACCATCAACGAAATCCCCTGCAGCATTGGTGTCGTTACTAATAGGAACCCCATCAATCACATAAAGAGCATTGTTGTCTCCAGTAAAAGAGTTCGTTCCTCGAATTACTACTTTGTTCGCAGAACCGGATAGACCGTTCTGAGTAGTAATATTGATACCAGCCGCTTTACCACTAAGCACCCGTGTTAAGTCCGTTTGTGGACTTTCTTTAATCGATTCTTGCTGAATCGAAGAAACCGAATACCCTAAAGCTTTTTTCTCTTTCTTAACGGCGAATCCCGTTACTACAACTTCGTTTAACACCGAAGCGTCAAGTTCCATTGAGAAAGAAATGTTTGAAGTTCCTGCTGCTACGGGTTTCTCGACATTTTTATATCCTACATAACTGTAAGATAAAACTTGTCCGA
>JAHEMY010000041.1 GCA_024643425.1 Flavobacteriaceae bacterium
TACACGGCTGGGGGCCGTGTGGTCGCAGGTTCAAATCCTGTCATCCCGACGTAACCAAAAAGTGATTCGTTAGAGCGAATCACTTTTTTTATAACCGAAAGCCGCAAAAGCTTGCTTTTGTGTGCTTGAGGGAATAAAAAAAACAGGAACACGCACGTGTTCACTTTTTGATTTTCACCGAGGGTTTTCTAGGATTCTGTAAATCCTGTTATTGTGTGCTTGAGGGAATAAAAAAAACAGGAACACGCTCGTGTTCACTTTTTGATTTTCACCGAGGGTTTTCTAGGATTCTGCAAATCCTGTTATTGTGTGCTTGAGGGAATAAAAAAAACAGGAACACGCTCGTGTTCACTTTTTGATTTTCACTACAGGAGCAACTTTCTATTCAATTATAAAAAACAGCTGACTTTAATCATTTTTAAAAAATTGTAATAAGGTTACTTTTGAGTTGTATTCGTGGAGTATTAATGCGCCACTTAGGAAAATGAAAATCTAATAAAAAGGATATGAAAAACTTACTCATCTTAGGAGCAGGTACCGCCGGAACCATGATGGCCAACCACTTAGTCTCTAAACTCCCTAAAAACGAATGGAGCATTACTGTAGTCGATCAATACAAAACACATTACTATCAGCCGGGATTCTTGTTTCTCCCTTTCGATATTTATACCACCAAACAGGTTAAAAAGAATGGAGCTAAATTTATTCCCAAAGGAGTACATTATATTCAAGAAAAAATTGAGCTAATTGTTCCCGAGGAAAATAAAGTTCAGCTTGAAACGGGTACAGAATTACCTTATGATATTTTAATTGTCGCTACCGGAACAAAGATCGCTCCTGAAGAAATCGAGGGAATGGCTGGACCTAATTGGCACCAAAATATCTTTGATTTCTATACCTATGAAGGCGCAAAGGCCCTTCGAGACAAATTGCGTAAATGGGAAGGTGGTAAGTTGGTAGTACACATTACCGAAATGCCGATAAAATGTCCTGTAGCGCCATTAGAGTTTGCATTTTTAGCCGACTCTTACTTTAAGAATAAAGGAATGCGAGATAAGGTAGATATTACATTTGTGACTCCTCTAGGTGGTGCTTTTACTAAACCTAAAGCTACCGAAGCCCTTCATTATTTATTGGAAGAAAAAGGAATTAAAGAGGTCACCGATTTCAATATCGAACGAGTCGATTATGAAAATAATAAAATAATAGATTACGCCGATACAGAGGTGGAATACGATCTTTTGGTTACTGTTCCTACGAATATGGGAGATGCCTTAATAGAACGTTCAGGCATGGGAGATGATCTCAATTATATTCCAACCGATAAAGCAACCCTTCAAACTAAGGAGCATGAAAATATATTTGCCATAGGAGATGCTACGAATTTGCCAGCATCAAAGGCTGGTTCTGTTGCACATTTTGAAGCGGAAATCCTCACAGATAATATTCTTCGCTACATAAAAGGGGAGCCTTTAAAAGAAGAATTTGACGGCCACGCCAACTGTTTCATTGAAACGGGCAATGGAAAAGCGCTGTTAATCGACTTTAATTACACCCACGAACCTGTAGAAGGAACTTTTCCGTTTCCTGGAGTAGGTCCTCTAAATTTATTAAAAGAGAGCCGTATGAACCACATGGGTAAAATGGCGTTCCGATGGATCTATTGGAACATGCTCATTAAAGGAATTCACATTCCATTTGTGTCTGCGACTATGAGCGAAAAAGGAAAACATTTTGAAGAAGTAAAATAATTAATAATTGAAAATTAAAAATCATGAAAAAAGTATTAGCACATAAAGAAATTGAAGTAAATGACGAAGGCTATTTACTCGATTTTAGTCAGTGGAATAAAGAAGTAGGAGAAGCACTTGCCAATGAACAAGAAATTCAAATGACTAACAGACATTGGGAGGTAATTGATTATATCCATGATAAATATAAAAGTGAAGAACCCTTATCTATAAGAGGAATTAAGAAGAGTGGTGTTCTTGATATCAAGGAGTTTTACAGCTTGTTTCCGGGTGGTCCTTTAAAAAAGGCAACGCTAATCGCGGGAATTCCAAAACCTAAAAGCTGTATCTAAAAAGAATTAAATAAAAAAATCATGAGCGATACTAAAGTAAAAAAGATGCTTTTTATTCTTTCTAAGGCAACCTTAGAGAATGTGTATGCGGCCTTTGTTATGGCCAATGGCGCTAGAATGGAAGGTATTGAGTCTGAAATATTTTTTACATTTTTTGGACTTGAAGCAATTCAAAAGAAAAAATTAGAACATTTACATGTAGCAACCGTTGGAAATCCTGCGATGCACATGCCAACCATGTTGGGAGGTCTTCCAGGAGTGGAAGCATTAGCCTCAAAAATGATGAAGAAAGAAATGGATAAACTCGACATGCCACCGGTTGGCGAATTCCTTGAAATACTTTCCGATTCTGGATGTAAGCTATGGGCCTGTAAATTGGCCATCGATATGTTTCATCTTAAAGAAGAAGAATTGATTGATGAACTCGACGGGATATTAACCATTGGTGATTTTTATGCGCGAGCAGATCAAGAGGGCACCCATTTGCTCTTCATCTAAAACAAAACAACCTTTAAGCAAGCCTCGCAATTATGCGGGGCTTTTTTTATTGCAGCTCTAATGGTTGAAATTTAAACCATGATTAATTATGAAAATTTGGTTCAAGAGTTAGGCTGATTTTTTTATAATTTGTTGTTAAAGGGAAGTCTAAATTTTTACTAATTAAGTAGCTTCGCAAGGCTATTTTAATAAATCTAACAATCCACCTTATGCTTAAAATCCCTATCTATCTTAGTTTGATAGCAGTTATTGTACTTACTTCTTGTAAAGAAACTTCCAATTCAGCAAAAACAGATCCCACTCCTGAGGAAGTAATCGAAAACAAAAATTTTGGAGGTGTTGCCTTGTATACCCTTCGAGAGGAATTAGCAACAGAGCCACAGAAAACCTTGATGCAAGCTTCTAAAATTGGATATCAGTATGTGGAAGCAGCAGGTTATGAAAAAGGTAAATTCTATGGGATGTCACCGGAAGAGTTTAAGGATTATATGAACTCAATCGATTTAGAGCCTCGCAGCAGCCATATGTCCATGGCTACGCTTGATAATATCGATACCTTAATTCAAGACGTTAAAAACGCCGGATTTAAATATTTTGTAATGCCTATTCCACCCATGGGACATTTTCAAGTGAATATAGAAACTAAAGTAATGTCCATGGATTCTGAAGTAGAAGTTGTAACCGAAATCTTGAACATCATGGGAGAGAAATGTTTCAATGCAGGACTCGAGTTTTTATATCATAACCATAATTTTGAATTTGTTCCTAATGAAAATGGTATCGTTCCCATGGATTACTTTCTTGCCAATACAAATCCTAAATACGTGAATTTTGAAATGGATTTATATTGGGTGACCAAAGCAGGCGCCGATCCACTCACTTATTTTGAAAAGTATCCGGGCCGATTTAAAGCTTGGCATATTAAAGATATGGACGATCAAGGACGTTTTGCTCCTGTAGGAACAGGGTCTATTGATTTCAATCGAATTCTTGCAAAAAAGGAGCTTTCCGGAATGGAATGTTATTTTGTGGAACAAGATGCGACCTTCGATGGCTTAGCTCCAATAGAAGCAGTAACTATTAGTCATGAGGCCATTAAAAATATTGGCTTTGAATAAGCACTACATATACGTTCAAGAAAAAAGAGTCGGGGAAGCCCGACTCTTTTCATTTTAGTCAATTAAGTGCGCTTAGTCTTTTGAATTAGAGCTTAATGAATAACTTACTCCTAGCATGACCATAGAAGTAGTCATATCATACGATACTTCACTGCCTGGAATGGCACCATAAGGCGGATAAAATTCAATGAACATAGGATTGTTTAATGGACCGCTTGTACTTCCATTGCTGGTTCCGTAATGATAAACACCATCTAAGGTTAGACGATTTCCTATGGAATAGCTTAGACCAAATTGAAATGCATTCTCAATGATGGCTGTCGCAGGAATATTAAAGAAAGCTACGTCGCTATCGATAGGGTTGGAACTATACGTATATCCTACACGCAATGGTAATTTTTCAATACCTCTGTATTGAATTCCTGTAGAGAGTATTTGTATGTCCTTCCATCCAAATCCGGCTACAGAAGCGGTTGGTGTCCAGCCACTTGCTCGAAAACCATCGGTTTTTTCATATTCTACATAGCGGAAATCAAAAGCGAGGTCAAATTTACCTGTGGTATAACCTACTCCTAACGACCAAATGGCGGGATAATCCATATTAAAATTATTGGTTACGGTTTCCCCATTTAAATAGGTGTTCTCAAGTTCGAAGTCACCGAAATACTGGGTAGTTTTATAAGAGAATCCGGCTTTAAATCCTTGTCCTGAGTTATAAAATAACGCCACTTGACCACCATACCCAAAAGCGTTTGCTTTGTCTGTGGAAGGATATCCCGAGGCATTAGGGTTTGCAGTTGGATTAGGCATCAACTCCAATCCAGCCCAATTGAAATTTGGCTGAAGTCCAACAGATAACCTGTCGGTAAGTTGATAGGACCATGTCACTCCAAATTGAAAGAGGGAATAGTCAGATTCGATTCGACCAAAACCACCCATTTCTTGCGGACTATTAATTGGGTTCATCATATTTTCAGGGAAGGTGACTCCAAATCCACTTATTCCGAATGCTGAAACACCAAAGGTGTGTTTGCTTTCACTGGCGCCCCATACCATGGCTAGAGCTGGCATAGGAGATAATCCTCGATCATCTTCGGTTACTCCTGAAAAAAAGTTTCCGGTGGGCTGACCTAATTCATCGAATTCGGGTACGGTCGACCGTAATTCAGGAGAACTAAAGAACAGACCAATATCTAATTTGAGAATATTTTCATCGAACGATGAAATAGCCGCCGGGTTCCATTGTAGTGCCCCTGAAATGTCTAATGGTTGGCCTGTTGCAGCGCCTCCCATGGACATATTTACGGCACCTACGCCTTGCATGATATGTCCGGATTGTCCCATCATGGAAGTCGCAAATAATACTGCGATAAATTTTAATAAGTTTTTCATGATATATAGATTTATTGTGCCTAAAAACAGCTTTGAAGTCTGTTAATTATAGAGTGAATGCACACATTATTAATTCTAGATTTTAACAAAATTAGACTAAGAATCTCCTAAAATTAATGACTTAAATCATAGTTGGTCTTGCTAAGAATAAAGTGTGAATAAGGCTGGTAAATAGATTTTTTAAGGCAATATTTTTGAGAAGAACGGAAGTGATTTTTTAATTAATGACCATCGTCATTTTTTAATTTTTTGATCCACCTTAGATTTACTTAAATATTTAAACAATAGAGCTATGACAATCTCAATTCAATATGTAAAGCTTCCCACAAGTGAAGCCCTTACGGAATATACCACAAAGAAATTACAAAAACTTAGCGCAAAGTATGGTTGGGTAATTAATGCTGAAGTATTTTTTAAAATTGAAAATAACACTCCGGCTGAAAAAATTTGTGAAATAGAATTGAGTTTGCCGGGTCCGAAATTATTTGCTGTTTCGAAAGAGAAAAATTTTGAAATGGCGGTAAAGGAAACCATTTCCGATCTAGAAAAACAATTAAAAAAGAGAAAGGAAGTAACCTTTGGAATAGGGAAATAACTTGTGTTATCGAACCCTTAAAGAGCATTTAAGATTTAATCTAACATCAAAAAAATGAAAAAAATACTGGTACCCATTGATTTTTCAGAATGTTCTGAATACGCCCTAGAAGTGGCTGCTCAATTGGCAACACATCACAAAACTGAATTAGTGGCGCTTCATATGATGGGGTTAACTCAGGCCGTTTTAAATAAAGACGATTCAGAAGATGTTATGCAGGCGATGTTTTATATGAAGCTTGCCGAAAAACGATTTGCAGAGTTTCTCGAAAAAGATTACTTAAAAAACCTTAAAGTGCATACTACGGTTCAGAATTATAAGGAATTTCAAGAAATTAATTCTGTGGCTAAAGAATTTGATTGCGACTTAATTGTCATGGGGTCTCATGGAAGTAGTGGTGTTCGCGAAATGTTTGTAGGCTCTAATACTGAAAAAGTAGTGCGACATTCCGATATTCCTGTGCTCGTGATTAAAAATCGAGTGAAGAATTTTAAACTGGAAAAAGTTGTTTTCGCTTCAAATTTTGATGAAGAAGTTGTTTCAGTATTTCATAAGGCAAGCAGGCTTTTTAACCTTTTCGACGCTCCTATGGAATTGGTGTACATCAACACACCGGGTGATGGCTTCAGAAGTACGCAAGAAATGCATAATCGTTTCTTACAATTCATCTTGGCAGCAAAAGCAGATCAGGAATACAAGATCACCGATATTAATACATACAATGCTTACAGTGTTGAAGAAGGAATTTTTCAGTACAGTAATTTAATAAATGCCGATGCCATCGCTATGCCAACTCATGGCCGTAAAGGCTTAGCGCATTTTTTCAGCGGTAGCATTGGGGAAGATTTGGTAAATCATTCCGATTTACCAGTAATTACTTTCAAGATTTAGTAAATAGTTTGGTAAAGTAGTTTGTGAAAAGGGGCCGGAGTTTATACTTCGGTTCCTTTATTTTACTTAATAAACATGGTTTGATACCCCAATTGCCCTGCTTTGCTGTCTGAAATGGTTTGAAGCTGTGGTCCAATTTTTCCAAACGGTCTTGGGATTCCCGTGATTTCAGAGATTGCCGTTGCCAAAAGAGGCTCGTTTGGATTGCCAAGCTGACCTAAATTGCTGAAGTCTTCGGGTTGTTCGATATCGGGAACTAATCCGTCGTCGTAATCCGTAAATCCTGCAGCATTCGCAGTTTTAAATACTAAAGGAAGCATGGCGTATCGATGACCCGGATTGGCCTCGCTACGTGAAAAGTTTGGTGCAGGAGCGTCATACAAAAGGAAAGATGCTTGGTATTTCCCGGTAGTATTCGTTCCTATTTGTACCACATCAACATAAGGGGACAAGCCATTGATCACCAATTCACTTGCCGACGCTGTTCTCGAAGAAGTAAGCACATAAACTTGATTGAGCATGAGACTATTAATAGATTGTCCTCCTCCTTCAAAACTACTCACAAACAACCCGTTGCTGGCGTACGGATCTTGACGGTCTGCATTCCATTGTTCGGTATAGAAAATTTCACCGGTATTTTGCCCGGTAATCATGCTGGCCAAATATTTAGCGGTGCGAACAGATCCTCCTCCATTATAACGCAGGTCCAAAACCAAATCGGTTACTCCTGCCGACTTAAATTCGCCAAACACATTATTTAGTTGGTTGTCAAATTCGTTTGTAAAAGCATTGTACATAAGGTACCCAATTTTATGACCGTTAATATCAAAGGTGGTCGATTTAAAAATTGGATTTTCTGTGTATTGTGTTTTAATTAGGTCCACTTCAGTTCCGGTAGGAGTCACATCGGTGCCATCAAAAGTGGCCAAACCAATGGTATAACTATTTTCTGAAAGTAAATCTGCAAAGTTGTTTTCAGTGAGTTGCTGACCGTTAACCGTATTAAAAATCATTCCACGTTCTAATTGATTTAAGGATGCATCCGTATTGGGAAGCACGTACCGAATATATCCAAAGACATTTCCACTCATGTTTGGATAAAGCACTAAGCCAAATTCCATACCGTTATTAAGCGTTGTGCCTGCCAAAGCATCTTCCAATTCGGTATAATCGTCAACCAAAATACTAAAATTATCAGGCGCTGCCTTTAGGTAAGCAAAGAAGTCCTCAGGGCTATTATACGAACTTAAAAAATCGTTGAAAGCGGCCTCGTCAGCAAATGCATCGTTGGCCAATTCCGGAGTGTCTGCCTTGTAGAGGTAAAAGAAATTAAGTCCACGCCAAATAAAATCGTTTATTTCAGAAGTGGTGGCAATGGTGATATTATCGTCTTGGTCCTCAAAGCAAGCGCTAAAAAAGGAAGAAACAACGACCAACAGTAAGATAAGGGACTTTTTCACAGGATACTTATTTAAACTACATTTATAATGATGTACGTGTTTTCAATATAACCTCTAAAATAGGGACATTATTACAATTTGAAATAAAAATGTAACAAAAAAGTATCTGGTTCGTCGTAATCATAGAAACGCATAAAAAACGCTTCAAACCAACCATCAATGAAACAGAAGGAATTTTTAGAAACCGTTCTGCCTATAAAAGACAAGCTTTATCGCTTGGCAAGGCGCCTTCTGGTTTCAAGTGAAGAGGCGGAGGATGCGGTTCAGGAAGTTTTTTTGAAATTATGGAAAGGCAGGGATAAGATGAAGGAATATAGCAATCCTGAAGCTTTTGCAGTGACGATGACCAAGAACTATTGTTTAGATCGGTTAAAGTCAAAGCAAGCATCCAACCTGAAAATTGTGCATAGCAATTATCAACATTCCGATAATTTGCAGAAAAAAGTTGAGCTCAACGATGAAGTAGCTTTGGTTTTTAAGGTGATGGATACCTTGCCGGAAAAACAACGAATGGTGATGCAGTTGAGGGATATTGAACAATTTGAATTTCATGAAATTTCTGAAATGCTTGACATTAATGAAACTGCAATTCGCGTAAATTTATCAAGAGCGCGAAAAACAGTTCGAGAAGAACTTTTAAAAAAGTACAACTATGGAATTAGCTAATATTGACAAATTATTGGAATCCTATTTTGAAGGAAATACGTCCTTAAAAGAGGAAATGGAGCTAGGGGCTTTTTTCAACTCTAATAAGGTGCCTGCACATTTGGAGATGTATCGCCCAATGTTTAAGAGCTTTTCAGAAGCTAGAGAGGTACAATCAACGCGCGAGTTAAAACTCCCGATAGCAAAACCGAAAAGCACCTTTATGGTTTGGAGTATTGCTGCTTCAATAGCGATTGTATTAGGAGTAGGAAGTTTATTCTTCTTCCAAAATACAGGACTTACCGCAGAACAGGAGGAAGCATTAATGGCTTATAATCAAGCGAAGGAAACCATGCTCTTATTGTCTGAAAATTTGAATAAAGGAGCATCCAAAATAACATATTTAGAAGAATTTGAACAAGGAACATCAGCCATCAACATAATCAATCAATTTAACGAAACAAGAAACAAAATTTTAAAGTAACCCTATTTAATACCTAAAAAAATGAAAAAAACACTTTTAATAGCCGCACTTCTTTTGGTTCCCATGGTGGGATTTGCCCAAGGATTCTTTGATAAATTTGAAGATGAGAAAGATGTAACTGCCGTCATAGTAACCAAAAACATGTTCAAGCTTCTTGCTGAAATCGACATCGATTCAAACGATCCTGAAGTAAAAGAATACATGCAAATGGTGAACAACCTCGACAACATTAAAATCTTTATTACCGAAAATAGCGAGGTGGGTGGACGAATGAAATCGACCGTAGATAAATATATAGCAAGCTCTAAAGGCTTGAACGAACTAATGAGAGTAAAAGAAGATGGTAAAAACATCAAATTCTATTCAAAAGAAGGTAAAAATGAAAGCTTTGTGAGCGAACTTCTTATGTTCCTTGAAGGAAATGTAGAAGGGAAACAACAGGCGATCGTGATGAGCATCACCGGAAATATCGACTTAAAGCAAATTTCAAAACTTACCAAAGATTTGAAAGTGCCCGGAAGTGAAGAATTAAAGAATATTGATAAAAAGAACAAATAATGACGACCGTACTTAAATACATGACTTTGGTATCTATGGCCTTACTTAGTTTAGTGAGCTGTGACAATGGAACCTCCTTACAACAATACCTTGTAGATAAACAAGCAGACGATCGCTACTTAAAAGTAGACATTGCTACAAGCCTTTTTATGGGTGATGAGACTAGGTTTACAGAGGAAGAAAAGGACATTTTAAGCACCATTAAGAAAATTAATGTAGTGGCGTATCCTATCAAGGAGGGGAAAGAAGCAGAATATGAATCTGAAAAGACCATCATCAAAGATATTATTGGCCAAGAGAAATATAAAACACTTGGTTCGGTAAAATCGAATGATATGCTCATGACCATGAAATACCTTGGTGAAGAAACGGCGATCGATGAGGTCATTGTCTTTGCAAGTTCTTCCGACAAAGGATTTGGTGTGTTCCGATTGCTTTGTGATAAAATGCGTCCGGATCAAGCACTGAAACTTATGAGTACGATGGAACGAGGAGATTTAGACCTTTCCAAACTTGCAGGTATTGGAGATATATTTTCAGAGATGTAAGTTAGTTATGAAGATGAATAAAAAAAGCCTCCATTTTGGAGGCTTTTTTCGTTTAAATTCCTGTATAGTTTTGCGGACTTATCACCCGCATTTCTTTTTTAATTTCTTCGGAAACATCAAGGGTTTCTATGAAATCGGCAATCGATTTTTGTGTGACGGCTTCGTTGGTGCGTGTTAGCCCTTTCAGTGCTTCATAAGGATTGGGATATCCCTCTCTTCTTAGGATGGTTTGTATCGCTTCTGCTACAACCGCCCAATTGCGATCTAAGTCTTCAGCAATCTTGGCTTCATTCAGCAATAACTTATCCAATCCTTTCAAGGTCGATTGAAAACCTATCAAAGTATGTCCGATCGGAACACCAATATTTCGCAAGACCGTGCTATCGGTAAGATCTCGTTGCAATCTGCTTACTGGTAGCTTAGCTGCCAAATGTTCGTACAACGCATTGGCAATCCCTAAATTTCCTTCACTATTTTCAAAATCAATTGGATTTACTTTGTGTGGCATAGCACTGGAACCAATCTCTCCTTTTTTAATTTTCTGTTTGAAGTAATCCATGGATACATAGGTCCAAATATCTCGATCCAAATCGATGAGTACCGTATTAATTCTTTTTAAGCCGTCAAACAAGGCCGCCATATGATCGTAATGCTCAATTTGTGTGGTAGGAAAGGAGTGGTATAACCCTAGTTTTTCATTTACAAAATGAGCTCCAAAGGATTTCCAATCGATAGCAGGGTACGCCACTTTATGGGCGTTAAAATTTCCAGTTGCACCACCAAATTTAGCCGCGCTTTTTACATCGTTTAAAAGATCGAGTTGCTCTTGAAGCCGAACTACAAATACTTCAATTTCTTTTCCTAATCGAGTAGGAGAGGCAGGTTGCCCATGTGTTCTGGCCAACATTGGAATATGTGCCCATTCTTTGGCGAGCGATTTCAACTTTTCAATTACTTCCAAGAAGAGAGGAATGTATACATCGTTTACCGCATCTTTTAATGAAAGCGGAATTGCAGTATTATTGATGTCCTGGGAGGTTAGTCCGAAGTGAATAAACTCCTTGAACGCCTGCAAGCCTAGATCATCAAACTTTTTCTTGATAAAGTATTCAACCGCTTTTACATCGTGGTTGGTGATCTTCTCGATGTCTTTAATTTCAAGGGCGTCCTTTGTATTAAAATCTTGGTATATTTTTCGAAGTTCGGAAAATGTGGAACGATTGAAATGTGCTAATTGAGGGAGCGGAAGTTCCACCAAAGCAATAAAATATTCGATTTCGATTTGAAGTCGGTATTTAATAAGTGCTTCTTCTGAAAAATAAGGAACCAATCCACTTGTTTTGGAGGCGTAACGCCCATCAATAGGGGAGATGGCGGTTAAAGATAAATTAGACATGCAATAAATTTTGAAAAGGCAAAGATACGGAAGCCCAGGCACTTTGAAGGCATCAACATTTGAATTTTTCTTCCTGTGAAATTTGATGGAGAATCGCTACCTTCGTAGTTCGCTTTTACTGAAACTGAATGATTTAAATGAAAAGCACACTATGGAAAAATTAAACTTTTTAAACACGGTCAAAGGATCTTTATTAGAAGGCTTTTACCCTAAGGGTTGGGACCTGGAGAAAATTGATAAATGCTGTGATCTTGGATTAAAGAAAGTCTTATCGCGAGGGACTCATTGGAATAAAGGTTTCCAAGCTATGGCCCTAAATTCATTGGATGAATTGGAATACCGCATGGGAGCTGAGATTGCCAATGAAATTATCGAGACCTATGAAAATGGTCAAAAACTAGCCATTATTTTACCTGTTGGTCCTATGGGGATGTACAAGCACGTGGTCGAAATTATTGAAGAACGACAAATTTCCTGCGCGCACGTCTATACCTTCAACATGGACGAATGGTCCAACCGGGATGGAGATACCATGCCCAGTGATCAAGAAGGAGGGTTTGAATTGGCAATGAATCACGCTTTGTTCGATCCACTTGGCGCACTCACAATCCCTAAGGAACAACGTCATTTTGCAACGAAAGAAGTCTTGCCTCAGTACGAGGAAAAAATTAAAGCCATCAAAGGGGGCGGTGGCCGACTGGTAACCGTTTATGGCATAGGAAGAGCCTGTCATATTGCCTTTTGGGAACCGCAAATTGGCGACGAATATGCAAGCGATCAAGAATGGAAAGATCAATCTCATAGAATAGGTCAGGCATTGCATCCCTTGACGATAGAACAAAATAGTCTTCACAGTTTTTCTAGTCGGTTTACCTTGATTCCGTGTTATGCAAATACTATTGGCCCGGGATTATTTCTAAAGAGTGATTATTGTATTGGAGGAGCCGATGGTGTCTATCCAAATCGAGGAGCGAATTGGCAAGGCATGAGTTTGTGTGTGACCCTGCAGTACGGACCGTCGCGTTGGGTTCCATCTAGTTGGATGCCTACCCTTCCAGGGAAATTATTCTTTATGAAAGAATTGGCAGGACCGTTACTACCGGAAGCTCATTAATGTTCTTCTTTATTAATTAGGTCTAAGATCTTTTTACCCCTTGCTCGATATCCTGCACTTTTTGCAGCGATGTTCGATTCAAGGATGGGGGCTAATTCATTATAAATCCAATCGATTTCCTTGCCCAAGTAATACAGGCAGGTCATTGCGCGGACTTCACATGCCACTTTTTGATTGGTAATCAACCAATCGAAGCAGCAGGAAGTAATGGTTGATTTATGCTGGGTGGTGAAAGGGGGTTGCAGCTGTCCTTTTTTAGTTAGGTAGTGTCTTTTCGTTAGGAGCTCACAAATATGTGCTAAAGGACGCACTGATGAATCTAGTTTTGCCGTAGGAAGTTGTTCCATGAAATAATCTAAATGCGGATAAAGGAGCTCTAAATCTTCAAGACAGACAAATTCCAAAATCCAAGTAGCTCTAATAGAAACCGCTCCATTACTTTCAAAGCAATAGACTAATAACTCTTTCAGGTATTGTGGGTTTTTCAAAACCCATTGGGCTGCCTCGAGACGGCTTTGTCGTGTTCCGGTCGTCTGCTCAATATGTTCGAGTAGGGTCATTTATCGCAGGCCTTTGATTTGTTCAATTGCCTTTGGAACCCCGGTGCTTGCTTTTTCGGCAATAATCCGAAAACGTTCCGACTGATTTAATGAGGGATTGGGATCCACAAAAAAGACCGGACAATGGTAATTTGCAAATTGTAATAAGCTGGCAGCCGGATATACTTGCATGGATGTCCCGACAATTAGCAAGATATCGGCAGACGAAACTTCTTCAATGGCGACATCCATCATCGGGACTGCTTCACCAAACCAGACAATATGTGGTCGTAACTGATGCCCATTTTCGCAAAGATCCCCGAGTACGATATCTTTTTTCCAAGATCGTACCGTATTCTCTTTATAAACACTTCGCGCCTTTAGCAGTTCGCCATGTAAGTGTATCACTTGACTACTGCCGGCTCGTTCATGGAGATCGTCCACATTTTGGGTAATCACTACGGTATTGTGTGTTTGTTCTAATTGGGCAATGGCTGAATGTGCTTCATTAGGATGAACCTCCAATAACTGCCTACGTCGTTGGTTATAAAAATCCAAAACCAACTCCGGATTTTTTCGAAACCCTTCAGGGGAAGCCACTTCCATCACATCATGACCTTCCCACAAACCATTACTGTCGCGAAAGGTTTTAAGTCCACTTTCGGCACTAACCCCTGCTCCCGTAAGCACAGCAATTTTCATATGCTTGAATTTTTTATCTTCGTTTAAAATTACATATTCCCATTGGATTCGCAACTATTAACCTATTTACAGACGTATTTAACCGATCGCAGGAAGCAATTGTTTCGAGAAGCACTCGAACAACGTACGCGTCATTTTACCGTAGTAACGGAAGATGTTTATCAATTGCATAATACCAGTGCGGTGATGCGCAGCTGCGATGTTTTTGGAATTCAGGATTTGCATGTTATTGAGGAGCGTTTGGGAAAGCGCGTGGATCGTGAAATTGCCATGGGCGCACAGAAATGGGTGGATATTTATCGACACCGATCTTCGGAAGCTTGTATGGAAACGTTAAAAGAATCGGGCTATCAAATTATAGCGACCACCCCGCACGGCAATTCGACGCTTCTTCACGAGTTCGATGTTTCAAAGAAAAGTGCTTTTTTCTTTGGAACAGAGAAAAACGGATTGAGTGAAGCCGTGATGGAAAAAGCCGATGGATTTCTTAAAATTCCCATGTATGGTTTTACGGAAAGTTTGAACATTTCTGTATCTGCGGCCATCATCCTTCAGGAAATAGTGACGCGCATGCGCATCGAAAAAGTAGATTGGCAACTCTCTGAACCTGAGAAGCTAGCGCTGGAAATTCATTGGACGAAAAAATCGATTAAAAGTATCGATCAAATTATAGAGCGATATAACAATCAAAAAAAATCGTAAATTGAGGCAACTAACACCACCTTATTATGATGACTCTATTTTACATCCTTGCTGTTTTTATTGCGATCATGATTCTTTTGGCTGCTATAGCACCAAAAAGTTACAACGTCCATCGGGAAATTGTTATTCACCGACCTATTTCTGAAGTGTTTCAGTATTTAAAGCTCATAAAAAATCAAGAAAATTGGGGTCCATGGGCAAAACGTGATCCTGATATGAAAAAATACGAATCGGGCATAGACGGGACTGTAGGCTATATTTCCGGTTGGGAAAGCAATCATAAACAAGTAGGCTCGGGAGAACAAGAAATAACAAAGATTGTTGAAAATGACCGTGTGGTGTGCGAATTACGATTTCTTAAACCAATGAAGTCGGTAAGCGAGGGTTATTTAAAAGTTGCTGAGGAAGATGGAAATGCAACTCGCGTGGTGTGGGGATTTCGTGGAGAGAATAAAATTCCTATAAGCATTATGATGCTCTTTTTTAATATGGATAAAGCGGTTGGAAAAGATTTTGAAGAAGGACTAAGGGATTTAAAAGCACTTTTGGAAAAGAACTAATTATGAAACACAACCCTTTTGCCTGGATTGAAATACCCGTAAACGATATGGAGCGAGCCATTCGTTTTTATGAGATGGTATTTCAATTAAAATTACAACCAATGGATTTTGGAGGTTTGCAAATGGCTTGGTTCCCCAATGCAGGGAATGACGTTCCCGGGGCTACAGGAACTTTAATCAAGCAAGAAAGTTATGTGCCAAGCCAAGAAGGACCGTTGGTTTATTTTCACAGTGATAATGTGCAAAATGAATTGGATCGAATTGAAGAAGCAGGTGGAAGCATCGACCAGCCAAAAACTCAAATTTCTGAAGAACATGGGTTTATGGCGGTTTTTATGGATTCTGAAGGAAATCGAATTGCCTTACATTCAATGCATTAATGAAGCTCGTTTTTGCAACTCATAACGAAAATAAGTTCCGCGAAGTAAAAGCCTTACTTCCCAATCATTTGGAACTCCTTAGTTTAAACGACATCGGTTGTCATGATGAAATTCCGGAAACTGCAGAAACTATTGAAGAAAATGCCATCTTAAAAGTAGAATTTGTAAACCGACATTACGGATTCAATTGTTTTGCCGACGATACCGGTTTGGAAATAAAAGCTTTGAACGGTGCTCCCGGAGTATACAGTGCTCGCTATGCCGGAGATGCTAAAAGTTCAACGGCTAATATGGAAAAGGTTTTAGAGGAGTTGAAGGATGAGGAGGACCGTTCGGCACGATTTAAAACGGCCATTGCGCTTTCGATGGACGGACATCAAAATATGTTTTTGGGAATCTGCGAGGGAGTGATTCTCAAAGAGCCTAGAGGTGATGGAGGGTTCGGCTACGACCCAATTTTTCAACCCGATGGGTTTGATCAAAGTTTTGCCGAAATGACCCTCACTCAGAAGAGTGATATAGGCCATCGTGGAAAGGCAATGCGACAGTTGATCGAGTACCTATCCTTAAATAATTCATAATAGATTTTCACATTCATTTAATAAAACTATCTTTGCCGCAAATTCCTCAGGGTGAGGAAGTGTTGAGGTAGAAGCGTAAGGTTTACTAGAGTCGATTGCTTCAGGTCAACACAATAACTAGTAAACATACGAATGAGTACATTTCAATCATTAGGGTTGGAGGACCAGTTCCTTCAGGCCATTAAAGACTTGGGCTTTGAAACCCCAAGTGAAGTTCAAGAAAAAGCAATCCCATTACTTTTATCAGAAGAAACAGACATTGTTTCCTTAGCGCAGACCGGAACCGGTAAAACTGCAGCTTTCGGATTTCCAATGTTACAAAAAATCAATGTGGACAGCCGTACCACGCAAGGTTTGATCCTTTCTCCAACAAGAGAATTGTGTCTTCAAATCACGGCAGAATTAAAATTATACGGTAAATATTTAAAAGGCCTCAATGTGGTTGCCATCTATGGTGGAGCGAGTATTGTGGACCAATCAAAACAAATTAACCGAGGTGCGCAGATTATCGTGGCAACTCCGGGAAGAATGAAGGACATGATCGGTCGTGGAATGATCGATATTTCTAAGATTGATTATTGTGTCTTGGATGAGGCAGACGAGATGCTGAACATGGGATTCTATGAAGATATCACCGATATCTTATCGCATTCTCCTAAAAGCAAATCGACTTGGTTGTTTAGCGCGACCATGCCGAAGGAAGTGTCGACCATTGCCAAAAAATTCATGAACAATCCCCAAGAGGTAACGGTTGGAACCCGTAATGTGGGTGCTGAAAATGTTTCGCATGAATATTATATGGTGAATGCTCGTGATCGCTACCAAGCCTTAAAGCGACTATCGGATGCCAATCCTGATATCTTTTCTGTCGTATTCTGTCGCACCAAGCGAGACACCCAAAAGGTAGCAGAAATGCTTATCGAAGATGGGTATAATGCGGCAGCTCTTCATGGAGATTTAAGTCAGAATCAGAGAGATTTGGTGATGAAATCCTTTAGAAGTAGACAAATTCAAATGTTAGTGGCTACCGATGTGGCCGCTCGTGGAATTGATGTGGACGATATCACCCACGTAATTAATTACCAGCTTCCTGACGAAATAGAAACCTATACCCACCGAAGTGGTCGTACCGGTCGCGCAGGGAAAACTGGGGTTTCCATGGTGATTATATCAAAGAGTGAGATTAGAAAGATCAAGACCATTGAGAAAATCATCCAAAAATCATTTATAAAGAAGGAAGTTCCTTCAGGAATGGAAATTTGTGAAAAGCAATTATTCCATTTGGCGAATAGCATCAAGGATACACAGATTAATCATGAAATTGATGGGTATCTTCCGAAGATCAATGAAGTTTTAGAAGATTTTTCAAAAGAAGAATTGATCAAGAAAGTGTTTTCTGTTGAATTCACCCGTTTCTACAATTACTATAAGAAAGCCAAAGACTTAAATGTTGAAGGCGGAAGAGATCATAACGATGTTGAGGCGAAGAAGTTCTCCGATAACAGCACCCGTTTTTTCATCAACTTAGGAAAAAAAGACGGTTTGCAGTGGATGGATCTTAAAGATCTAATTCGCGAGATCACTCAATTAGGTAAAGACGATGTATTCCATGTAGATACCATGGATACCTTCTCATTCTTCAATACCGATGAGCAGCACGTTGATAAAGTGATGGAAGCTTTTAAGGAAGTTCAATACGAAGACCGAAAGGTAGACATTGAAATTTCCAAAGATCGAGGACGTGGACGCGGAGGTAGAAGTCAAGGACGTGGTGAAGGCCGCGGAGGAGATGGAAGAAAGAAAGGTGGATTCGGCAAGAAAGAAGGTTTTGGAAAGAAAGAAGGCTTTGGTAAGAAAGGTGGATTCGGCGGCGGAGAGCGCTCAAAATCGAACGACGATCGTCCTAAATTCAAAGGGAAAAGCAGAAAATCGAGCGACCGTCCGAAGGAGAAAGGAACCGGAGGCAAGCGTCGTCGAAGAATGTAATTTTCAAAAATTATTGCATTAACGAAACTTTGGCTGGAAATTCATGTCTAAATATGTAAATTTACAGCGAATACCTTGCTATGTTTAAGAATTTCCTTGTAACGATATTGGTTATCTTCCCCATGTTCATTTGGTCGCAAAACACCGAGAATGAAGATGGGGTAGTGATCAAAGGTTTGGTGGTAAATGACGCCACAGAAAAGCCTTTGGAAAATGTGAATATCGTAAACTTGAATAAGGTAAAAGGAACCACCAGCGACAAGGATGGTTTGTTCACTATTAAGGCCTCTGCGAACGACACCCTCTATTTTTCTTATTTAGGTTTTAAATCGATTCGTGTTCGCGTAACCAACGACTGGCTTAAATACGATAATATTAAGGTAAAGATGACCGAGCTTGGAATTGCTTTGGAAGAAGTGGTGGTAAAGCCGGTACAACTAACTGGGTATGTGGAGGTAGATGCTAAGATTATACCTATTTATGATAACTACCGTTATCGCATTGCCGGACTTGGTGGAGGCTATGAAGGTGGAAAGAGTCAGCCGGGCGCTGTTTCTAAAGTATTGAGTTCTATTTTCAATCCTGCCGATTTTCTTTATAATGTATTCGGGAAACGACCGCGTCAAATGCGTAAGTTAAGGCAGATGAAGGAGGACGATGAAATTCGAAACCTTTTGCAGTCGAAATTCGATCGTGAAACCCTGATGGCGGTACTCCAACTTGAAAGGACCGATATCGATGAAATTATGAATAATTGTAGTTATTCGGAAGATTTCATCAAGACAGCCAACGATTTACAGATTTTGGATGCCATTAGCGAATGCTATGAGGAATACAGAATCTTGAATCGCGAGAAGAAATAATAATATTTTCCAAAAATTAACTTCATTTTTGTAAGATTTTTAGTCATTTTGACGAATTTTCTTGCAAATCATCTAATAACTTTCACTTTCAGTAGATTCCTACGTATCTTCATATTCCTTAAAAAAAAGCTTAACAACGTTTAAACTTTTAGTTTACTTATCCCCGCCCGCATTTCTACTTTGTGATTAACTACTTCTATGTTTTGGTAGCCTATAACTAAAACTAAAGAGAAGTAGATATGAAATCAAATTACGATGAACAATCTTTCATTAGTAGTGAAAGAAATTGTTTTACGACATTTTCATTTTTGAAAAAAAAGATCGAAAAAAGCATGACGCCTCTGCTGGCAGTGATGCTTTTTTTATTTATGATCACGACGGCAAATGCGCAGATCATTGTTGAATCCGGTTCGATTGAAGCGGATTTTGGTGTGGACGGCGATGTTCAGACGAACACTTCCTGGCGCATCTATGATGAAAACGGTAATCTGTTACCACCTAATACAGGTGCAAATACAGATGATTGGTTCAAAAATGCTAGTCCTAGTGGAAATGGGATGAGTGTAATTGACGTGTCAGATCCAGGAAATTTGATACCTGGTTATATTAACTCCAATGTTGAATTTCAACAGGGAATGTCTGTACCTCCATATACCGTGGATTCTAAAGGGAATACATGGTTGGATGCAGTCTATTTGCGGGATCCGAATTGGGCCGGAAATAATAAGGATATAAATATTTTTAAGACCGGTTCAAACAAGAATGCCGACAATCCACAAACGTGGAATGTTGTAGTGGGTTCAAACCCTCAGAAAAATGACATCATCGATGTCATGGGGCATTTAAGAAGGTCTGCCGATTTTAAACTTTGGACCTTTATAGGGGCGAGTACTCGCTCTCCTGATGGGTCTTCCTACATTGACTTTGAATTATTCAGAAGCAATCCAGAATATATTGTTGATTCAGGGATTTTCAATACTGGCGACCAAGGTGGACACACCGCTTGGGAATTTGCCATTGGAGGCGGAAATGTGGCTCAAATCACGCAATTAGGAGATATTATAATTTCATTAAACTTCGAGAACGGAGGTACTAATATTATTGGTCATATTTATCTTTGGGTGAAACCGTCTGATTTGCCTGGTGGATCTCTTCAGAGTGCAAATGCAGCTTTCGATGCGGATCCAGGGGATAATGTTCAATTCCGATTTGTGATTGGAGGAAATGGACAACCCGTTTTTGAATCAGGAGAAGGAGCCAATGGCTGGGGATATGCCGAAATTGAATTGCACGACATATTAGAAAATACGGTAGCATTTGCTTCGATAAATGGACCTAATGGAAATAATTCCGGAGATACACCGGCAGGTAATTTTGGGACTATAACAGGTCCTCAGGGAAATGTTGTGTCAGATCATCCTGAAGATACTTTTATTGAATTTGGAATTGATCTAACAACTATTGGACTGGATCAATCTCCAAATCAAAATGGAGAATGCTCCAATCTTTTTGGAGGGGTGCTTATCAAAACACGATCTTCAGCATCTTTCACATCCGAGTTAAAGGATGTAGCGGGGCCTTTCCCATTTGGTCAGGTTCAAGATGTTGATGTAGAAATAACGGCTGGAGATTTAAGTTGTTTACCCGAACCACAGCCTATACGATTACTTGCCGAAACACAGGCAGGAGTTCCATGTCCAGGATGTACCTATGCATGGTATAACACTAACCCCGGACTTCCAGGTGATGTAGGATTTCCTATCGGAACACCTTTAGATGATACTGGTGTAGATCCAAACGGAAATAATTTTAATTGGGAATTTTGGACAGATGTGGATGCTACTTACTGGGTTGTTGTGAATGGCCCTGGAATAGGTGGTGCCGGAACTGGATGTGCTTCAGTGGATAGTTATGATGTTCAAATTCAAGTTACAGTACCTATAAATGCGATATGTGCTAGTGATGCTCAAATTGATGAATGCCCCACAGACGAGGCTATCAATACAGCACTCACCTCCATCTTTGATGGATTTAGCTACGACTATAACGGAGCAACTCCTGATCAAGGAGATGTAACCGAAACGTATAAAATTATAGAAATCGATGGGGAAGCTCAAGATATTATTATAGATC
>JAHEMY010000042.1 GCA_024643425.1 Flavobacteriaceae bacterium
CGCCATGCGCACCCAAATCTTTTCCAAAATCGGAATGATGGGTCCAATCTTTTAGGTTTTCCGAAGTGTAGAATTTTGCATGGTCTCCTGCCACGAGGGTGAGCACCCATCGCGATGAAGCCTCATGCCAAAACACCTTAGGATCTCGAAAGTCTTTGATGCTCTTATTGCCAATTACGGGATTGCCCTCGTATTTGGTCCAGGTATCGCCATTGTCTAGGCTATAGGCAATGCCTTGGGTTTGGTAATCGTTGTTTCCGAGTTTTTCAAGTTCCATGCTGTGGTAGGTAAATATCGCCACCAACGGCGGGTTTTCTTTTGTTCCAAATCCTGAGGAATTATGCGTATCTACCACCGCGCTTCCCGAGAAGATAAGTCCGTGTTCGTCGGGATAGAGCGCAATGGGTTTGTGTTCCCAATGAATCATATCCGGACTCACGGCATGTCCCCAGTGCATAGGTCCCCAAACAATGTCTTCCGGGTAATATTGATAAAACAGATGATAGACACCCTGGTGATACACCAAACCATTGGGATCGTTCATCCACTTTTCGGCAGGGGTGAAATGAAATTGCGGCCGGTAGGGTTCTTGGTACCATGCCGTTGAAGTTTTTTGTGTTGGTGATTCGTTCACAACGGCGGTGCTTTCCTTTTGCTTGCAAGAGGTAATAAGGAAGAGGGAGCACATGAGGAAGATACAGTGTCTCATTCAGTATTCGATCTAGTGGTTATTTTGGTTGGCTGCCATGGGCAAGCCTTTTCTCTTATTTCGTTGATTCCCTAATGATCACCTGGGTATCCAATACTTTGGTTTGTGGAGGCAAGACCACGCCTGCTTTTTTAGCTTTCATTTCCTTGCGAAGCAACTTGAAGGCCTTGCGTCCCATTTCATAGCCCGGTTGGTCGATGGTACTCAATGCCGGCGTGATTGCCTGCGATAAGAACCAATTGCTGAAGCCCATCACCGAGATATCGTTAGGCACTTTAATTCCATGTTCCTTTAACACCGTCATCGCTCCCAAAGCAGCCATATCGGTAATGGCGAATATCCCGTCCACTTCTTTTTTGTCGGCCAATAATTTCTCTGCCGCCTTACGTCCGTCTTCATAATCTACCCGCTCGCACATGTACACCATAGACGAATCGTATTGCAAACCATGGTCTTCAAGGGCTTTCTTGTACCCTAAAAACCGATCGATGGAATTCTGAGGCAGCAAGGCACCGCGAAAGTGCGCAATCTTTTTACATCCCGAATCGATAAGCACCTTGGTCGCATTGTACGCCGCTTGCCGGTCGTTGATAATAATTTTGGAACATTGCACTAATTTGGAAATCTTATCGAACATCACCAGGGGGATGTCATGTTCTTTCACTTCCAGGAGATGAGATGTATCTACGGTATCGTTAGCGAGGGAGATCATGATCCCATCCACACGCTTGCTAATTAGCAGATCGACTTGCTTTTTCTCCAACTCATAAGACTCATTGGATTGCAGGATAATGACTAAATACCCTTTTCGTTCGGCCTCCTCAATAATCCCATTAATGACGCTTGAAAAGAAATGGTGTACCACTTCCGGAATAATCAAGCCAACAGTCTTGGACTCTTTGGTTCTTAGGTTGACGGCAAAAACATTGGGTTTGTAATTTAATTTCTTGGCTTCCTCCTTTACAAGGGCCTTGGTTTTCTTACTTACATCGGTGTAATTTTTTAGGGCTTTCGATACGGTGGTGACCGAAATACCCAAGTTTTCAGCAATTTGCTTAAGCGTTACCTCTTTCATTGAAATCAATAGGGATTAAAGAAGGTACATATTATGAAAAAAGATCGAATAATTTGGTCTTCTTTTGAAAAATGAATTTTTCGAAATTCTAAATCGAAAACGTTTTCGTGTATGAAAATAAAGGTTTTGGGGGGCATTTATTATGAAATTAAAAAAATTAATAGAAATTAGTACCTTGATTCAAAATTGGTGCATTCCAAATGGAGTGTTGATAAGAATGAAATCGATTCTATTTGAAGGCTTAAAACGTCTTCATTGTTCAGGTTTTATAGATGTAAATCAATCCCCTTTTACTCAATAAAAAAGGCAGCGAGTTAAAGACATTGGGAATTAGCCATCAAAGGGGATTGATTTTATAATAGATATGCGAGAAATTCAATAATTGATCAAATTATTGTATATTTCGCAACGGCAGTTAGGTAAGTTTTAGAGTTTCACTTTATTATTTACCTATTTATTAGGGTTAACTCCCAAAATCTTATTTTGTAACGACTAATTAAATTGAAATTTAACTTTAAACCGAAAACTATATGAAAAACAAACTACTAACTAAACTTTTGTTGCTCCCGATAGCCTTGCTACTGGGTAGTTCTGCATTAGCACAAATTGCTGTTAGTGGAACGGTCTCTGATTCAAACGGACCTGTTCCCGGAGTAAACGTTGTGGTAAAAGGCACTTCCAATGGGGCTCAAACAGATTTTGATGGTAACTACAGCCTTGAAGACGTTGCATCCGACGGAACTCTTGTTTTTAGTTACATTGGGTATGCTTCACAAGAGGTTGCCGTTAACGGACAATCGACTGTAAACGTAACCTTACAAGAAGATGTTGAAGCGCTTGCCGAAGTAGTGGTAATTGGATACGGTACAACCACCGTAAAAGATGCTACTGGAGCTGTGGCTTCTGTTACTTCAGAAGACTTCAACCAAGGAGTTATCGTATCCCCAGAACAGTTAATCCAAGGAAAAACGGCAGGGGTTCAAATCTCACAAAGCAGTGGTGAGCCAGGAGCCGGAATCGATATTCGTATTCGTGGAGCTAACTCTGTTCGATCAAACAACAACCCTTTATTTGTGGTAGATGGAATTCCTCTTTCAGGAGGTAACACTGCTGCAGAAAGCCAGAATATTGGAGTAGGTTCTAATGCTTCTAAAAACCCTCTTTCGTTCTTGAACCCTAATGATATCGAAAGCATTAGCATCTTGAAAGATGCTTCTGCAACTGCAATCTACGGTTCTCGAGGTGCGAATGGGGTGGTGATCATTACTACGAAGTCCGGTAAAGGATCTCGCGGTGGTGTTTGGGACTTCTCTTCCAACTTGAGCATCGCTTCTGTACCGAAGACCTACGACCTATTAAACGCAAAAGAATATTTAGAGCAGTCTGAATTTTTTGGATTTGACCTAGCGGAAAGAAACTTTAAAAATTCTACAGACTGGCAAGAATACATCTTTAGAACTTCAACGTCTACCGACAACAACTTGTCATTTAGCCAAAACTATGGAGCAGGAAATGTTCGTGCTACTTTTGGATATGGTAAATTGTTTGGAGTTGTTGAGAATACTTCTTTGGAAAGAATTACAGGTCGTTTAAATGCGAACCACAGATTCTTGCAAGACAAATTAAAACTATCTCTTCAATCATCAATTTCACGTGTAAACGATGAAACGGCTCCAATTGGAGCTAGTGCCGGTTTTCGTGGAGACCTTTTGGGTGCTGCTTATTCTGCAAATCCAACATGGCCTACTAATCCAAACTTTGATGGAACTGGAGGATTGTTAAGTCCTGCGACTGCATTAGAGTATACTCAAAACACTTCTTATACAAATCGTGCTTTGATCAACTTTTCTGCTTCCTATGACATTATTCCAGAATTGACAGCAAAAATCAATTTAGGGTATGATACTTCAGAATCAACCCGTACTGCGGTTGCTTCCGGAAAAGCTTTAAACTTCGATCAAGGAGTTACCGGCAATGGTTTAGGTGCTATCAACGACTTAAACACCGAGAGTAAGTTGATGGAGATTACTTTGAACTACACTAAAGATTTTAGCAACTCTAGCCTTGATGTATTGGCGGGGTATTCCTTCCAGGACTTCCAAAGAGATGGTAGAAACATTAGCGGTTGGGGATTCTTTACCGATGATCTAAATCAAATGGGTGAAGCATTAGAGAATACTGCAAATACAGTTGAATCAAGAATTTCAGGTGAATATCAGCAGTATGGTTTCGCTGGTAACATCGATGATGGAATCTTTGTGAACCGATTATTTGGTGCAGAAGGACCAACTACAGACTTCATTAGCAATGTAAATAACCTGAACGTAAAATCGTTGTTTGTTGACACGTTTGACAATACTGACGAACTTCAGTCTTATTTTGGCCGTGTGAACTATAGTATTGCCGACAAATACTTATTTACTGCTACCATGAGAGCGGATGGATCTTCACGTTTTGGTGAGGACAACCAATACGGTTACTTCCCTTCAGGTGCTTTCGCTTGGAAAATCAATAATGAAGATTTCGTAGGAGACAATGTATCTACCTTGAAACTTCGTTTGGGAGTAGGTATTACAGGTAACCAAGAAGGTCTTGGATACGGAAACTTTACCCAGAGACAGCGTTATGCTGGTGGTGATGTAATTGGAGATGGTGGAGATATCAACATCCCAGGTATTGTTGACGTTTCATTCCCGAACCCAGGATTGAAATGGGAGGAAACATTGCAGTACGCAGTAGGTTTTGATTTCGGATTCAACAACGACCGTTTAACCGGTACTGTTGATGTATATCGTAAAGAAACATCTGACTTATTATTCAACGTACTTGCAGCACAGCCATCTGTACAGCCTTTTATTTTCACCAACTTACCAAATTCGTTAGTGGTGAACGAAGGGATTGAATTTAGCCTTGGGTACGATATTATTGATACTGATGATTTTACTTGGAATGCTAATTTCAACATCGCTTACAACAGCAACATGGTAGAAGAGCTAGATGGTGAATTTAACGCAGGAACTATTAGAGGTCAAGGACTTTCAGAAGCTTATGCTCAAAAACTGAAAGAAGGTTATCCTTTATTCTCTTATTTCTTGCGTAAGTTTGAAGGGTTTGATCCAGTTACTGGACAGCCTGTTCAAAACGACGTTCAAGAATTCGTTGACAAGAGTGCTCTTCCTGATTTAACAGGTGGTTTCTCTACTTCCTTGACTTATAAGAACTGGACAGTTTCTTCTTATTTTGCTGGACAATGGGGTCACTACATCTACAACAACACGAACAACGCCTTCTTTACTGCAGGTGCATTCCGTGGTGGACGTAACGTGCCTTTAGATGTACTTACAACCGGTGAATCTTTTGATGCAGCGGCAGACGTTTCTACTCGTTTCCTTGAAAAAGGTGACTTCATTAGAATGCAGAATGCTACTGTAAGTTACAACTGGCCTTTAAAAGACGAAGCTTTCTTCTCATCCCTCGTACTTTCAGCTACTGGTCAAAACCTATTTGTAGTTACTGATTACTCAGGTTTAGATCCAGAAGTAAGCAGTTCACCAGCTGGTGGAGACCTTTTAAATGGTCTACCGGTATTTGGAATTGATTATGCAACCTTCCCAAGACCAAGAACTATTACGTTAGGATTAAATGCAAAATTTTAAAAAAATGATTATGAAAAGAAGCTTATTTACAAACTTGAAGCCAATCATGGGGATTGCGTTTCTATCAATCTTGACCTTTTCCTGTACTAATTTGGAATTAGAGGAATCTGATTCTATTATTGCTGATGGTTCAGTAGTATTTGAAGGTGTTGCCGATGTAGAAGCATCGATCACCAACTTATACAATGATACCTATGGACAGTTAGGAGATCAGGCGAATTTCTTCGCGCTAAACGAAGTATCGACCGACGAACAGTTAGTTCCAACTCGTGGGACAGACTGGGGTGATAACGGTATCTGGAGAACCTTACATGCACATACTTGGAGTCCAACTCATGCGTATGTATTAAACACATGGAACAACTTAAATCAAAATGTGTTGAGAGCCTCTCAAATTATTGATCCGTTAAGTGATCCTACTCCGGAGCAAGCTGCTCAAGCTCGATTTTTAAGAGCTTTTAGTATGTTCTTCGTTGTGGATTTATGGGGTGTTGCTCCTTTCCGTAACCCAACCGATGGATCTGATGTAGACCCAACTGTTTTAAGTGCGGCTGAAGCCTACAACCTTATCATCGACGATCTTAACACTGCTCTTTCTGACTTACCAGTTAGAGGTCCTAGTGAAGAAAACTTAAGAGCATCAAGAGCCGCAGGTAATTTCTTGTTGGCAAAAGTAATCTTAAACTCTGAGCGATATACAGGTTCAGCGCCGAACTATCAGGCAGTAATTGATGCTGTTGACGCTATTGCCGCCGACGGATATTCTTTACAAGCAGGTTATTTCGATTTGTTCAAACAAGATGTTGACAACGAAACTATTTGGTTCGCATCAACTGGTGTTGGTAACCGTATTTGGAATGGACTACATTACAACCAAAATTCTCCTGACAACACTGGAGGTGGATGGAATGGATTTAGTACGTTAGCCGAATTCTACGATAGCTTTGAAGGAGATCCAAACAGCAACAATGTTGGTGATGGCCAAGAAGAGCGTCGCGGATGGGTTCCTGATGCTGCCACTGCCGATGAACAAAACGTTGGTATTGGATATGGTTTCCTAGTAGGACAACAATATAACGAGGATGGAACTATTCTTAAAGATAGAACAGGTCAACCATTAGTATTCACAAAAGAAATGCCTGGATTATCAGGAAATGGTGAAGCCACCGGGATTCGTGTAATAAAATACCACCCGAATGACGAAGGTGGATCATTCCGTAGCCACGAGATTGTATTCCGTTATGCAGATGCTCACTTAATGAAAGCTGAAGCAATGATGAGAATGGGTGGCGATGCTACTACTCTAGTGAATGAACTAAGAACATTACGTGATGCTACGCCTCTAGGTAGTGTAAACGACAATGATTTATTGGCTGAAAGAGGTCGTGAATTATACGTTGAATTCTGGAGAAGAAATGACTTGGTTCGTTTTGGACAATTCACAAAAGATTGGGAATTTAAAAATCCGGAGTCTGTTGGAGATACCAAATGGAATCTTTATCCTATTCCAATTAATGCATTGCTTTCTAACCCTAATTTGGTTCAGAACCCTGGATACTAATCCAAGGATATTATAAAATGCTTTGTGAGCCGTCTCTTCGAGACGGCTCACTTATTTAACACAACTGCTTATTAACTTTTCATTAATCTTTTTTACTTCCCCTTATCCCCCGGCCATATTCCATTCCATTATCTTGCAAGCCATAAAATGGCTTGATATAAAAAGAACAATCCCGACTCAATTTGAATTCATTTAAAGCATCTCTACTATTTTCTTTACTACTACTCTTAGGAGCGTGCACGCCTGCTGAGCCTAGCCTGTTTGAATCAATTACTCCCAATGAATCAGGCATTACCTTTAAAAACACTATTACCTCTACCCCTGAACTTAATATTCTTAATTACATCTACTTCTACAACGGCGCAGGAGTAGCTTCTGCCGACTTCAACAACGATGGCCTTATAGACTTATACTTTACCGCCAATCAACAAGCCGATGTACTCTACTTAAATAAGGGCTCACTACAATTTCAAGACATTACAGCAACCGCAGGCATCGATAATGCCAATGGCTGGACCAATGGTGTGGCTGTAGCCGATGTAAATGGCGACGGATGGCTGGACCTCTACATTTCCAAAGTTGGTGCCTATCACCAAATACAAGGCACTAACCTTTTGTACATCAACCAAGGGATAAACGAACAAGGCATTCCCAGCTTTAAAGAACAAGCCAAAGAATACCAATTGGATTTCGTTGGCTTTTCAACCCAAGCGGCCTTCTTCGATTACGACCAGGATGGCGACCTCGACCTTTTCCTGTTAAATCACAGTACCAACCCCAACCTCAACTATGGAAAGGGTGCAACCAGGAATATTGTGAACCACGAGTCGGGCGATAAACTCTTTGAGAACAATAACGGTGTCTACACCGACGTCACAGAGCTCACAGGAATCTTTCAAAGTAAAATAGGTTATGGACTTGGAGTAACGGTGAGTGACATCAACAAGGATGGCTACCCGGATCTTTATGTAAGCAACGATTTCTTCGAGAACGATTACCTCTATATAAACCAAGGAAACAAAACATTTCGGGAAGTTATTTCCACAGAAGACAATTCCATTGGACACACTACCCACTACTCTATGGGCAACGATATTTCCGACCTAAACAATGATGGCTTTCCTGATATTGTTTCGGTGGACATGCTACCTGAGAATATCGAAACCTACAAAACGTCGGGAACCGAATTCAATTATCAGATCTACAACAATTACGTGAAGAATGGGTACGCCCACCAATACATGCAAAACACCTTGCAACTGAACCAAGGGAACGGAAGTTTCAGTGAAACGGGATACCTTAGTGGCATTGCCGCTACCGAATGGTCTTGGAGTCCTTTGATTGCCGACTTTGATAACGATGGCTATAACGACCTTTTTATCACCAATGGGATACTGGGCGCTACCAACGACATGGATTTTATCAATTTTATCGCCAACGATAACATTCAGAAAAAGCTAGGTTCCGGAATGACTGAAAAAGAAATGGCGTTCATCGATAAAATCCCGACCAAGAAAACCGCCAACTACTTTTTCAGAAACAATAACAATGAAGGTTTCACCAATGCCACCGAAACTTGGTTCAAAAATATACCTTCCTTTAGCAATGGTGCAACCTACGCCGATTTAGACAACGATGGCGATCTAGACCTTGTTGTCAATAATGTAAATGAAACTGCTTTTCTGTTAGAGAACAAATCGGAAGTAATACACCCAACCCAAGGTTCCTTGAAAATTCAATTTAAAGGAAGTGGAAAGAATACGTGCGGTATTGGTGCCAAAGTAATCGCCTATAAAGGCTCCCAACAATGGATGAAAGAGAACTTCACCACACGAGGATACTTATCATCGGTTGCCCCTGAAATCACAATGGGACTTGGAGCCATAGAGCAATTGGATTCCCTAGTAGTGATTTGGCCTGATGGTTCTTTTGAAACTAAGACTGCAGTACCTACCAAGGAAGTTTTTTTAGCGCAACAAAAAAATGCTTCAGGGACTGCTTATGTCTATGCTTCCAATAAAAATCAACAAGCTACTTTTGAAATACTCTCCAATGCCATTTCTTTTCAGCATAAAGAAAACAGTACCATCGAATTTAACCGGGACCCCCTACTTCCCTTCGCCATTGGCCATGAAGGTCCGCGTGTTTCCGTTGCCGACATCAACAACGATGGCCTAGACGATTTGTTTATTGGAGGCGCTAAAGGACAGGCGTCGGCCCTATATGTACAGGGAGAAGCGGGCTCTCTAACATCCCTCCAACCTGAACTCTTCGCGGAAGATGCCATCAGCGAAGATGTTGCACAACTTTTTATTGACGTAAATAATGATGGTTTTAAAGACCTCATCATAGTAAGTGGCGGTAACGAATTTGAAACCGGTCCTGCCATTCGTCCGAGGTTGTATCTTAATAAGAATGGAAGCTTTGAAAAGAATAGCGAACAGTTTCAAGATATTTTTACCAACGCCTCTTCGATTTCAGCCACAGACTTTAACAAAGACGGAGCTATGGATGTTTGCATCACCTCCAATGCCGTGCCCCAAAAATTTGGTGATACGCCTAGGCAGTATCTTTTGAAAAATGACAGACAAGGTAATTTTACCGATGTGACCGAAGAAATCGCACCAACTTGGAAGGTTCTTGGAAATGTAAATAATGTGCAGTGGATCGACCTAAACGAGGATGGTTTTGACGACGCAATCGTTGCCGGAGATTGGATGCCTATTTCTATCTGGATGAACAACGGTAAGAAACTTTTGCTTCAGGAGAACAATGGGCTTTCAATTAGTTCTGGGTTTTGGAATGTGGTGAAGGCTGCCGACTTCGATGGTGATGGTGATCTTGATTTAGTAGCCGGAAACTGGGGATTGAATACACGTTTGAAGGCTTCCGAGAAAGAGCCCATCACTTTATACAAAAAGGACTTTGATAATAATCATTCCGAAGAAACTTTGGTGACCTACTATTACCAAGGAAAAGAAACCACTTTAGCCTCCAAAGAAGAGCTCGCGAAACAGATGCCATTCATAAACAAGAAATTCCTTTCCTACAACGATTTTGCCAAGGCGAGCCTATCGGAAGTCTTCGGAAAGGACCAATTGGCTGAAGCTCGTCAGAAGAAAGTAACCGAATTAGGAACCTGCTATTTTGAAAACCTTGGAAACAATAGGTTTGAAAAGCATGTACTTCCATTTGAAGCGCAGGTATCCTCGGTGAACGATCTTCTTATCGAAGACGTAGACCTGAACAACCATCCGGACCTATTGCTGGTTGGGAATAATTTTGAAATTAGCACCCAACTAGGAAGGCTTGATGCCTTGCACGGTGCACTTTTAATGAATGATGGTTCAGGGACGTTTAAGGCCAGCAGTAAGAACAAAATTGCTTTATCCGGAGCATGCAGAAGCATCGAGAAATTTGTCCTGAACCAGGAAGAAATCTGGATCGTAACCCGAAATAACAACACCCCTATTTTTATAAAAAGAACTAAGTAAGATTCCTATGAAATTAATTCATGCATCCTTTTTTATTATTGCCCTTATTTTGGTGGGCTGTAACTCGAATAACACCGAGCAAGCGCCAACTCCTGAAGCACCTAAACTATTTTCATTGGTGCCTTCAGAACAGTCCAACATCACCTTCAATAACACGGTAGTCAACCAAAACGATTTCAACATCTTTAAATACCGTAACTTCTATAACGGTGGAGGCGTTGCCATTGGCGACATCAATAACGATGGCCTTGCCGATATCTACCTAACGGCCAACATGGAAGCGAACAAGCTGTACTTAAACAAAGGGAACTTTGTTTTTGAGGACATTTCAGCAACTGCAGGTGTTGAAGGAAACAAACCTTGGTCAACGGGAGTGGTGATGGTGGATGTGAACCAAGATGGCTTGCTGGACATTTATGTGAGCAACGCCGGTAATATGTCGGGTGAGAACCATAATAACGATTTGTACATCAACAACGGGGACCTAACCTTCACCGAAAAGGCAAAAGAATACAACCTTGCCGAAACCGGATTCACCACGCATGCGAGCTTCTTCGATTACGATAAAGATGGTGACCTTGATGCTTATATCCTCAACAATAGCAATATTCCTGTGAGTAGTTTAGGATATGCACACCAACGGGATGTACGTGCGCAAGATTGGAATGTTCCTAAAATGTTTCGAGGTGTCGGTGATATGCTGTTGAGAAACGATAATGGAAAGTTTGTGGAAGTGAGCGAGGAAGCCGGAATCTATGGCAGTTTAATTGGCTTTGGCCTTGGGGTTATGGTGAGTGATGTGAATAATGACCTCTATCCGGACATCTATGTGTCTAACGATTTCTATGAGCGTGATTACCTCTACATCAACAACCAAGACGGCACCTTTACCGAAGATATTAAAAATTGGACCTCTCACCTTTGTCTTTCAGCGATGGGAGTGGATATGGCCGACATCAACAACGACGGGAATGCAGACATCTTCATCACCGACATGCTTCCGGAGGGTGACGAGCGAGTAAAATCGGTGATGGAATTTGAAGGCTATAATGTTTTTAAATTGAAACAAAGTAAAGACTTCTTTCAGCAGTATATTCAAAACACCTTACAACTAAACAACGGGAATGGCACCTATTCTGAAATAGCCTATTTCAGCGGGGTTTCTGCAACCGATTGGAGTTGGTCCGGTTTGATCTTTGATATGGACAACGACGGGTTTCGGGACATTTATGTGACCAACGGTATTAATCACGACCTTACCGACCTTGACTTTGTGGATTTCTTTGCCGATGAAATTATTCAAGACATGGCACTTACCGGAAGAAAAGAGGCCATCGACTCCATCATTAATAAAATGCCGGTACATCCCCTACCGAACTATGCCTTTAAGAACAACAAAGACTTGACCTTCGACAATGCTGCCGAAGCCTGGGGATTGGGAGTTCCTTCTCTGTCGAATGGTGCTGCTTACGGTGACTTAGACAACGACGGGGATCTTGACTTGGTGGTGAACAACGTAAATATGCAAGCCTTCTTGTATCAAAACCACACCAATGAATTGAATCATTACAACTACCTCAAACTAAATTTTGAAGGCTCGGAACAAAACCGTTTTGCGATAGGCACCAAAGTAAATTTGTATTACGACGGCAATATCGTGGTGCAAGAATTGATGCCCTCCCGCGGATTCCAATCGTCTATGGAATACCCAATGACCATTGGTCTAGGAACCGCGAAACAGGTAGATTCTTTGCGCGTAATTTGGCCGAACGACAAAACGTCAAAGCTCACAAACATCGCTGCCAATCAAACATTGCAATTAAAACAATCGGACGCTGTCGATACGTATGTCGTTCCAAAGAAAGGTTCCAAAAAAACCTTGCTGAAAGAACTGCCAAATACCAGCCTTACCAAGCATGAGGAAAACAATTACAACGATTTTGATTACGAAGGCCTTTTAGGAAAGAAAATCTCCCAAGAAGGACCATGCATGGCCGTTGGTGATGTGAACGGGGATGGAAATGAAGATGTGTTTTTTGGAGGTGCCAAAGGACAATCGGCCAGCTTATTTATTCATACAGGGAATGGTAATTTAGGGCTTAAAAATACGTCCGTCTTTATGGAAGATGCCGCTTTTGAGGATACCGCAGCAAGCTTTTTTGATGTTGATGGGGATGGCGACTTGGATTTGATGGTGGGTACCGGAGGAAACCAAGTGGACGAATTGGATCGCGAGACCTTACGTCTGTACCTCAACAATGGAAAAGGAACGTTTACTAAATCTGAACTACCCGGCATTTCAAAAGTGTACAATGTTTCGGTTCTTGCACCCAATGATGTGGATGGCGATGGAGATATTGATGTGGTTGTAGGCTCCCGAAGTATCGTAGGTGTTTATGGCATGGATCCTGAGCATCTGTTCCTCGAAAATGTAGGGAACGGTACTTTTAGGGATTCATCGAAAGCATCGGCTACTGCCTTAAAAGCTAGCGGAATGATCACTGATGCAAAGTGGGCGGATCTGGACGGAGATAAGTCGTTAGAACTTATTACTGTTTCCGACTGGGGTGCACCGAGGGTATATACCTATCAAAATTCCAAATTTGTGGAACAGGCTTCTCCCCTTGCCGAGCTTACCGGATGGTGGAACATTATTCATACGGTAGACATTGACAAGGATGGCGACATGGATCTTATTCTGGGGAATCAAGGAAAGAACATTCATTACAAACCCACTTCAGAACATCCCATGAAACTATGGGTGAACGACTTTGACAATAATGGGACTTACGAACAAATAATTACCCAAACCTTAAACGGGAAGGACATGCCAATTCATCAGAAAAGAGAAATGACTACCCAAATGGTGTCCTTAAAAAAGCAAAACTTAAAGGCTAAGGAATACGCAAAGAAATCGATTCAAGAGTTATTTTCAGAATCGGTAATTAAGAACACAACTGTTAAAACCGTGGCTACTTCTGAATCTGTTCTGGCATTGAATGACGGTAAAGGAAACTTCAACACAAAAGCACTGCCTCCCAGAACTCAGCTTTCATGTGTTTGTGGAATTACGTGCGCCGACGTAAACAATGACGGCAATTTGGACATTATCTTAGGAGGAAATAATTTTGAGTTTAGGCCTCAGTTTTCTAGACTTGACGCCGATTACGGCAGTGTTCTCATCAACGATGGGAACCAAGATTTTAGTTGGCAAGATTACAACAGCAGTGGTTTCTTTATTCGTGATGAAATAAAGCACATTCAGCAATTTACAGATAAGAACGGCAAAACCTTTATCGTGGTAGCCATTAACAACAATAAACCCAGAGTTTTTGAAATTCAATCGTAACTATTATTATCTATTCCTTCTCTTAGGATTCGGGGCTTGCAAGCAACCGGAGGAGTCGCTATTTCGACTGCTCCCGGCTTCCGAATCGGGAATTGATTTTCAAAATACCGTCACCGAATCGGATTCATTGAACATTCTGGATTACCTCTATTTCTATAACGGAGGCGGCGTCGCCATGGGAGACATCAATAACGATGGGCTTGCCGATTTGTTTTTCAGTTCCAACCAACTCAAGAACAAACTCTATCTGAACAAAGGAAATTTGAAATTCGATGACATTTCATCCTCTGCGAAGGTCGAAGGACAAAGTTCGTGGAATACCGGTGCCATTATGGTGGATATCAATGGTGATGGCTGGCTCGATATTTATGTCACCGCAGTAGTCGGGATTAATGGTTTTGAGGGACATAATGAGTTATTTATCAATAACAAAGACAACACCTTTACAGAAAGTTCGCAAAAATATGGCCTCGATTTTCAATGCTATAGCACCTCGGCCGCCTTTTTAGATTACGACCTCGACGGAGATTTAGATTTGTATTTGTTAAACCATGCCGTTCACACGCAGGAGTCATTTGGTAGAGCCCAAATACGCAACGATCGCAATGAAAAGACCGGCGATAAATTACTTCGAAACGATGGTGCGGCATTCACCGATGTGAGTGAAGAAGCGGGCATCTATGGAGGTATTAATGGATACGGGCTAGGGATTTCGGTAGCCGATTTCAATAAGGATGGCTATCCGGATATCTATGTTGGGAACGATTTTCACGAAGACGATTATTATTATTTAAACAACGGCGATGGCACCTTTACCGAAAGTTTAAAAACCTATTTTGGACATATTAGTCGGTTTTCCATGGGGAACGACGCGGCCGATATCAACCACGATGGATGGCCGGACTTGATATCATTGGACATGCTCGCTCAGGACGATGCTGTGATAAAATCTTCGGAAGGAGACGATATGTACCAAACGCTTAAAATGCGTACCGAACAATACGGCTACCACTACCAATACAGCAGGAATATGCTATTCACGAGTCAGCCGGGCATGCCTTACCTCGAAACAGCCCTATTAAGTGGAGTTGCCGCTACCGATTGGAGTTGGAGTGCCTTGTTTGCCGATTACGATTTGGATGGTGAAAAAGACTTGTTTATTTCCAATGGGATTCCAAAACGCCCGAATAATTTAGACTACATCAAGTTTATTTCCAACGATGAAATCCAACGAAAGCTTATCGATGGCCGACTCATGGACCAAGAAGCCTTGGAAATGATGCCTTCAGGAAAAGTAGCTAATTACTTTTTCAAGGGAGACGGAAACTCGCATTTTATGGATGTCTCTTCCCAATGGAGCACTTCCGTCCCAAGTATTTCAGGAGCTTCGGCAATGGGAGATTTGGATAACGATGGAGACTTAGACATCGTGACCAACAACATTGATGAACCGGTTTCAATTTATATCAATCAGAGTAAGGGCAATTCTTTAGAAATCACCTTATCCTACAAAGACAAGAATCCGTTGGGTATTGGTGCCAAGGTATATGCGTATACTCAAGGCAAATTACACTATCAGGAATTGTATACCGTCCGTGGTTTTCAGGCATCCTCCCAACCGCTCATTCATTTTGGCTTGGGTACTGCTACTTTGATGGATTCATTGAAAATAGTTTGGCCCGATCGTTCCGAACAAAAGCTGGTGAACGTAAAGGCAAATGAGTTGTTGAAGGTATCTTACAACCCTACGGATACTTGGGTGCAAGAAGCAACGACCAAAAAAACACTTTTTGCTCGAGTGACGAATAATTTAGGGATTCAATACGAGCACCGTGAAGATCACCATACCGATTTCAACTACCAGAAACTTATTCCTTATGAAGTTTCCGATCGGGGACCCGCCTTCGCATACGGAGATTTGGATGGCGATGGAGCAAAAGACCTCGTCTTTGGAGGAGCACGAAACCAGCAAGCTGAAATCTATCGCGCGACAGAAGCAGGTTTTAAGAAATTTGAATCTTTAGCCTTAGCACAGGACTCGCTGTATGAAGATACGGCTGCAGAAATTATACGTGATCAGGCTTCAAACCGAAGCAGTCTTCTCTTAGGGTCCGGCGGAAATGTAGTCTCTCCTTCACTGAGTATTCTTGAAGATCGCAACTACACATTAAGTAATTCAAATCTTCAAAAAACGAGCTTGCCTGAACATTTTGTAAATACCGGCGTGATTAAAACCAACGGCGAATTTACCTTTGTGGGTAATTACAGTGCGCCTGTTAATTTTGGAAAAATTGTTCCCTCCTACCTCATGAAAAACAATGCAGTTGTTCAAACTTTTGAAGATCTGGGCATGGTGACCGATGCGCTTTGGGACGATTTTGACAAAGATGGTCTAAAAGACCTCATAATCATTGGCGAATGGATAGCTCCAAAGTTTTTTAAAAATGAAAACGGTCAGTTTAAAGAAGTGAACGCCGTGGATGCTCCGTTGAATGGCCTATGGCAAACCATTATTCCCTTCGATATTGATCAGGATGGCGATATGGACTACCTCCTTGGCAACTGGGGCTTGAACAGCAAGTTCTCTGCTTCGGCAGGGCACCCCATGAAAATGTATTATTCCGACTTTGATCAAAATGGTTCCACAGAAACGATATTGGCCACTTTTCAAAAAGACACCTACAGACCCTTATTAGGCTTGGACGAACTCTCCGGACAAATGGTATTTCTTAGGAAGAAATTCAATTCTTATAAAGAATTTGCCGGGAAATCGATTGAAGAGGTTATGGGAGAAACTCTTAAAAATGCTGAAGTCTTTGAAATACACACCTTGGCTTCAGGGTTTTTGAGAAATGAATCCAACAGATTTCATTTTGTCCCCTTTTCATCGGAATTACAGATTGCACCCATCAAAGCATTCACCGCCTTCGATTTTGACGGAAATGGTACGCAAGAAGTCCTGGCTGCAGGAAATTATTTTGGCGTAATCCCTTTTCACGGTCGTTTTGATAGTTTTCCGGGAGCCATGATTCATTCAGAAAAGAACGTCCAATTGGGAAGTACTTTAGGGCTTCATTTGGCTCAAAAATCGGTGCGCCGTCTCGAAATTATTCAACAGAACAACAAACCTTACCTTTTAATAATATACAACAATGACAAAGCTGAAGTTTATGAATTTAATCAATAGCAACGCAAAATTCTTTTTCCTACTGCCCCTCATCCTGATGGGTTGTAAAAAAAGTGAACCCATTACCATCTCGGCATTGGACTACCAAAACGGTGTTGATAAAGTGACCGAAATAATGATTCACGATATCTTCTCGCCCCCCGTAGCAAGCAGGATTTATGCGTATCCGAACATTGCTGCCTACGAAATAATAGCGCAAAACGATCCTGGATACCAATCGTTGGCAGGACAAATAACGCATCTTCAACCCATTCCAAAAGCTTCGAATCCTGCGGTAAACTTTCCGTTGGCTGCATTGGTCGCACATATGGAAATAAGTAAGGCGGTGATTTTTTCAGAAGAACGCATGGAAAGCTATCGCGATAGCCTGTACGATATTTGGCAAAATAAAAATGAAGCAGAATTTGAGGCTTCTAAAACCTATGGGCTTGAAGTGGCTGCTTTCATCAAGAATTGGATGGACAGCGATAATTATAAAGAAACGCGAACCATGCCGAAGTTCACCGTGATTACTGAAGAACCGGACCGTTGGCAACCAACACCTCCTGCCTACATGGACGGAATCGAACCGCATTGGAATAAAATTAGGCCTTTTGTGCTGGATTCTGCTTCGCAGTTTAAGCCTACCCCACCGCCGGCATTTTCCATGGAACCGGATAGTGATTTTTATAAAGAGCTTTCAGAAGTTTATGAAATCAGCAATCAAATTACCGAACGCGGAGATGAATCGGAAGAAGTGCAAATCGCCCAATTCTGGGATTGTAATCCGTACGTCTCTGTTACTAGAGGACATTTAATGTTCGCCACTAAAAAAATAACTCCCGGAGCGCATTGGATAGGTATTACCGAAATTGCAACACGTTCTACGGACTCCGATTTTAACCAAACGGTTTTTGCCTATACAAAAGCTTCGATAGGAATCTACGACGGATTTATTAGTTGTTGGGATGAAAAGTACCGCAGCAACCTTATTCGTCCGGAAACGCTTATTAATCAGCACCTCGATGAAAATTGGAAGCCTATTTTACAAACCCCTCCCTTCCCTGAATACAGCAGTGGTCATTCAGTGGTTTCAGGAGCTTCGGCAACCATCTTAACTGATATCTTTGGGGATGATTTTAAATTCTTAGACGATACCGAATTGCCATACGGTCTGCCGGTTCGAACCTTCCCATCCTTCAATAAAGCAGCTCAAGAAGCAGCTATCTCTAGGATGTACGGAGGCATTCATTATCGGGCAGCCATTGAAAATGGGCTTGCACAAGGCATTCAAGTAGGTACTTTGGTCAATAATAAACTTAAAATGAAAGTGAAATAATTTATGAAGAAATTCAAATGGTTTTTTGGGGTCCTTCTCATTAGTGTCTTGGGATGGTACCTGTTGTTGAAAAAGGAGCATTATCAAATTACGTTTGAAACACCTCAACCTCCCGGAGTGGTTTACCACCATTTGTTGGAATGGCCTATCTATGGAAAGGCGGATGATTTAAAAATTCAATTGGTTGAAAAAGAGGAGTATCAACACATTGCCCAAGAAGTTCGTGTTCACGATTCGCTATTCAATTACCAATGGAATATTGCACGAATAAACGATTCGACCACCCAAGTAACAGCAAAGATTAAAGACCTGCAACACCCATGGACTCAAAAACTTCAAGTGCTCTACACCAAGAATGACTTTGTAAAAAGAAGCATTCATAATGTAAAAAAGGTGGGGAATGAATTTTTAAACATGAAGAAATCATTTCAAGTAGCATCCATCTCCGACACGCTGCTCCCATCTACATTTTGCACCTATGTAAAGGTGTCTTCCACGGTTGGCGATAAAGCAACCAGCATGCTCAAAAGCATTAGCACCGTGATGGAATATGTGAAGGGGAATGGACTAACCTTGAACGGAGACCCTTTCCTTGAGGTAACCCATTGGGACCGTGACAAGGACCTGATTGATTTCAATTTCTGTTTTCCAATTAAAAAATCGGACTCGTTGCCGGATCATCCCGAGTTACTGTTTATGGATACCACTCCCATGAATGCCCTTAAGGCAGAATTTCACGGAAACTATCGCATTTCAAACAACGCTTGGTATTATTTGATGGACTATGCCGATAGAAATAACTTAAAAGTTGAGTTGTTACCCACCGAAATCTATCGAAACGATCCTCATGCCGGTGGAAATCCCTTGGAATGGAAAGCCGATATTTTAGTACCTTTAAAAGAATAAAATTCTTCATCTTTATCGACTAATCTTGGCATACCCTATGAACAGCGATTTTAAAAACCTTTATCATGAAGCGGTTGCATTGTTACATCGGCTCACGACTCCTCATGGAATCTTAGCCAGTACCATTGAAGCCGACAATTATAAGCGTGTATGGGCACGAGACAGTATTGTTTGTGGGATTGCCGGACTTTGGATGGACGATGCTGTTGTTGTTGAAGGCTTAAAAAATTCGCTTCTAACTTTAGCGGGACAGCAGCATTCGGCGGGAATGATTCCTTCCAACGTATTGCCCAACAGTGAAGATATTTCTTTTGGTAGCCTTGTAGGTAGAATCGATGCGACCACTTGGTTTATTGTGGGTTCTTGTTTGTACTATCAGCACACAAAAGACCAAGAAAATTGGGAAAAATTACACCCTGCCATAGAAAAAGCCAGGCAATTCTTAAAAGCCACCGAATTCAATGACAAAGGATGGATTTATACTCCGCTAAGTGGTAATTGGGCCGACGAATATCCCATTCATGGTTATACCTTATACGACAACGTGCTTCGGTTGTGGGGGGAACAACTATATCTCGAAATGATTGGGGCAAATGTTGATGGTTTAAACAGTGTGCTTCATAAAACGCAGCTTAATTTTTGGCCGCAACAAGAGTCCGAGAAAGGAATATATCAAAAGGGACCTTTTGAACGAGCTCTTGAGACGCAACCGGAGCATTTTGCTGCCTTTATTCTCCCTGGAATCTACGACCTTCGCTTTGATGCTGCCGGAAATGCCTTGGCGATGTTGCTATTTCATTTGAACACAAAGCAAAAAGATGGAATGACGCACTTTTTAAAAGGGCTTCATGACACTCTTGGAAAAATGCTCACTCCTGCATTTTGGCCCATCATTACTGAAGACAGTGATGACTGGAACTTGCTGAAAGGGAATTATTCCTTCGACTTTAAAAATAAATCGGGGGACTTTCACAACGGAGGAATTTGGCCAGTTTGGATGGGGCTGTTCGCTTATGCTTTGGCTCAAAATGGCATGCATAACGAAGCCAAGCAAATTGTTTCCGATTTTACCGAAACCGTTTTAGAGAATCCCGAATGGGATTTTCAAGAATATTTTAATGCCCATAGCCTAAAAGTGGGAGGTAAAACTCAAATGGGTTACACCGCATCGGGAATTGTATTTATGAATTTGGCAATCAATTTGTAGTATCCTTTGGCAATCTCGAATAACGACAACGTTTTCGTTGCCATATTCCAAAAATCCTTGCTCAAATAATCTTTTTTTCTTAAAAATTACAGATATTACAGTGTTCATTCAAGTAAATTGAACGCAAGAACAAACTAACGCCAAATAATATCTTCTCTTATGATTAAAAAACCTTCGTTGTCTTTTTGGCAAATATT
>JAHEMY010000142.1 GCA_024643425.1 Flavobacteriaceae bacterium
TGGAGCGGAAATACAATGTGCCGGTCGCGCTAAACAACGACGCCAACTGTTATGCCTTAGGAGAAAAGAGATTTGGGAAAGGAAAGGGCTTTCATAATTTTGTCGGACTTACCCTCGGTACCGGTTTAGGGATGGGGGTGATCATTAATAATGAACTTTACAGCGGCGTGATGTCCGGCGCCGGTGAGATTGGAATGCTACCCTATAAGGAGCGAATATTGGAAGAATATGTAGGAAGTTTTTTCTTTACGAGAGAATACGGTGAAAGTGCAAAGGAACTCCATGAAAAAGCACTGCAACATAATAAAAAAGCCTTGCAGGCATTTGATGCGTTCGGAGCACATTTAGGAGAAGCCATTAAAATCGCACTCTTTATGTACGCACCGGAAGCAGTGATCTTGGGAGGATCCATTGCCATGGCCTATCCCTTCTTTAAAGATTCGATGAGGCAAACGGTTTCAACCTTTGCCTATCAAAAGCAGATCGAAGCCCTGGTGATCACCTGTTCCACACAGCCCAACCTGGCTATTTTGGGTGCCGCCGCTTTGGTGATGAAGTAACAATGATTGATCCATAATTTGAGTAAAAATTAGCCTTTTCAAACTGGTATTTTGAGAATTACTTGACCCAATATAAGGAGTGTAATAATCCAATTATCTCTAGTTTTTTGGACGAATTTTTCGTAAATTTAATAGATTACTTGGTCCTGATTTTGGTCTTAATTCATGGTCCATATTATCACCCAAATCTCCTTGAAAAGCCATTTATGTCTCTAAATATTTGGCGTCATGAAACAATTTGTCCATCCAACAGCATTCAACCCCTTCACTTTTATAAAGAGAAATCCTAAGCTACATACTGCTTTATCCATTTTTTTGGTAATTGCTTTTCTTCATTTAACCACAGCATGCTCATATTACAAGGTTGGTGAAATGACCACTACGAAAAAAGAGTTTGGAAGTAAGATCGATAAATTCAATAAAACGGGACACTATGCGATAATACACTCTAATGGTTATTCCTGGCATTTAAAGAATTTGGAAGTGAATTTGGAAAGTAGCACCATCAAAGGTAAAGTCGACTCCATAAATACGCTTCATACCTATAAAAAACCTAGAGATATAAAAGGAGCCAATAAGTTTAAATTGAAAAAACAATTTCCTGTAGAAGAAATGCATTTTCAACTGAATAGTACGATAGTACCAAATTATGGAACAGATATGATCATCCCTTTTGAAACGATTGAATCCATATCACTCAATAAAAGGGATGGAGGTACTGAAGCAGCCTATTTGTTTTTAGGAGCGATTGGCGTATTAGTCGGTTTGACTTTACTTGTTTTTGCGTTAAAAAGTTCCTGCCCTTTTGCTTATGTATGGACGGAAGAGGGATATGTGTTCATGGGTGAACTTTATCCCGGGATGATTACGGAAAATATGCAAATAGATGATTATTTGCCTCTAGGATCCTATGATTTATCTACGAATCAATTTGTTGTGAAGGTCACCAATGAGTTGAAAGAAGTGCAGCATACAGATGCCTTGGAATTAATCGCGATTACTCATCCCGATGAGGTAGAAGTACTTTTAGATGATCAAGGTAATTATTACACACTTACCAATCTAATTCCCCCTCAGCAGGTCATTATTGATAATATTGAGGAAGATATGACCGCGGCCTTGTATAAAGATGATATCGCTTATACTTTCAATACGCAAGATGAGATGGTTGATAGCCGCCGTAACATCACTATGGAATTTAATGTGCCTAACGATCAAAATGATGGCAAGCTACTCCTACGAGCCAAGAATTCACTTTGGTTGGACTATATGTTTGGTCAGTTTAATCAAAAATTCGGTTCTTTATATAAGCAGTTTCAAAGCAACCAACAGCAAACATCCGGTGAAGAGAGCCGGCAATGGATTAGTGACCAAGACATACCACTCTCCATATATGTAGAAACAAATACCGGATGGGAATTGATCAAATCCATAAATACGGTAGGACCCCTGAAATATCGTGATCTTGTGATTCCGGTAGAACGAAAATACCTTGCTAATAATACCGTGAACATTAAAGTGGAGACCGGTTTTATGTTTTGGGAGGTGGATTATATAGCAATAGACTTTTCACCCCAATTAGATCTGAATATTTCCGTATTAGCTCCGGAAATTGCGACGGATCAAAATGACTTAAATGTAACCAAACTCCTATCCGAAACGGATAAAACTTACTTAATCCAACCTAATATAGGAGATGAGGTAGTTGTGGAATTTCAATCGGAAATTCTGTCTCAAGGTCATCAAAGTCTGTTTTTAAGGAATCGAGGGTATTATAATTATATTCGAGACTATAAAGGAACTCCCGATATACAATCCTTAAAATCCTTCAAAGAAAAAAACCAATTCACTTTATATTCCATGCTTGAATATTACAGTTTAATGGGAATGGAAGCAAAAGAGGATGTCGCAGGTTATGAGTAGTGATACTATGACCATATCGAAGATCGAAGAGGAAAGCTGGGTAGATGTTACGCATATAACTCAGAATCAAGGACTAATATTGACCGGTTTTAAATTACAGATCATAAGACTTAGACTTCAATTACGCCTCCTATGGACCATTCTAAAAACCTATCCTTCTCCCTTGGATTGGATGGGTGCTTTTCGTTATATGATGAAGTTGCGTAAGGAAATATTGGGGGGTAAGAAAATTAAAAAAGCGGCAATGATCAACGGACTAATACGCATGGGAATCTATACCCCGCCATGGTTTTCTAGTGGCTTCAATCAGTTCATTCAGGCCCAGCTTTACGATTATAAGCAGAGTTCACATTCGGTGAATCGTTTCACAATGATCTTTATGGCGATCACCAATAAATGTGCAATGAAATGCGATCATTGTTATCATTGGGATGAATTGAACAATCCGAACGAACTTTCTAACCGGGAGTTAGTGGCGATGATTAAGACGATACAAAAGCAGGGGGTGGGGCACATTCAGTTATCAGGTGGTGAACCGTTAATGCGAATGGATGCCATTGAAGAGATTTTGCAGCAATGCGGCAAGGAATCAGAGTTTTGGCTGGCGACCTCGGGCGTTGGGCTCACCATAGACAAAGCGAATCATTTAAAATCATTAGGTCTGGTAGGGGTAATCATTAGTTTGGATCACTTTGAGGAAGCAGAACACAACCAATTCAGACATCATCCCAAGGCATTCCAATGGGTGAAAAGAGCCATACTGAATGCAGATAAAGCCGGACTTATTGTGGCTATTTCCTCCTGTTTAACTGAAGCCATGACCAAGGATGATTCGATTTCGGGTTTAATGGATCTTGTTAGATCATGGGGCGTAAATTATGTGCAATGGTTAGAGCCGATGGATGCCGGTCATTACAAAGGGCAAGAGGTCATTCTACCACCAACAAAAATAAAAAAGATCGAGGAGTGGTATCTCCGGTATAACTTCCATCCGGAATACAAAGAATACCCCATTGTCATGTACCCGGGGTATCATCAAAGGCGCATGGGTTGCATGTTCTCCGGAAAGAAATCTGTGTATATTACTGCAAACGGACATGTGCAGGCTTGTCCGTTCTGCCAGGATGATTTTGGAAAGTTTGATGTGGAGGCGCCCGAAAACCTTTGGAATAGAATGAAAGCAAAAGGTTGTGTTCGATTCATTAATGGACAGGATAGTTCTACGTTTAGGTTGGTTTAAAATTAAAATACATTTATCACTTGAATTTCCCGAATTCTTTTGTCGCATTTATTGTATATTTATTTAAACGCAAAGAGCGGTACTGCGTCTCCCGTAACGGTATTGAAAAATAAACAAACATCAAATTCCTGATCATTGAACTAATGAATACAACGAATAATAAACCTTTGGATACCTACGATGCCATCGTGGTGGGAACCGGGATCTCCGGTGGATGGGCCGCCAAAGAACTTTGTGAAAAAGGATTAAAGACCCTGGTCTTAGAACGGGGGCGAATGATCAAACATATTGAAGATTATCCTACGGCGAATCTGGATCCCTGGGACCTGCCTAATGGGGGAACTCCTTCTCGAGAAACCCGTGAACGAAAACCCAAACAACATCGTACCGGATTTGTGACCGACGAAGCCCATCAGCACTTCTTCGTGGACGATCTGAAACATCCTTACAATGAGGACCGACCCTTTGGATGGATCAGAGGGTATCAGGTAGGAGGAAGGTCCATCACCTGGGGACGACACAGCTACCGCCTGAGTGACATCGATTTTGAAGCGAATAAGAAAGACGGTATTGCCGTAGATTGGCCGGTACGTTATAAAGATATTGAACCCTGGTATACGCATGTGGAGGAATACATCGGAGTTTCCGGTGAGAATCTAGGATTGGAACAGCTGCCCGATCAGCACTTATTAAAACCCATCGAATTGAATTGCGTGGAAGCGCATTTCAAAAGTAAGGTGGCTGAACAGATGAACAATCGGGTGGTGACCTCCGGTCGAGTCGCCCATATTACCGAAGGAACGAAACCGGGCCTGGGTCGAAGTACTTGTCAATACCGGGATCGTTGTATGCGCGGTTGTCCGTATGGAGCTTATTTCAGCAGTATCTCATCGACACTCCCCGCAGCAGAAGCCACCGGGAATATGACCCTACGTCCGAACTCTATTGTACATGAAGTAATTTATGATGCGGCTTTGGGAAAGGCCACCGGGGTAAAAGTGATCGATGCAGAAACCAATGAATCTTTTGTTTATAATGCAAAAGTAATCTTCTTATGTGCCTCAGCCATCGCTTCGGCTTCTATACTGTTGCAATCTAAGTCGGATCGATTTCCCAACGGACTCGGAAACGACAGTGGAGAATTGGGACATAATTTAATGGATCACCATTTTCAAGTGGGTGCTACCGGAAAGGCCGTGGGATTTGACGATCAACAAATAAAAGGGCGCCCCCCTTGCGGTGTCTATATCCCGAGGTTCAGAAATCTGGGAGGCGACAGCGATCAAAAAGATTTTATTCGAGGCTATGGTTATGAGGGAGGAGCCTCTAGAAATGGACTTTCAGAAATAGTCAAGGAACTCAACTACGGAAATTCGCTTAAAGAAGCGATCCTGAAACCGGGGGAATGGCATATGGGCATCATGGCCTTTGGTGAAACGCTTCCCAATCATAACAACAGAATATATTTGGACTACGATAAAAAAGATGAATGGGGACTGCCCACGGTAACGTTTGATGCCGACTTTGGTGAAAATGAACTGGCCATGCGAAAGGACATGCAGG
>JAHEMY010000143.1 GCA_024643425.1 Flavobacteriaceae bacterium
GGATTTTATGAGCTGGTGGGATTCTGCCGAAGCACCGCAAATTATTAATGTTTACCTCGATGGGGAAGGTCCTTTTGGGGATTCCTACCAAATGGATTCCGAAAACAGCGGACCTTATGGAGAATCGCTAGTAAAGGAACTAATCCCTTACATTGAAACTACGTATAGAGGTACGAACGATCCTTCCACTCGATTTGTAGATGGCTGTTCCACCGGAGGATGGGTTTCTTTAGGATTGCAATTATACTATCCGGACACCTTTAATGGTGTGTTTTCTTACAGTCCGGATGCTATTGAATTTGAAAACTATCAACTTATTAATATTTATAAAGACGAGAATGTTTTCGTAAATGAGTTTGGGTACCAGCGCCCCGTAATGAGAAGTACCTTGGGTGAACCTATGCTTTCAATGAAAGATTTCATTCAATATGAAAATGTGTTAGGCGATTCCGACTCCTACTTAAATTCAGGAGGACAGTTTAGCGCGCATACGGCCTTATACAGTCCGAAAGGATCAAACGGATTACCTAAACCACTTTTCGACCCAATAACAGGTGTTATCGATTCGACTGTGGCAGCACATTGGAAAAAGTACGACTTTAAGATACATGCTCAAGAAAATTGGGAAACCTTAGGCCCTAAATTGCAAGGAAAGATTTATGTCTGGATGGGCGATATGGATCATTTTTATTTAAATATGGCAACCCGTGCTTTTGCAGATTTCTTGGATGAAACTGAAAATCCTAAGTCGGATGCCAACATAGTATTTACCCCGATGGAAGGGCATTGTACACTGTATTCCGATCGAAAAGTATTGATGCAAATTCAAGAACGATTAAAAAGTTTAGGTAAAATTTAAATTATTCTATTTCAAATAGTTGAATTGTTTTATTAAAACAACTACTCAATCCATAATTTAAAGTCTTTTACACGTTCACGAGCCACAATCACATCTTCCTCCTTGTAGCTGTGAAGCTTTAATTGAAGTCGGCTATTTGTATAACTTATAATGTCTCTAATACCATTTAAGTTCACGTAGAATTTTCGATTTATTCGAAAGAATACCCTAGGTTCTAGTTCTTCTTCTAATTGTTCAAGCGTAGTATCCAAAAGATAATTGCGGCCTTCATAGGTATGCGCATAGGTCCCTTTATTTTCACTGAAGAAACATTCAATTTCGTCCACGGGAATCATTTTTATGTGCTGTCCTATTTTTGCGGTAAATCGTTTTTTATACTCGCGTTCTACTGCATTACCCAGTAGTTTTTTGATGTCTTCAAAATTTAATTGAACGTTTTGTGCCTTGGGTGCACGCTCCTTATATTTTGCTACAGCGGTCGCAAGTTCATCGTCGTCGATAGGTTTTAACAAATAATCAATGCTATTCAATTTAAAAGCCTGAAGCGCATATTCGTCAAAAGCCGTAGTAAAAATAATGGCGCTTTTGACATCGACCACATCAAATATCTCGAACGAAAGTCCGTCACTTAATTGAATGTCTAAAAAGATAAGATCCGGATGTTCATTCTTTTGAAACCACTGCACCGCTTCTTCCACGCTGTGAAGCATTTCATTGACGGTAACATTGAGTCGTTCTAGCATGCGCTGGAGACGACGGGCAGAAGGTTTTTCATCTTCAATTATTAAAACATTCATGCTAAGGAATTTTAAAACTTATAATGACTTGATTAATTTTTAAAAGTATCGTTGTATTGTTGTTCTTCTTTTTCGATGAATTCTTTAATTTTTCGTTCTTCCCATTCCTTAAGAAAACCAAATTGATCTTTAAACACTTTTAACCCGTGAAACATGAGGCCAATTCCCCAAAAGAATGGGGTTGTAAAATAGCTCCAGGCCGGCATCCCAACATGAAAGTTTCCGCTAAATAATCCTAATTGCGCCAATAGCAGAAATAAGTTAACCAATATGTAAATGGTCAAGTGGGTATAAAAGCCTTTGATTTCCTTTACTTTTTTACGCGCCTCTTTATATTTTTCATCTTCGAAAGATTCCATAGTTTCCATTGTTAATTCCAGTTTTGTTTAGATTCTTGATACTCTTTGTCTAATACCTCCGATATTTTCTTCTTTTCCCATTTTTTTAGTGGATGATTTGAAAACACAATCAGTCCGTGAATGGCTACAACGATTCCCCATAAAATAGGCATTAAGAGAAAATTAAACGACAACCAGTTATTAAAACCCTCGTTTTCCGGCACAATGAGGAATTGTGGCACTAAATAAAGCCTAATCAACAATATAAGAGGGACAATGATAAAAAAGGTAAACAAATGCATATAAAACCTTTTTATGCTCTTCATTCGCTTTTCAGCGGTATCCCAACGTTGCTTTTCTTCTTCTGTAATGTTCTTTAATTCCATTGATCCCCAGAGGTTTTATTTTCCTTTTCCATAAGCTCTTTAATCTTTCGTTCCTCCCAGTTTTTGTTCATAAAAGGAGCCCAATTAAATGCCTTTGCTGCCTGAAATACTAGGCCAATTCCCCATCCGAAGGCCGCCCATAAAAACCACATGTACTGGAATTTATTTGTATAATAATTTAATCCGGCCAAAAAAGAAATAAATATGAGGTAGAAGATTAAATTGCTATAAAATTTCTTCATTTCCTTGACCCGTTCTTTCGCACGGAAGTACCTATTTTCTTTACTTTCAAATTCCATCATGGTATTCTTTTTTAATTACCCATAAAAGTAATTCATCTTATTCCTATTTAAAAAGCAAATCTTCCGAACTGTTAAAACGATAGGACGAATTGTACTATTTCATTAATTCATTTTTATCCTTTTGCATCAATTCACGTATTTTTCGTTCTTCCCAGTTGCTCCCCAAAAGCGGATTAAAATTAAAAACCTCCATGGCGTGTCCTAAGACTCCAATCCCCCAACCAACGATTGGGAAAAGCGCCCATGGAAAGGAAGTGGAACGAAAATTTAAATAAATAAACACAGGCAACATGATGAGGTAGATCGAAAAGTGGATGTAAAATCCTTTGAGTTCTTCCACATGCTTTTTGGCGCGTTCGTAGCGCTTTTCAGAAATATACTCACTTTGCTTCACTATGTTTTCTGAACGCTGTGTAAGCAAGGGAATGGATACCCAGAAGTCCGTTTCATTTTGTTGCACTGTTACCGGTCGTGTAGTCAATAAATAATACCGCTGACGGATGTTTCGCAAACCTACCCCACTACTCTCTTTCACGACGTTTTTAGGCTGAAGATTGTTCTTAATAATCAAGTTGCCATTTTCTTCAAAGATCCGGATGTGCAATTTGCGGTGGGGGGTTACCTGGTTGTGCTTTACAGCATTTTCCAATAACAATTGCAACGAAAGCGGAACCACCTTAGCCTCAGGATTTGAAAGTTGTTTTGGGAGTTCGAAAATAATACTATCCTCGAACCGCATCTTAATCAACGACATATAGGTAGATGCAAACTTGAGTTCCTCTTCTACTGTGATTAATTCCTTATTCTTTTGCTCTAGGACATATCGATACACCTTGGACAAAGCCGTTGTAAATTTGGATGCGGCTTCAGGGTTTTCCTCGATAAGGCTTGTGAGTACATTGAGACTATTAAATAAGAAATGAGGGTCTAATTGGTTTTTAAGTGCGTCGAATTGCGCTGAGGCTGTTCCGGCAATAATTTTTTGTTCTTTTACCTTTCGTTCTTGGGTATAACGGTAATAGTAAACGATGTAAAAAATAGCCGTGACTACTACCGAAATTATCAAACTCACCGTGTAAAACACCAGGCGTTCATTTTCGATAAATTCATTTAGGGAAACTCCTTGAAAGAAAACAGCGACAACAAAGCGCAATAGAAAAATGGTTGCAAGGGATATTCCTACCGAACCGAGCATTGCACGTAAAAGGTTCCTGTAATGAAACCAAGTCCCCTTATAGTGCTGGATAATGTAAAAAAAGAAAAAGGCGTTCGCCATATAGAGCGAGACAGAATAAAGTTGATTCTTCAAAAACATCACCAACAGTTCTTTTCCTGAGTTAATTTGCCATCCATTCAAAAATTGGATCACTCCAATCACAATAAAAATGATGGACCCTACAAAAAAAGCTTTTCCTATTTCCTTAAATACTTTCATTATTCTTCTTTACAATTTTGTGCTAACGACTGACGTGCATATTCAGCGCCTCCGTTGGGATAAAATTCTCCTTTGGGTTCATAGGCTTCGAAAAGTGCTACCGCTTTCTTTAAATCATCGCAAAAGGGCTTTGTATCCTTTCCAAACCATCGTGCTGTCCCTAAGTCCCACTCTACCTTTCCCGAGGCTACTCTCGGATTATCAGGCTCGATAGTATAAGCTTGATCATATAAGCCTGCTATTTTAGGAGACAACGTCATCCCGTATTTGGCGCCATCAAAAACAATCCAAGCCGTATGAAGTTGGGCTTGCAGCACTAAGATTTCTGCGTTATCCTTAGACAATGCTTTGGCATCGTTTAAAAAATCCTGTGCATTGGTAAGTTGAGCCGTTAATTTTTCTTCATCCTTTTCGTTAAAACTGTAAAGCACATTAATCTGTGCCACATAAAATGGTGGCAACCAATTATCGGTTTCGGCTTGAGCGATTCGTTCAAATAGATTGGCGGCTTCCCATGGTTGGTTGTTATTCCATAGCTCAAAAGCCTTTTGCATCCCTTGTTGGTATTTGGACTGGGCATTGATCGCCAATGAGCTAAAAACGAATAGAAATAAAATTAATTTTTTCATGATGTCTGGTTTTGTAAAGTTATAAAAGTCTGTTTCTAATTCTGTTGATTCATTCAATAAACTTAAAACACAATGCCTACAGTAGTAACTTTTCCAGCGCTATCATTCATGCAGTAAACAAGGCACTCTTCTCGGTTGGTGGCTGGTTCGTTCAATTCTGTGAACAACGTTGCTCTTTCTTCGTGTAAATCATTTTGAACAGCTACCGATGTTTGTGCATGGAGAATACTTCCTGAAAAGATGAGCATTAAATAATGTAGTACAGTGTGCATGGTTTTTAATTTATGATTCAAAAATCATTTTAATTTCACAATCTTAAAAAATGGCTTTACCGAATTGTAGAAATTCCGGATTGAGCCGTAGCTTCATTATAAATTATCTAATTGGTTGTCCGTTCCGTCGTCGCTTAGGGTCCAGAAGAATCCAACAAAAAAGAATTGATCTGCAGCCGGAGTTAGGGCTCTTCGATT
>JAHEMY010000144.1 GCA_024643425.1 Flavobacteriaceae bacterium
TTATTGAACTTTCAGATCCTGAAAATATAACTTTTTAATGCATCACAATTTGACAAAATAATCCTTCCCAATGATTAAGTTCTTTAGTAAAATTCGTCGAAGTTTACTTTCGGAAAATAAATTTAATAAGTACCTCCTCTATGCCATTGGTGAAATTGTATTGGTGGTGATTGGAATTTTAATAGCATTATCAATCAACAGTGCCTATAGCGAACGCCTAAATAGAAAAGAATCAAGGGCATTCAATCATCGTCTTTTAGCCGAAGTGAACGAAAATGTTCAACTTTCGGACAGTATCATTCAAAGAATAGAAACTAAATTAAACAGTACTAAAGGTATTCTTGATCTAACAAGTACAACTGACCATGAAGTAAATTCCAATTCGCTTGATAGTTTAATGAATTTCTCTATTTGGGGAATTAGAGTCACCTTTCGAACAGGCACCTTAAACGAAGGATTAAATACCGGGAAGGTGGCGCTTATCGATTCGGAGGTGTTAAAAAGCCAACTATATGGCCTAGAATCTGAAATTGGATTCGTTCTAGACTACGACGGTCAAGTGCAACGTTATAATTTAGATTTTCTACAACCCTTTTTATACGATAAATTCAACTACAGAAAGATGGATAATGTCTATTCGGGATTTAATATTGGACCAACTAAATTCATGAATGATCACAATAAAGCTTTACTTGAGAATGAGCAATTTGAAAACCTTATTGATAACCATTATTTTCAAGGGAATCTTCAATTACAATACCACCAGGATTTATTAAAAATCTTTGAAAAAATAAAAAGATTAATACAAGCCGAATTAGAGGCATAATAATAAACTGAAGTGAAAAACTCCGCAATTCCCTTCGAACAATCCATTCCCGAAGTATATGAAAAATACTTGGGACCCTACCTCTATGAACCATACTCCATATATACTTCATCGAGGATAGAAGGCAACCCTAAAAACGTCTTGGAAATAGGGGTTGGTTCCGGAAGGCTCACCAACCATCTCCTAAAAACCATTGATAAAGAATCCAGGCTTACCGGTGTCGATATTAATCCTAATATGCTTCGGGTCGCACAACAAAAAGTACATGCCTCGAATGTCGAATTTGTAGAAGCAGACGCTCAAAACCTGCCTTTTGGTGATCATTGCTTTGACCTGGTTATTTGTCAGTTTGGCTTTATGTTCTTGCCCGATAAGCAAAAAGGATTTAATGAAGCATGGCGCGTTTTAAAGCCCGGTGGCCAATTTTTGTTTGTTACTTGGGACAAAGCAGAACATAACATTACACTGCATTTAAGTCAGCAAACCATTTTACACCATTTAAAAGCTACGCCCCCGCCCTATTTTGGAAGGGCTTATTCGGCCATGAACGATCCGAAAATCTTAAAAAACTATGCAAAAGTTGCAGGTTTTGAGAAAGGATTAGTTGAAAAAATTACGTTGAATGGAACTTGTGTACGTGCGATGGATGCTGCCATTGGCTTTGTGGAAGGAAATTCCATCATCAAAGAAATAGTAAAAGAAGGTCCCGATTTACTTCAGACCATCGAAAATGACATTGTTTTAAAAATACGTCAACGCTTTGGTGAAGACCCTTTTACCTCTGAACTAAACGCATGGTTAGGCGCTTACTTTAAATAGTCTTATGTAGTCACCAGAAATGATAAAATCTTAATGTATAGCTCATGAAAAAAAATGTAATCTTCCTGCTGCTCCTTTTTGCGATTTGTAACGGACAAGCCCAAGAGAATCGGGCAAGAGATCTAGGAATTCCGTTGGACGGCGTTCCCGGTCCATTAAATGCCATAACCGATGTAAGCGGTGTCGAAGTGGGTCATACTACCCTTATTTCGGGAGAAGGCAAATTAAAGGTGGGTGAAGGTCCCGTGCGCACAGGGGTCACGGCTATTTTACCCAGAGGAAAAAAATACGACCCGGTTTTTGCAGGATGGTACAGTTTAAATGGGAACGGTGAAATGACCGGTACCACTTGGGTAGAAGAATCAGGCTTTTTGGAAGGACCGGTAATGATTACCAACACGCACAGCGTTGGTGTGGTAAGAGATGCAGTAGTGGAATGGGAGTACAAGAACAAGCTTTTTGATCCGCTCCCGAACGAACCTGATGTTTTTTGGGCCCTTCCGGTGGTGGCTGAAACTTATGATGGTGATTTAAACGATATCAATGGTTTTCATGTAAAAAAGGAACATGCCTTTAATGCCCTTGACAAGGCAAAATCAGGACCTGTACAAGAAGGTAATGTGGGTGGCGGAACAGGAATGATCTGTCATCAATTTAAAGGAGGCATTGGAACCTCATCGCGTCAAATAACCATCAATTCAAAAACCTATACCCTTGGTGTTTTAGTGCAGGCAAACTATGGTGGCCGAAGTCCATTGACTATCGCGGGGGTTCCTGTTGGAAAAGAGATTCCGGATCTTATGCCTGTATGGGATCCAATCCGATCTGAAGAAGATCGAGGTTCTATTATTGTGGTGGTTGCAACCGATGCTCCCCTATTACCGAATCAATTAAAACGTCTTGCCCGCAGGGTACCTCTTGGTATTAGTCGCGTGGGTGGTTATGCCAGTAATGGTTCCGGAGACATTTTCATTGCCTTTTCAACAGCAAACCCAGGAGCGGCAAACCGAATTGAAAGTCAAAGTATTTCAATGATTCCAAACGATAGTATGTCCCCCTTGTTTGAAGCTACTGCCCAGGCTGTAGAAGAATCGATTTTAAATGCGATGGTGGCGGCAAAAACCATGGTGGGTAAAAACAATACCACCGTATATGAACTTCCCGAGGATCGGTTAATCGAACTTTTAAAAAAATACAACAGGTTTAACAAGCAATAACCAATAAATCAAAAACCATTCTACGGCCGAAACCTTAGAATGGTTTTAGAGTACCTGCTAAAAATTACAACACTAGTTGAAATTTCAACAGTCCTTTATTTAATTAAGTTTATTTGCTCGGATTCGATAGACAACACCATCACCCGATCCTGACACATAAACGTCTCCCGATGGTCCCATTTCCACATCATCAAACAAGTACACCGGAGGAAGGAAAGGTACGGTTGCTGGTTCACTACATCCGATTCCGGAAGTAATCTCAGTGACGCTACCATTGGAGAGATCAATACGAGAAAGTCGACCGGCACCGCTTTCAACCACCAATAATCTACCTTCACCATCGTAGGTCAATCCCTCCGGATTTGATAAACCAGTAGCCACCGGGAAGGGTGTTTCAGGAGTTGAACCATTAAAATCGATTTGCCAGACTATGCCCGACCCCCAGTCCGCCATCCATACGGTGTCACCATCGGTTGCTAATCCACTGGGAAGAAAAAAATTAGCATTATCAACGGGAATTATAACATTATTATTACTCGCCCAAGCAAGTCCACCCAAACCAATGTCGGTGGCTAAAATGTCGTTTTGGAAAGGAATCACATCAATGGGTGCTGCCATTGGAAAAACTTGAAGAACTTCTCCATTTTGAGGATTAACAATTTGAACCGATCCACTAAAATAAGAGGATACAATAAGATTATCTCCATCGGCTGTAAGGTTCATCGGAATAACAAGCGACTCAGGTCCTTGAGGCACCAAATACCCCTTATAGATTGCGTCCTCTTGGCCACTGGAGCCATTGATATTTCGCAAGTTAAAATGATCGGCTACAAATACAGCATCGTTATTATTTGGTCCTTGAAACACAGCTAGGCCTTGGGGTGCGATGATTCCTCCATCACTTATAATACGCGCCTGTCTACTGGGAAGAATTTCGGCTACCCAGCCATGGTCGTTGTTCGAAATATATAATGTACCATCGGTATCAAATACCATATTATCTAGCCCGGGTTGATAGGTCTCAAATAATGTTTTTTCACCTGTTTGTATATCGATTTGGAATAGTCCACCAGATTGATCTACCACATATAATAAACCATCGGGACCGAACTTTGCCGCTGCCGGGTTGAAATAACCGCCGGATATTACTTGAACAGTTCCATCATTAAAGGGGTCTGTGGAAGGTGGATCACCAGGATTACCAACGTCTACTTTAACAACCAAACCAGCTGCGAATAAAGGCCCATAAAGAAGACCATCAGGCCCAAACTCAAAGGCATTTAAAAATCCAAGAGGAAAAGGATTTCCGGGTGAGGCTGTGATAATTGGTCGCGGAGGATCCACTAGGTTGGGATCTAATTCAAAGAGTCCATCACCCAAGAAATCCAAAGCTACAAAAAGTCGCCCTTCGGGAGAAAAGGTAATAGGATTTACACCTTGAGAAACAAGCTGTTTAGTGATCACTCCATCTGGTGTCATACGCCCCACTTCGCCCGCTACGATATCAGTCCAATAGAGCGAGCCATCCGGTCCAAAAACAAGGTCGTCAGGCCCTAAGACTCCAGATTCCGTTTTCAACCGATTCAGGATTGTACCATTCTGTTTATCCAATACAACTATTTCTTGTCCTAGAAAGCTAGCGATGTATAAATTTCCATCAGGGCCAATATTAATTCCATTTGCCGCATGTATTGGAGCGCCTTTTACTAACTCCTTTAATACCGATTTAAAGTTAGCAACGGCATTCGCCGCTTCAGAATTTTCATCCGGCTCCAAGTCCGGGCTACATGAAAAAACAAACATAAGGAATGTGAAAAAGGTCAGGATAAGAATTGGGGGTGCCTTGGTGTTTTTAAATCGTTCCATTAGATCCTTGTTTTATTGGTTAATTACAAATTCCAACCAAAGCAATACAACTAAGAAGTCTAGATATATTTTAGGATTAGAATCGGGGTTATTTAAGGGGAGGGTAATTCGGCTTGTTTGCACCCTAAATATACAAAAAAAATTGAATATCAATAAGTTAAGGATGTTTATTAAAATAAAAAAGCCCTCACTTGCGTGAAGGCTTTTTTTATTTTTTAAAGCAGGTTCTTATTGTTTTACAATATGAACTACTTTACTTCCACTGTCGGTGGTAATACGTACAAAATAACTACCGGCACTCAATGAAGCAATGTTTAATTCTACTTCATTTGAAACAGTGGTATTTATCATCATCATTTGTCCTAATACGTTACGTACTTCCACTCCTGTAATTTGCATTGGAGCTTTCACAGTTAGTATATCACGAGTTGGATTAGGGTAAACCGCTAAACCTTCAATCTCTTGATC
>JAHEMY010000145.1 GCA_024643425.1 Flavobacteriaceae bacterium
TCACATTATTAAAGTCCAGGCGCACGATGGCAAAATCTTGAATATCCACGTAGGCAGTACCTTCAAAATCCCGTCCCCCTTTAGGAGAAAATTGCAAACGATATACCGGCTCCCCATTGATGAGGGTATGTCCTTTTAATTCCCAGCGATAGCGGTTGTACTTCTCGATAAAATCCAATTCGGTGTCTTCCGCATAGAATAACTGATCAAAGACTTCCTTCATGCGTCTTTTGAAATAAGGCGTATCCACTTTCATATCTTCCACCGTATCGTTTTCAATGATGATTTTGGTTTCCGTAGAATCCAATTCCACTTTGGTGCCGATAATCCCCGATTTGATCTTCAAATAAGAATCCGGCTTTACATTTTCTTTAAAGATGCGTTCCATGCGCTCGGTCACGTCGTCCATGGAAACGGTATTGGAGGCATCGTACAAATCGGCCGCCTTGTCGATGGCTAGTTTATATTCAGAAGAAGTACCATAAAAAGTTCCGGCCGTCTCTCGATAGCGCGCAGAGCGCTGCGGAATAGAGGCCACCACCTCGTTCATAAGCGCCTGATTGAGCTCGGGAATACTGCTTTCCTTCACTTTAAAATTCATATGGTCTACGCGGTCTTTGTCACTCTGACGAAAGAAAAACTTCCACGCACTCGATTGGGGTTTGTAGTTTATTGCCAATCGCTCCTTCACCTTTTCGATGATCTCCTCGGCAGAATAGTTCATATTGGTCACCAACACCTCATCCAACACAAAGGTGGAAGGGTTTAACGGAAGTTGGGTGGGAGTTTCATTGGTAATAAGCAAGCTTAGTTTATCGTAGCCCATCGAACTTATATGCACGGTATCGGTAAGGCGTTCTAGTTCCCGCTCGGTAATCGAAAACACCCCTTCCTCATTGGTGAGGGTACCGCTGTGCGCTCCGGTTTGAATGGTCGCATAGGGAATGGGCGTTCCGGTCTTGGCATCCACCACCGTCGCGGTAAACACCTGACTAAAGCCTAGGGAAGTACATAATAAACAAAGTGCAGTGACAATCTGGGAAAAGATAGCTCTCATAAATGGGGTTTGATGGTTGTATTTACTTCTACTAGACGATTTACTTGCGAAAGTGTTACGTGTGGAAGCGAAGTTTACGGTTGTGTGTTCTCGGTTCTCGGTTGTTGGTTGTTATGCGTTATGTGTTAAGTGTTATGTGTTATGTGTTATGTGTTGTGGGTTATGTGTTACTGCTAACGTCTTACGTCTTGGCTCTTGCCTCTTGCCTCTTCTCCGCCAAAGGCGGACAGGCTGCTCACCGCTCACTGCCTACCTACGGTAGGTAAACTCACTGCTCACCATTTTATAATTAGCCTAAGAAACAAAAGGTAGGGTATCTATATACTTGGCTGTTTAAATGTTACGTTATGTAATTAGTTAATCGTATCTTTAAGATAGGATTGCAACCCGAAAGACCTAACCTTTTGAATAAAACCGTCCACAAACTCTACATTGGTTGTATGGTGGTCATTGTGATCGCCGTAACCCTCTATTTGTCGTATGTAGGTTACTCCTATTACCATACCCCACTCGAAGAGCGATTCTATCATCCCCAACACGACTGGTTTAAACCTAGCGGTGCCTTTGGCCAAGGCCTCGGCATTTTTGGCACCTTGATGATTGTCTTTGGGGTGAGTATCTACATCGCCCGTAAGCGCTATAACTTTATGTCGAAATACCTCCGGTTAAAATACTTGCTCGAATTTCACATATTTCTATGTACCCTCGGTCCTATTCTGGTATTATTCCACACCGCCTTTAAATTTGGAGGCATCGTTTCTGTCGCTTTCTGGAGCATGGTAGCCGTAGTCGCCAGTGGAGTGATTGGTCGTTTTATCTACATTCAGATTCCCAGAACCATCGAAGGACGTGAACTCAGCCTTCAAGAAGTCAAGGGGATGAAACTAGACCTTCCCAAAACCTTACAGGAGCAGTACCAACTTTCTGAAGCGAACATTCAACTCTTTGTGAATTTCACTCAGGCTGAACAAGCCGCTTCCTCCACTTCAGCCTCCAAGATTAAATCTATTTTGAAAAGCGAAGGAGTCGCCGAGTCCAACCGAAAATCGATTATGGACATGCTGAAACGAGAACGGTCTTTGTCGAAAAAAATTAGCCGACTCAATACCATGCAGCGTCTATTTAAATACTGGCACGTAGCACATTTACCCTTTGCCCTAATCATGCTGGTGATTTTAATCATACATGTCTCCGTAACCCTGGCCTTTGGCTATAAATGGATCTTTTGATGGAAGTACTTATAGAACAAATCGTAGTTTATGGTGCCGTCTTCCTCTTCTGTGGGTTGGTAATCTTCTTTTACCTGCGGAAAAACAAAAAGAAATCCATCGAAACCGTTAAAAAGGTAGAAATCGCTAAGGAAGAAGGCCTATTCGAACCGGTTTCCTTACACCCTTATATCGACCTCAACACCTGTATTGGAAGTGCAGCCTGCGTCTCGGAATGCCCGGAAAAAGACATCATCGGTATCGTTAATGGTAAAGCCACCCTCATCAATTCGTCCAATTGTGTGGGGCATGGCGCCTGTTTTCATGCGTGTCCGGTAGAGGCCATTAGCCTGCGTATCGGAACCGAAACCCGAGGCATCGACCTTCCTCATGTAAATCAAAGTTTCGAGACCAACATGCGCGGCATCTATATTGCCGGAGAACTAGGCGGAATGGGACTTATTAAGAATAGTGTCGAACAAGGCCAACAAGCCATTGATAGCATTGTAAAAACAAAGAAAATTGGAAAACCCAATGCCTTTGATGTCGCCATTATCGGGGCCGGGCCTGCGGGAATTTCGGCAACTCTGGCGTGCAAAAAACATGGCCTCTCTTATGTCACGTTGGAACAAGACTCCTTGGGAGGAACCGTATATACTTTCCCACGATCGAAAATTGTAATGACCTCCCCCATGAACCTGCCCTTATTTGGCAAGGTTAAATTATTTGATACTTCAAAGGATGAATTGCTCCAAATTTGGAACAAGGTGATTACCGAACACGACATCAAAATCAATGAAAATACCAAGGTAGAAGATATTATCCCTCAAAAAGACGACACCTTTAAATTGGTAATCAAAGACGGACGGGAATATGTGAGCAGCAATGTGCTGATTGCCATTGGCCGTCGGGGCAGTCCACGAAAACTGAACATTCCCGGAGAGGAATCGGAAAAAGTAGCGTACCGTTTGTTGGAGCCCGAACTAATTTCCAACGAAGACATTATTGTGGTGGGAGCTGGAGACTCGGCCATTGAAGCATCGCTATTGCTGAAAGATCATAATCGGGTTACCCAATTGGTCCGCACCGAAACGCTTACCCGATGCAAGCCTAAAAACAAAGAGAAGATTTTGGCTGCTGCGGAAAGTAAAGAAGTAAATTTAGTATTCCAGTGCAATTTGGTTTCCGTAGGAAAAGAATACTGCCTTTATAAAAATGATGCCGAAGATGAAGCCAGGGAGATCAAAAACGACAAGGTATTTATTTTTGCCGGAGGGGAATTGCCGACCAAGTTTTTAGAGAAAGCAGGGGTGGAAATTACCAAGCGCTTCGGGTACATCATGAAAAAACACTAGGAATAGGTAGGGTAAGCCCTTTCTATCCTGTTGAAGTAATAGAGTGAAGCCTTCAACCCGCTTCAACCACAACCAAACCAATGATTTGAAAAGACACGTATTTCATATCATCCTTTTCCTTTTGACCGCCCTGGCTGCCCAAGCGCAGATCTCTCCGGGAGACCTAACTCAGGCCCATTCCAACCTAGAAGGAATGAGCAACTGTACGCAATGCCATGATTTAGGAAACAAGGTTTCCAATACCAAATGCCTGGATTGCCATAAGGAAATAAAATCCCTCGTCAATCAGAACCAAGGCTTTCACGCAAGTAGAAAGGTGCGCGCACAAGATTGCTTCGATTGCCATAGTGAGCATCACGGACGTAAATTCGACATGGTGCGGTTCGACACTAAAAACTTTGATCACAATACTACGGGGTATGCATTAAAGGGCAAACACGCCGCCGTAGATTGTAAAGAATGTCATCAACCTGAAAACATCGCCAATCGAGAACTCAAAAACCGACCGGATACTTTTTTAGGATTGGACACCAAATGCTTGTCTTGCCACGACGATTTCCACCAAAATACCCTTCCCACCGATTGTCTGCAATGCCATACCATGTCCGGATTCACCCCGGTGACCCTATTTAACCACAACGAGACCGAGTTCCCGCTGAAAGGGGAACACGCCACCGTAGATTGTAAAGAATGCCACAAAGAGACCACGCGAAATGGGAAACCCTTCCAAGAATTTGGAGGGATCGCTTTTGAGGACTGCGTTTCCTGCCACAAAGACCCCCATAATAGCAAGTTGCCCGGCACCTGTGCACAATGCCATACCGAATCCTCCTTTACCAGTTTTGTCGGTCAAGGAAACTTCAATCATACCCGAACCGGTTTTAACTTAAAAGGAGCCCATAAAGCCATGGACTGCTTCGAGTGTCATAATAAGAGTACCAACCCACTAACGGTGTTTCAGGACCGAAAAGCCACCGAAGAAACCAATTGTGTGGCTTGCCACCAGGATGCACATGAGAACAAATTCGGACAGGATTGTGCGAAGTGCCATAACGAGGCTAGTTTTTTTGTCCTTAATAACATGGATTTCTTCGATCACAGCATTACCGATTTTACCTTAGAAGGATTGCATCAGGAAGTAGATTGCAAAGCCTGTCATAAGGAGCGCTTTTCAACCCCCATCGATTTTAGTCGTTGCAGCAATTGTCACACCGACTACCATGAAGGTGAATTTACAACCCAAGCCAAGAACCCCGATTGCATCGAATGCCATACTGTTGAAAAGAAATTCGACTACACCCTTTTCACCCTGGAAAAACACCAAAACACCAATTTCCCATTGGAAGGGGCACATATTGCCACCCCATGTTTTGCTTGCCATGTAAGTGAGGAAGAAGAACGCTGGTCGTTTGCCGATATGGACGGACAATGCATCGACTGTCATAACGATTATCATGAAGGATTTTTACCTGAGAAATACTACCCCAAGGATCATTGTGCCGTGTGCCATGTTAGTGATACCTGGTCCCGCGTAAGCTTCGACCACAACAAAACTCCCTGGCC
>JAHEMY010000002.1 GCA_024643425.1 Flavobacteriaceae bacterium
CCATCGAGGCATGTTTCACAGGAAGCATAGGTAAAAATGCAATCTAGGAAGTCGGTTGCCATATGAAGCAGGAGGCCAATTCCGATAAGTCGGAAAGGATGTTTAAAGAACAACAGTAAAATATACACGCCAATGGCATAATAGGAGTGTAGGGGGTGAAAGCCAATACTGCACCGATGTGCCTCAAATATTGGGGTCGCAACAAGGTGATCGAGGTCCACGAGCATGGTAGCGATTAGAATGAGGTAGGTGAGTTTCCAACTATTTTTAAAGAACACGAGGGCGATGCTGAGTGGCAGTCCGAAGTGAAGGAAGTAATGAAGAATGTTTTGCATGAAGTTGGTGTTCGGGGCAGGTCTTGGTTGGGGGTAAAGAAGCTTGTTTGCTGGATACTATTTTTTACTCAGGAAACCAGGTGTCTCTTAAGATTTTCCATTCTCCGTTCTCTTTTTGCCAAACCAATAAATACCTGCCGCGACTCAGCACTGTTCCGTTTATATGAGACCAAGTTCCGGTGCCGTCTTCTACAAGTAGTTCTTCATTCCCCCATAATTGTGTGGATTGAAAACTTCCTATAATACTATCTCGAATCATACTTCCAAATACTTTGATGATATTTTCTCTTCCTACTGTGGAAGGGATAATTTCGGCATCTTCCATATACATATTCCCTAAAGCGATAGAATCACCATTTTTTAAATGAGCTTCATATTCACGTAGGCGTAATTCAATTTCGTTTTCGAGCAGAGCTAAGTCAGTTTCACTTTTACTTTCTGTTTCATTTGTAATGTGTCCACAACCTGAAATAAAAACAGACATAATAAGCATTGGGAAAAATCGCTTCATACTGAATATTGTTTAATGTTTACTGTCGGTTTATCATAAATGGTCGTATTAATCCCATTTATACATTTTTGGCAGTAGTTTTATTTTAATATTAATTCTTTCTTTAAAGTAAAATGTTGAGCCATATCATCATATCTCGATAAAACACGTTTTGCATTATCCGGTATATATGCTTTATCATATTTTTCACCAGCGAACATTTTCACAGACTCTAACGAATCAAATTGCAGAATAAGAAAAAACTCAACCTCATTGTTCTTTTCCATTGTAGAAATACTGACTTTTTCTAAACCTTCAACACCCTTCCTTTTCACTTCAGGAAACACTTCATAGATAAGCATATTTTCATAAATCGGGGCGTTCTCAAATGAGGTCCATCCTTTCCAGGTTCTGATAATTTTTTCCTTTCTATTCATTTGGTTTAATTTTTGCCACCCTCGGGCGGTGACACTATTTAAGTAAGAAAGATAAAAAATATTAAACAAATCTTCAGGGTTGTTAATATGCTTTTATTCAAGGGTTTAGGCATTATTAAATATTCATACAAACGTTTACAAACAACTATAAACGATAGTAAGTAGGTAGCATTCAACTAATTGTGTTGGGCCGTTCTAAGTTTGTCCTGTCGAACTCAACGAAGAGTCGATAGTATTAACTGTTTAACATTTAAATTTTATTATTATGAGTACGCTAAGAAACAAAGTACAGTTGATTGGAAACCTAGGGAACGATCCTGAAATTATCGACCTTGAAGGAGGAAAGAAGTTGGCAAAATTCTCGATTGCGACCAATGAGAGTTACAAGAACAACAAAGGCGAGCGGGTTACCGATACCCAATGGCACAACATCGTGGCCTGGGGGAAAACCGCCGAGATCGTGGAATCTTACGTTGTGAAAGGGAAGGAAGTAGCCGTCGAGGGCAAACTTACCACCCGCTCCTGGGAAGATAAGGACGGACAAAAACGCTACACCACCGAAGTAGTTTGTAACGAACTGCTCCTGCTCGGAAAAGGATAGTTTTGTGAAAGGAAAGGGGCGCATTTAGCGCCCCTTTTTTTATTGTTTTGAGAATCGTTCCCAAGCAGCTTTTTCCAAAGCTTCCTGATGGTCGGGATGGGCAATCGAAATAAGTTCCGTTGCTCGTTGTTTCAAACTCTTTCCAAAAAGATTCACTACCCCAAATTCAGTCGCCACATAATGCACGTGGGCTCTGGTCGTAGTTACCCCTGCTCCGTATTTTAAATGAGGGACAATTTTTGAAAGTCCGTTTTTAGTCATGGCAGGCATCGCAATAATCGGTTTTCCCCCTTCTGAAAGGGATGCCCCGCGTATAAAGTCCATTTGACCACCCACTCCTGAATATTGATAATCGCCAATGGTGTCGGCACACACTTGCCCGGTGAGATCAATTTCAATGGCACTGTTAATGGCCGTTACTTTTGGGTTCAATTTAATAATGGAAGTATCGTTGGTATACCCCGCCTCTTTAAAATGCACCAGCGGATTGTCGTCCACAAAATCGTAGAGCTTCTGCGAACCAATAGCAAAAGTGGTCACAATTTTACCGGTCTTGATTTCTTTTTCTTCCCCGGTGATGATCCCTTTTTCAACCAAAGGAAGGAGGCCATCCGAGAACATCTCCGTGTGGATTCCCAATCGTTTGTGATTGCCTAAATTGCTCAGTACTGCATTCGGGATATTCCCAATTCCCATTTGTAAGGTCGCGCCATCTTCAATAAGTCCTGCGACGTTTTTTCCAATGAGATGCTCGATATCCGATATTTTTCCTGCCGCCGTAGCATGGATGGATTGCACATGATTTATGGCAAAATCGATCTGACTGCTATGAATAATACCATCCCCATGGGTTCGCGGTACCCTCGGGTTGATCATAGCGACTACTTTTTTAGCCTTTAAAATGGCAGGAATGGTAATGTCTACCGAAACACCTAACGAACAATATCCGTGCTTGTCGGGAGGAGATACTTGAATAAAAGCTACGTCCAAAGGCAGGATGTCTCTTCGGAACAACCAGTGGATCTCGCTCAGAAATATGGGGATATAATCACCACTTGCAGAATTTACTCCTTTACGAACATTTGCGCCCACAAAAAAACTAAACAACTTGAAAGCCTTATTATACGGAGGATTAATATATTTTGCTTCGCCATCGGTATGGATTTGAACTATTTCCACATCGCTCAATTCATTGTAGCGTTCGCACAAATGGTCGATCAAGTAGTTTGGGGTCATGGCAGCGCCTTGAAAAAATACTCGATCACCGGATTTTACAATACCTACGGCTTCGTCTATGGATACTATTTTTAAAGGAGTTTTCATTGATTTAAATTTGTTTACAAAGTTCAGGAGCCCGCCAAGAAGGCGATATGACAAATATCATGACTCCGAGATTGGGGCCTGAATTTAGTTAAATTTTATTGAAAGCTTTTCAGTTGTCTCTTTCAAATATCTTGTAATTGCTTTAGTATTATTACCTTTGCCCCCCAGAATCAAGAAGGATAAGTATATGACAACCAGTGGAAAAATTGAATTAATGGCTCCCGCAGGGAATTTTGAATCCCTACAGGCGGCAATTGATAATGGAGCAGATTCGGTATACTTTGGTGTAGACCAGCTTAATATGCGCGCTCGCGCCAGCATTAATTTTACCCTCAACGATTTGCAAGAGATTGTAAATCGATGTGAGAAAAAGAAGGTGCGTACTTATTTGACCTTGAACACGATTATTTACGATCATGATCTTTCCATTATAAAAACTTTGCTCGATGCGGCAAAAAAGGCCAACATCACAGCGGTGATTGCAATGGACCAGGCGGTGATTTCATATGCGCGTCAGATTGGGATGGAAATTCATATTTCAACCCAAATCAACATCACCAATATCGAAACGGTGAAGTTTTACGCAATGTTTGCCGATACCATGGTGATGAGTCGTGAGCTGAGCTTACGTCAGGTGAAAAAGATTGTAGAGCAGATCGAAAAGGAACAAATTAAAGGGCCTTCCGGGAATCTGGTTGAAATTGAGATTTTTGGTCATGGAGCTCTGTGTATGGCAGTTTCAGGAAAGTGTTTCTTGAGTCTGCATTCTCATAATTCCTCGGCGAACCGTGGTGCTTGTAAGCAAAACTGTAGAAAGAAATATACGGTGATCGACCAAGAAAGTGGTTTTGAGATCGAATTGGACAACGAATACATGATGTCGCCTAAGGACTTATGTACCTTGGATTTTCTTGATGAAGTGATCGACACCGGAGTAAAAGTATTAAAGATTGAAGGACGTGGTCGTGCGCCGGAATATGTTGCTAAAGTGATCAAAACCTACCGAAGTGCTATTGATTCCCACTACGAAGGAACATTCAACAAGGAAAAAGTTCAGGATTGGATGACGGAATTGGAGAAAGTTTACAACCGCGGATTCTGGAGTGGCTATTACCTAGGACAAAAGTTAGGTGAGTGGAGTGAGGCTAATGGTTCTAAGGCGACCCAAAAGAAAGTCTATATTGGAAAAGGGGTACACTTTTTCCCAAAAACTAATATCGCTGAATTTAAAATTGAAGCTTACGATCTAAAAATCGGGGATCAGATTCTAATCACCGGACCGACAACAGGTGTTGAGGAGTTTGAGCTTACCGAAATGATGGTAAACGACTTGAAAGGCGAAAAGGCAACCAAAGGCGATTCTGTTACCATTCCGCTGAAGTTCCGTGTGCGAAATTCCGATAAACTTTATAAGATCGTTAAAACCGAATACGCAGTAGCTACAAAAGCATTCTAAAAATGGTAGTTGTAACCTTACAACGCGCCAAATGCATTGGCTGTAATTATTGTGTGGAGCTTGCGCCTTCGCAATTCCAAATGTCTAAAAAAGATGGGAAGAGTGTGCTTTTACACGCGACCGACAAGAAAGGATTCCACACACTCAAATCACCCGACGATACGATTCATGAAGCTTGTGAACAAGCCGCTAAAGCTTGTCCGGTGAATATTATTACGACGAAACAGCTTTAATTGATCGTACTTCCGCTCGGCACGGCGTCATCCGGATTCACGAATACCAATTTCCCATCGGCGTTTTCCGTCATTAGGATCATCCCCTGACTTTCAACCCCACGAAGGGCTCTTGGAGCGAGATTTACCAGCACTGTCACTTTTTTACCCACAATTTCTTCCGGAGAAAAACTTTCAGCAATCCCTGAGACAATGGTGCGTACATCCAAACCGGTATCCACTTTCAAGACGAGAAGTTTGTTTGCTTTTGGCATTTTTTCGGCTTCAATAATGGTTCCAACACGCAGATCCAGTTTACTGAAATCGTCAAAGGTGATGGTTTCTTTCTGAGGGGTAAGGGTGGCATTCATGGCTTCATTTTCTTTTTTGCTGGCAGCTAACTTATCTAATTGCTGCTGAATTTGTTCGTCTTCGATTTTACTGAAAAGCAATTCGTTTTGTCCGATGCTATGTCCGGGAACCATAAGTTCCTTTCCATCGACCACTTGGCTCCAAGTAAGGTTTTGTGAAGTGTGCCCGAGCATGGCGTTTAATTTTGCAGCAGTATGTGGAAGGAACGGTTCGCTTAGTACCGCCAAAGCCTGCGCAATTTGCAAGGCAACGTACATAACGGTCTGGGTGCGTTCTTCATCTGTTTTTATGGTCTTCCATGGCTCTTCATCGGCCAAATATTTGTTTCCTAGTCGCGCCACGTTCATCAATTCTCCCTGTGCTTCGCGGAAGCGGTATTTTTCTATGGAACTGGCAATCACCTCAGGATAAGCGCGTAATTCTTTTAGCGTTTGCTCATCAATCTCCTTAAGTGAACCAGGCTGCGGCACTTTCCCGTCATAATATTTCTGCGTTAGCACCGTAACACGGTTGATGAAATTTCCAAAAACCGCGACCAATTCGTTGTTGTTCCTGGCTTGAAAATCGGCCCAAGTGAAATCGTTATCCTTAGTTTCCGGAGCATTCGCGGTAAGCACATAGCGCAATACATCCTGCTGGTTGGGAAATTCATCTAAATATTCGTGCAACCAAACCGCCCAGTTCTTACTGGTGGAGATTTTGTTCCCTTCGAGATTTAAAAATTCATTGGCAGGCACGTTGTCGGGAAGGATATAACTTCCTTCTGCTTTGAGCATGCTTGGAAAAATAATACAATGAAATACGATGTTGTCCTTTCCAATGAAATGCAACAATTTACTATCCTCGTCCTTCCAATAAGGCTCCCAATCTTTTCCTTCGCGTTCGCCCCATTCTTTGGTAGCAGAGATGTATCCGATGGGGGCATCAAACCATACATAAAGCACTTTGCCGTCGGCGCCATCTACCGGCACCGGAATTCCCCAATCGAGGTCGCGCGTAACGGCACGCGGACGTAAACCATCGTCGATCCATGATTTACACTGACCCAAAACATTCGTTTTCCAATCGTTTTTATGCCCCACGACGATCCATTCTTTCAACCAAGCTTCGTATTGGTCTAAGGGTAAAAACCAGTGTTTGGTTTCTTTCAACACCGGTTTACTTCCGGAGATTGCACTTCGGGGGTTGATGAGGTCGGTTGCATTATGAGACGTCCCACATTTTTCACACTGGTCGCCATAACTCTCTTCATTCCCACATTTTGGGCAAGTTCCCAGCACAAATCGATCGGCTAGAAACTGTTGCGCTTCTTCGTCGAATAATTGCTCGGTAACCTCTTCAATAAATTTACCTTCATCATAGAGTTTTTTGAAAAAAGCCGATGCCGTTTCGTGATGAACCTTCGCCGAAGTTCTCGAATAATTATCAAACGAAATCCCAAAATCTTCAAAGGATTGTTTGATAATCGCATGGTATTTATCGACCACTTGTTGTGGAGTAATGCCTTCTTTTTTTGCCTTCAAAGTGATGGGCACTCCATGTTCATCGCTTCCACAAACAAACACGACGTCCTTGCCTTGAAGTCGTTGGTAACGGGCATAAATATCGGCGGGAACATAAACCCCTGCCAAATGACCAATATGCACAGGGCCATTGGTGTAGGGAAGGGCAGCGGTAATGGTATATCTTTTTGGTGTGTGGTTCATCTTTTTTTCTGAAAGCACAAAAGTAAGGATAAATGTAGTAATTTGGGAGTTTCAAAGTAGTTTATGAAGATTCCTCCATACCTGCAAAATGGCGATACCGTAGCGATTGTTTCTACCGCTCGAAAAATTACCGAAGCCGAATTACAACCTGCATTAATCTTGTTGAAGTCTTGGGGGTTACATTACGTGTTAGGCACTACGATTGGCGCGGAAAGCGATCAATTTGCAGGCGACGATGCTTTGCGAGCAAACGATTTTCAGCAGCAATTAAACAACCCTGAAGTAAAGGCAATTTGGTGCGCCCGAGGAGGCTATGGGACGGTTCGAATCATCGACAGAATTGATTTTTCGGCATTCATTAAAAACCCAAAATGGATTGTTGGCTATAGCGATATTACCGTTTTACATAGTCATATTCATAAATTCGAGGTAGCTTCTTTGCACGCACAAATGCCGCTGGAATTGGATCAAAAATCGAAAGCCACGGAAACCACTCTTTATCAAGGATTGTTCGGCAAACCGATATCGATTGAGTGCACATCCATTCATCCGTTAAACAGAAATGGAAACGCTGTGGGAAAAGTGGTAGGTGGAAACTTGTCGATCTTGTACTCCCTCTGCGGAAGTCAATCCGCTTTGGAGACTAAAGGGAAGATTTTGTTTCTCGAAGATTTGGATGAATACCTCTATCATATCGACCGGATGATGCAAAACCTGAAACGGAACGGTATGTTGAAAGATTTAGCAGGTCTTGTTGTGGGAGGAATGAGCGCCATGAGGGACAACACGGTACCGTTTGGCAAAACTGCTGAAGAAATTATCTACGAAACTGTTAGCGAATATGATTACCCTGTTTGCTTTGGGTTCCCGGCCGGACATATCGAAGACAATCGCGCTCTGTTATTGGGTGCCGAAGGAACCTTAGCCATTGGAACTTCCCGAATAACACTTGATTTTAATGGCAGATCATAACGAACTAGGGGAATTGGGGGAAGAGATTGCCGTGGATTATCTCCTTAAAAAAGGCTATGTCATCTTAGAACGCAATTTTGTTTACGACAAGGCAGAGATCGACATCATTGCCCAAAAAGAAAAAGAGACCTTGGTGGTGGTTGAGGTCAAAACCAGAAACAGCTCCGTTTTTGGTAATCCTCAGGAGTTTGTCACCAAAAATAAAATTAAATTGCTCGTCAAGGCTGCCAACGAATATGTGGTTGATCGGGACTTGGAGGTTGAAGTTCGTTTCGATATTATTGCCATCCTCAAGAATTCTAAGGAAGAAAATATCGAGCATTTTGAAAATGCTTTTTATCATTTTTAGGGATGATTGTACCCATACGCACTTGTATGTGTTTTGATAAAACTACCTTTGTTTAGTGACGTAAATTTGAGGCATGGATATTACTTTTAAGCTTTTAGATGTTATTATCTTTATTGGGATCTGTCAGGGACTCTTCTTGTCGTTGACTCTTCAACGCATCTCAAACAATAACCGTCCTGCAAATAGAATACTTTCCTATTTAATTATCATGGCAACAATCATGCTCATTGGAAGGTTTATCTATTTCAGGTACCTCACCACATGGGTGATTCAATGGAGTTTCGTGGTAGATTCGCTCGTATTTCTATTTGGCCCTTTCATTTTTATATATATAAAACGCCTTTTGTTTAAAGGCAATGATCGAATTATTCTACCTGTGATAAATTTCGCTCCTTTTATAGGGATGTTATTGTTCGCATTCTGGTTTATCGTTTTATACAATTCGGAAGAATACTACGCGCTCTTGATAGAAGGAAGCTTGAATACGCTTTTCAGCGTAATTTCGATTATAATGATTGTCTTCAATTTTTATTTTTTATTCAAATCGTATTTGCTGGTTCAGGAATTTAGAAAAATGGAAAAAGAGGTGTTTTCATTCGATCAGACTCCTGTGAAATACCTCAACATATTTCTTTTATCGGTTTCATTTTGTGTCTTTGCTTGGTTCGTTGCTTGGTTGAATTCGAATTTCTTTGAAGGCAATATTACCTATGTTAATTACGACAGTGTTTGGGTAGCCATTCCAGTATTTATCTATGTGATCGGTTATTTCAGTTTAAAACAGCCTGAACTATTTAGGATTCCTATAAGCAAACAAAATAGAAGTAATTCTAAGGACCGATTGACCCCATTTGAAATTGAAATGTTAAAACAAAAGTTGGACAGTTTAATGCTCAATGAAAAAATTTTTCTAGAAAGCAACCTCACCTTAGCTGAAGTAGCCGAACTATTAGAAACCTCCACCAACAATTTGTCTTGGCTATTGAATCAAGTCTATAAGACAACTTTTTATGATTTTATAAATCAGTATCGAGTACAGGAATTTGTCCGTAAAATTGAAGCGCAAGAACATTTGAGGCATACCATTCTGGCCTTATCGATGGACGTCGGGTTCAATTCAAAATCTACCTTCAACAAAGCCTTCAAAGAAACGATGAAAGATACTCCCAGTAATTTCATTAAAAAACATCGAGCAGCATAAAGATTGGTTCGTTTGTATGCAAACGGTCGATAGCCAATTTCTTCTCAAGTAGGTTTGTCCAAACTAAAAACTTGAGACTTATGAAAACAACCATTTTATTAATTGCGATCCTAATCACTGCAAGCTTGTCAGGATATTCGCAAACCATTTCCACCTTTGAAGACGGAACTCCGGATGATGCCATTATTTTGGACAATAATGGAAATATCTATTGTTCTAATTATATGGGCGATACGGTATTTAAATTCACTCCCTCGGGCGAGGTGAGTTCCTTTATTACCGGTTTAAATACTCCCAATGGACTCGCTTTTAACAGCAATCAAGAATTGTATGTTTGCGACGGACAAGGGAATACTATATATAAATACGATATTAATGGAGCCCTTTTGGAATCTTATCCTGTATCAGGCCATCCCTCCGGAATTGTAAAGAATTTCGATGATGAGTCAATGATTTTTACGCTTTACACCGGAAATAAAATTTATCGTTTGGATCCGGATGGGACCATTACATTGCTTTCCGAAGCCGAGGAATTAGATGGCCCTGTGGGGATTGTTTTTGATGAATTGGGATCACTTTATATCGGGAACTATAACGACCGAAAAATTTATCGACTACTGGGTGATGGTACCCTCGAGTATGTTGCTGAGGTTCCTACCGATGGTGGTGCCTATCCTAATTTAGGGTTTATCACCTACGGACAAGGAAAGCTGTGGGGAACTTCTATGGGGAGTGATAAGATTTATACCGTAAACCTAAATGCTATCGACGATGTTACACTATTCGCAGGTAGTACTCAGGGGACTGCCGATGGAGATATATCGGAGGCAACTTTTCACACTCCAAACGGAATTTATTTTGACTCTAATGAAGATAAATTATATGTGACCGATTTTGGTGCTAAGAACCTTCGAATCATCTCGGGGATTGTCTTGGGAAACGATGACTATGGTAAAAAAAATCCGTTTGTCATAGCTCCAAATCCAGTTCAAGATGGATTCATTATTCAGTCTGAAAATGGACTATTCGACGCAATAAATATTGACATTTACAATACTGTCGGGGCTTCGGTGTTTAAGAAAAGCGATTATTTTTCGGGAGAAGTAATTAGTACTGTTGGATGGAGTCAAGGAGTGTACCTTCTTCAAATTAAAACGAACCATGAAACTTTCATCCAACGAATTTTGAAGTAATTCAAAATAAAGGCCGGAAGTTTCTTTCGGCCTTTTTTAATTGAATTGCCTTAAGGCTTTCAAAGCTTTATCAATGGAAGTAATATGTTCGAAGGTAAGTAAGAGACGCAGTCCGTTGCGGGTTTGTTTTTCTTTCATTTTAACGGTCTGTGAATTTTGCTGCACAAACTGTAAGACTTTCCCAAAAGCAGGACTTTGATAGAATCCGCTACTTTGATCACTGATAAAATAACCCACCAATCGTTTTTTCTTCATCACCACACGCTCCAAGCCCATTTCAATGGCTTTCCATTTAATACGAACACTGTTTAATAAATCGTCAGCCTGGACAGGAAGTGGTCCAAATCGATCGATCAATTCCGATTCGAACTTCAACAATTCTTCTTCGGTTTTTAAACTATTGAGCTGCGTATATAAATTGAGACGTTCGGTGATGTTGTTGATATAATCATCCGGGAAGCGCAGATCAAAGTCGGTGTCAATTACCGTTTCTTTAAGGAAGTCCTTTTTCTCGTGTTCGGTGCCGGCATACAAGTCTTTGAATTCTTTTTCCTTGAGTTCTTCTATGGCCTCTGCCAAGATCTTTTGGTAGGTTTCAAAACCAATCTCATTAATGAATCCACTCTGCTCACCGCCCAACAAATCTCCTGCACCGCGAATCTCTAAATCCTTCATTGCAATTTGGAATCCACTTCCCAATTCACTGAATTGCTCCAAAGCAGTAATTCGCTTGCGAGCATCGTCGGTCATCGCCGAGTATGGAGGTGTAATAAAGTAACAAAAGGCCTTTTTATTGCTTCGCCCCACACGACCACGCATTTGGTGGAGGTCGCTGAGTCCAAAGTTATTGGCATTATTTATAAAGATGGTGTTGGCGTTTGGAACGTCGAGCCCGCTTTCAATGATGGTGGTTGAAACCAATACATCAAATTCGTTGTTCATAAAAGCCAGCATCAAGCTCTCCAATTTTTTACCGTCCAATTGTCCATGTCCGATGCCAATTTTTGCATCCGGCACCAGCCGTTGTATCATCCCTGCAACCTCTTTAATGTTTTCAATACGGTTATGCACAAAAAATACCTGACCACCTCGTGAGATCTCGTAACGAACCGCATCCCTGATTACTTCTTCAGAAAAACGAATCACCTGGGTTTCGACCGGATAGCGGTTGGGGGGTGGCGTCGTGATTACCGACAAATCTCGAGCAGCCATCAAACTAAATTGTAGGGTCCTAGGGATGGGCGTAGCAGTAAGCGTCAAGGTATCGACGTTCTCCTTCAAGGTTTTTAGCTTGTCCTTAACGGCAACGCCAAATTTTTGTTCTTCATCAATAATAAGGAGTCCTAAGTCTTTAAAGAGGACATTTTTATTCACCAATTGATGGGTTCCAATTACAATGTCGAGTTTTCCGTCGGCAAGTCCATCAAGCACCTCATTGCGTTGTTTGGTGCTGCGGAAACGATTAAGGTAATCTACTTTTACCGGCATGTCGGCAAGGCGCTCCGTAAAGGTTTTAAAATGTTGAAACGCCAAAATGGTGGTTGGAACGAGTACAGCGACTTGCTTTCCATTGTCAACCGCCTTAAAGGCAGCACGTATAGCGACCTCCGTTTTTCCGAAGCCTACATCGCCACAAACCAAACGATCCATAGGACGGTCGAGTTCCATGTCGCGTTTTACATCTTCGGTAGCGGTAATTTGATCGGGGGTGTCTTCATAAATAAAGGACGATTCCAATTCGAGCTGTAAATACGAATCCGGATGGTAGGCGAAGCCTTTCTGGAGTCGGCGCTTGGCATATAATTCGATAAGGTTGAAGGCAATTTCCTTGACTCGGGTTTTGGTCTTTTGCTTTAAATTTTTCCAAGCGGCACTACCAAGTTTGTAAATTTTTGGAGCCGAACCATCCTTCCCGTTGAATTTGGAAATCTTATGCAACGAATGAATGCTCAAATACAAAATATCGCGATCTCCATAGATCAATTTGATGGCCTCCTGGGGTTTTCCTTCTACCTCAATTTTTTGGAGTCCGCCAAATTTTCCAATCCCATGATCGATGTGGGTCACGTAGTCGCCCACTTCAAGATTGGTAAGTTCTTTTAGGGTAATGGCCTGCTTTTTGGCATATCCATTCTTTAATTGAAACTTGTGGTAGCGTTCAAAGATTTGATGGTCGGTATAGCAGGCAATTTTTTGTGAATCGTCTATAAATCCTTGAAATAACGGAAATACAATCGTTTCAAATTGTTCTACGTGCTGCTGCGCATCTTCGAAGATGTCGTGAAATCGTTTTGCCTGTGAATCGCTGCTGCAGAAAATATAATTGGTAATGCCTTTTTCGGTATTCTGGTTTAAGTGCTCGATGAGCAAGTGAAACTGTTTGTTGAATGAGGGTTGAGGCTGTGTGTAAAACTGAATCGCTTCGGAAGTTGTTTCCGATTTAGTTGAAAACTGAACGGTGGTAAACTCTTGAAGTTGTTTCTTCAATAAGGCCGAAGTACAAAAAAGTTCCTCGGGTTCACTGAGTTTTACTTCGGTGTCGATTCCTTTAAAGGCTTCAGTGGCCTTTCGGAATAACTTATCAATGCTACTGCTAAGAAGTTCCTCGTTTTTCAGAAAAACAACCGTCTTTGAGGCGATGTATTTTAAAAAGCTCTCGCGCTTTTCGTCCATCATCTTATTTTCCACGTTAGGAATGATGGACACTTTTTTGTGTTGCTCCAGGGAAAGTTGGGTTTCGACATCGAAGGTTCGAATGCTTTCTATTTCATCGCCAAAAAATTCGATGCGGTAGGGTTCATCGTTGCTAAATGAAAATACATCCAGAATTCCACCGCGAACGGAAAACTCTCCCGGTTCGGTCACAAAATCGGTTCGCTTGAATTTATATTCGAACAAGACTTCATTTACAAAATCAATCGATAAATCGTTCCCAACAATAAGCTTTAAGGTATTGCGCTCCAATTCCTTTCGCGTCACCACTTTTTCGAAGAGTGCTTCCGGGTAGGTGACAATAAGAGCGGGTTTTTTTCGCGAATTAATACGGTTTAAAACTTCACTACGAAGAAGTACATTGGCGTTATCGGTTTCTTCAATTTGATAGGGCCTTCGATAACTCCCGGGATAGAAGAGCACATGCTGATCTCCCAACAAATTCTCAAGGTCGTTGAGGTGATAGGCGGCCTCTTCTTTATCGTTTAAAATAAGTAGAAAAGGAGCTTCGGTCGATTTAAATAGTTGTGAAATCACCAGCGATAAAGACGATCCCACCAGGCCGGATACTTCGGTGTGTTTTTGAGAATGGGCAATAGCTTCCTGCAATTTTCGCTGTTGCGAAGACTGAGAAAATAGAGTGTTCACGAAGGTTTTACTCATGGAAGGTCAAAGATAGTAAACCTTGCAGCTTCGTAAAATAGCTGAACAATATTTTTGCGCTCTTTTTTCTAGTAAAAAGAATAACAACCTTTATCTTTGTGGAATAAATTTTAGCTATGTCATTTACCGATTTATTTGAAAGCGGAGCCCATCGCAGAAACCTAGCCCATTTTGCCTCCTTGGTAAATATTGCTTCTATTCATGGAGAAATTCATGAAAATGAGGCGGCTTTACTTAAGCGATTTGCTAGAAAGTTAGACATTACAGAAGCCGAGTTTGGCGAGGTAATTAAAGACCCTTCTATTTATCCGATACAATCGATTCTCTCCGCCGATGAGCGTTTAGAGCGTATTTTAGAGTTGTTTAAAATGATATTTGCCGATCATGCCATTGATGATGATGAGCGCGTATTGATTGAAAAATATGCAGTTGGATTAGGCTATCCTCACGATAAGGCAATAAAATTAATCAATCGATCTATTCAAATATTTAGCGGAGGTCTTGATTTGGACGATTACCGTTACCTGCTGAATCGAAAGTAAGAATCAATTAGGTTGAAAAATAATTAGGAGCGTTTGTGTTTTTGCATGAACGCTTCTGCTTTTTGAACCATATTCAAACTACCGCAAATAAAAGGAGTTCGCTGATGGAGCTCGGTGGGTTGAATATCTAAAATTCGTTCAAAACCGTTACTCGCTTTTCCTCCTGCTTGCTCGGCAATAAAAGCCATAGGGTTGCATTCGTAAAGCAATCGAAGCTTTCCATTCGGGTCCTTTGCCGTATTGGGATAGATGTAAATACCTCCTTTAATCATATTTCGATGAAAGTCGGATACCAAAGAACCAATATAACGAGAGGTATACGGACGGTCCTCTTCTTCGCTTTGGCAATATTTGATATAGTCTTTCACTCCCTGCGGAAAGTGAACGTAATTCCCTTCGTTTACAGAATAGATAGTGCCATTTTCGGGGAAACGCATGTTAGGGTGTGACAAATAATAGGTTCCAATCGCAGGATTCAAGGTGAATCCGTTAACGCCATGCCCCGTGGTATACACAATCATGGTTGAGGTTCCGTAAATAATATATCCGGCCGCCACTTGCTTGTTTCCCGGTTGAAGGAAATCGTCTATAGTAACCGGGGTTCCTTCGGGAGTAACTCTTCTATAGATGGAAAAAATAGTACCTACCGAAACATTTACATCGATGTTTGAAGATCCATCAAGCGGATCGATAAGCACCACATATTTATTGTCGTTTTTTTCATTTCGACCTTTAATCGTAATAAAATCGTCTTCTTCCTCACTCGCAATTCCGCAAACAATTTCCCGGTTGGTTAGGGTCTTGATGAAGGCGTTATTCGCATACACATCCAATTTCTGTTGATCTTCTCCTTGCACATTGGTGTCTCCGGCATCTCCCAGAATATCGACCAATCCCGCTTTGTTTACCTCGTGATTCACCACCTTGGCTGCCAGGCGGATGGAATTAATCAATCGTGAAAGCTCTCCTGAGGAATATCGAAATTCGCTTTGGTTTTCGATAATGAATTCCCCGAGGGTGGTATTCTTTTGAGGCGTCATAGTGGGTTGTGTTGTGAATTTGGGGCAAATATCGGCATTTTTAAGAAATAGAAACGATATTTGTAGCTCAAAACTGAAAGATGAAAGTGACCATTCGAAATGCTGTAAGAGAGGACATGCCTGAAGTATTGCAACTAATAAAAGAACTGGCTTTTTTCGAAAAAGAACCGGATGCCGTTGAGGTTACAGTTGCTGAATTGGAAGATGCCGGCTTCGGAGCAACACCTCGATTTCAATGTTTTGTGGCAGAAAGTTCAAAGGGTTTGGTTGGAATGGCGCTGGTCTATTTTCGTTATTCGACCTGGAAAGGGAGAACCCTTCATTTGGAAGATTTAATCGTGACCGAATCGATGCGAGGAAAAGGGATTGGATCACTTTTGTATAAGCGTGTTCTCGAACATGCGCAAGAATTAAATGTAAAGCGAGTAAATTGGGAAGTGTTGGACTGGAACGAAGGAGCCATTCAGTTTTATAAACGATCCGGAGCAACCATCATGGATGATTGGCGTCCGGTTGCGATGACTAAAGAGGCTTTGAATAAATTTTTAGAAGAATGAAGGTTTTCAAATTTGGTGGGGCTTCCGTAAAGGATGCCGAAGGAGTAAAAAATGTAAAACGAGTTTTGGAAATTACCAAGGAAAAGGACTTGGTGGTGGTGATCTCGGCCATGGGGAAAACTACGAACGCCTTGGAAGAAGTGGTTCAAAATTATTTTTCCAATAAGGAAGCACTTGAGTCTTCTATTTCTGAGGTATATAATTACCATTTGAACATTGTAAAAGACTTATTCCCCGTTCCTTCACATCCGGTATACACCCAAGTGAACGATTGGTTTAAGGAATTACGCTCGTTCTTGGATTCCAACAAATCGAAGAATCATGCTTTCGTCTACGATCAGGTGGTGGGCTTTGGTGAGATGGTTTCAACAACCATCGTTTCACAATATCTTAATCAAAACGACTTAAAAAATGAATGGCTTGATGTGCGACAGTGCATCCGTACCAATAACTACTATCGCGATGCTCGTTTGGATTGGGAAGCAACGCAATCGCAAATTGTAGCACTTGTTTCGAAAAAGGGAATTACCGTCACCCAAGGATTTTTAGGAGCAGAGGATACCCACAATTTTACCACTACCTTGGGCCGTGAAGGGAGTGATTATACCGCAGCAATTTTCGGCTATTGCTTAAATGCAGCCAATGTGACCATTTGGAAGGATGTTCCTGGGGTGCTTAATGCAGACCCTCGCTTTTTTAGCAATACACGTTTGCTCAACCATATTTCCTATCGTGAAGCCATCGAATTGGCCTTTTATGGAGCCTCGGTAATTCACCCTAAAACCTTGCAACCACTACAGCGAAAAGAAATACCCCTATTCGTGAAGTCGTTTCTAGAGCCGGAAGCTCCCGGAACCTGTGTTGGAAAAGGAGTTTTGCTCGACCCCATGACGTCCTGTTTCATTTTGAAAAAAAATCAAGTGCTTTTGTCCTTATCGTCTCTTGACTTTAGTTTTATGATGGAAGATAATATCAGTGAAGTTTTTGAACTGTTGCATCGTTTTCAGATGAAGGTAGAACTCATTCAAAATTCGGCCATTAGCTTTTCAGTTTGTATCGATAATAAGTACAATAATCTGGAGCCCTTACTTACCAAATTACGGGAACGATTTAAGGTGGTTTGTTATTATGGCGTAACCCTTTATACCATACGTCATAGTAAACCGGTTGAGATTCAATCGCTTACTGAAGACAAGGAAATTTTATTGAAGCAAGAAAACAGTGAAACCGTGCAACTTATTGTAAATGAGTAATTAACAAGTTGGTTTGGTTTCGCTATATTTGTGATTCGCATTTTTTACAAACAGCCTCCTACACGAAACATATATGGGACTAGTTAATGCCAAAGAAGTTGCTAAAGCCATCAAGGTGGATAATCTGGGTTTTCTTGGAACTTCATTGGGTTGGATGTTGATGAAAGTCCTAAAAATTTCGACCATGAATAAAATTTATGATCGGAATAAACACCTTAGTGACCTCGAATTTATCAATGCTCTTTTGGATGAATTTGAAATTAATTTTGAGATTCCGGAAGAAGACTTAAAACGAATTCCAAAAACAGGCCCTTTTATTACTATTTCCAACCATCCTCTGGGTGGCATTGATGGGATTCTTTTGCTGAAACTTTTGTTAGAGCACAGACCGAACTTTAAGATCATAGCCAACTTTTTATTGCATCGCATTGAACCGTTAAAGCCCTATGTAATGCCTGTGAATCCTTTTGAAAATCATAAGGATACCCGAAGCAGTATCGCCGGGTTCAAAGGTGCGCTTCAGCATTTACAAGGGGGGTATGCTTTGGGAATATTTCCTGCCGGTGAGGTTTCGACCTATCGCGACGGACGCTTGGTGGTTGATAAGCCTTGGGAAGTAGCGGCAATGAAGTTGATTAAGAAAGCAGAGGTTCCCGTGGTTCCGATCTACTTTCATGCAAAAAACAGCAAATTGTTCTATCGTTTGGCAAAACTGAACGATACCTTGAGAACGGCCAAACTCCCTTCAGAGCTTTTGACTCAAAAAGAACGAGTGATTAAGGTGCGGATTGGGAACGCCATTTCGGTAAGCGATCAAAAGGAACATGAAAGTCTGGAATCGTTCACCGATTTTCTGCGTCATAAGACCTACGTCCTCGCGAACCCTTTTCAACGGAAAAAGCTTTTAGAGAACATACCAAAGACCTTAAAAATTCCAAAACCTCCTAAAAAGATTGCGGGTCCGATTCCTATAAAATCAATGGAATTGGAAGTAGATGCATTGCGAAAGGATGATAAGCGTTTACTCGTTAGTAAGAATTACGAGGTGTTCCTCGCCCAAGCCCACACCATCCCAAACATTTTACAAGAAATAGGGAGGTTAAGGGAAATTACGTTTCGCGAAGTTGGGGAAGGGACCAATAATGCCACCGACTTGGATAAATTTGATTCGTATTACCACCATATGTTTTTATGGGATAACGATACGCAAAAGATTGCTGGTGCCTATCGCATGGGATTAGGATCACAAATTTTTGCGCGATTTGGGATCGATGGATTTTATTTACAGGACTTGTTTCGATTTGAGCCGGAATTGTACGACATGATGAGCAAGTCCATTGAAATGGGTAGAGCTTTTATCATAAAAGATTACCAGCAGCGTCCAATGCCCTTGTTTTTGCTCTGGAAGGGAATTGTTCATACAACCTTAAGGTATCCTGAGCACAAGTTTTTAATTGGGGGTGTGAGTATCTCCAATAAGTTTTCTGAATTCAGTAAGAGTTTGATGATCGAGTTTATGAAATCAAATTATTACGATCCCTACGTTGCCCAATACATCAATCCCAAGAAAGAGTATAAGGTAAAATTGAAGGATGCCGATAAGGATTTTATCTTCGACGAGACAGAGGCCGACCTAAATAAGTTCGATAAGATTATTGATGAAGTAGAACCAGGAAGTTTACGTTTACCGGTCCTCATTAAAAAGTACATCAAACAAAACGCAAAAGTAGTGGCCTTTAACGTAGACCCACTTTTCAATAATGCCGTCGATGGCTTGATGTACATTCGTATTGCCGATCTACCGGAAAGTACGGTAAAACCGGTGATGGAAGAATTCCAAGCCGAATTAGAACAACGCTTCGCCAATAAAAAAGACGAAGAAGAATAGGCTAATTAATACTTAGCCGATTTTCCTTTCACTGCCGTTTTAATGATAAATTCTCTTAAGTGATCGTTCGCCGCTTTTAAATCTTCACGTCGTAAATACATCATATGTCCGCTGCGATACCCATGAAAACTTAAACGGTCTTTTAATTTACCGCTTGGATCCAACTGCCACATCGTATATTTTGAATTGAAATAGGTGGTAGCACCATCGTAGTAACCTGCTTGAAACATTACATTTAAGTAAGGATTCTGAGCCATAGCCTTTCGCAAACCATCTCGCACGTTATTATTTTCCGTATCCCAGGGATGAACATTCCCAAACATATTGTATTTGGTATCGGTTTTAAAGTTCAAATGCTCCCGCATATAATAGTTGATGGCCGGGGTGAACGAATGCAGCCATGAAGTGAGCTCTGCACTGTAATCCGGACTAGTTCCTACGGCTCTTTTATCCAATCCCAAATAACGAGAATCCAGCCTTCCAATGGTATATCCGGATTGATCCCGCAGTAATTCTTTCCAGAAGAAACCGGTGGGAACATCCAAATTATTCTGAAGGATCGATTTTTGGGATAAGCCCGTATAATAGGCCATCTTTTCGGCAATTTGGTTTTTTTCAGTCTCACCAATGAATCCACCTTTTGCTAAGGCAGGCATTAAATTATTAATGGCAAAGTTCTCAGCTTCGGGTAATACGTCAAGTAGGTCTTTTTGCTGAAGGGCTGGAGGCAACATCTTGTGATGCCATGCCGCAGCAGTGTAGTAAGGTAGGTTTAAGGAAGAAGCAATCGCTGGATCACTGTTGAAAGCATTATAGTCGGCAGGAGACACCATAATAACTCCGTTAAGGTACATCCATTGCGCTTCTTGCAATTTCAAGGCTAATCCTGCTACGCGAGTTCCCCCGTAACTTTCTCCGATGATGTATTTTGGTGACCGCCAACGGTTGTGACGAGAAACAAAGGTATTGAGCCATTCGGCCAAATACGTTATGTCGGCATTAATTCCAAAGAATTTGTCGCGATCTACCTCTTTGCCGCTTTCAGGAATGGTACGTGAATAGCCTGTATTTACCGGATTCACAAAAACAATATCGGCTACATCCAAGACCGAGTAAGGATTTTCACTCACACCATAAGGTTGAACAGGGTAGCCTTCCTCATCGATATTGAGTACCATGGGGCCTGTATAGGCGATATGCATCCACACCGAAGCGGAGCCCGGACCACCGTTAAAAGAAATCAGGAGGGGTCTGGTTTCGTTACTTTCGGCATTATTTCGTTTGTAATACGTGTACTGCAACGTGGCTATGGGCTTGCCAAGTTCATCCCAAAGGGGTTGCATTCCTGCAGTCGCAGTATAAGTAATTTTAGTTCCGTTGATGGTGGTGGAATGTTGGGTAACCATCATGGTATCAATAGGAATGCTTCGGTTTTGAGAATTACCTGTGTTGATGCTTGCTATAAAGAGAAAAGCGAGGAAAATAGTATTTTTCATCAAAGAATGGGGATTAAATTATAACGAAAATAAGTCACCAAAATGTGCCACATGGAAACCTTTGGACAGCACCTCTTTATAGGCGTCGCTGTTTTTGTCGAGCACAGGATTGGTGTGATTAAAATGAATAAAATAGATTTTGTCTTTTTCAGAAGGGCTTAGGTTTTCAAAAAGCGCCATGCTTTCTGAAATGAAAGGATGCGGAACTTGTAAAATATCTCTGGTATTTATTTCTGTTCCGCTGAAGAATGTGGCGTCTACAAAAGCGAGATCTACTTTTGCGATTTCTTCAACAATATTTTTAGTCCATTTAGACCATTTATCAATGTCCGGTATAAAGAGGGCTTTTTTAGAAGTCCCTTCGATGAGGTAGCCTACCGTTTCGGAAAATTCGTCCCTGTGTGGCACAACAAAGGGAGTTACATTTATCTGATTGGTAAGCCCGAGAGGAACTTCATTTTCTATGGATTGCAACGAAATATTTGACATGGACACCAACTGACTCCATGGACCGTTGGTGGTTAAATAGTTTTTCATCCTTGGCATCGCGAACACCGGAATGTTAGAAGTATTCGTAGCTTCTTTTCCTAAATACATCAATCCGGCGTAATGTCCAATGTGCGCATGGGTTAAGAAAATACCATCAGGAATCTCTTTGGTGCTATTTGCCAATTTTTTTAAGGTCTTGACTTGCGTAGAAATATCCGGGGTGGCTTCAAAAAGATATGTTTTTTGTTCTTTTGAATCAATTAATCCCAGAGCGACAACTTGTCGTGTGGGATCCGGGGTATCGAACAAGCTTTCACAGCATATTTTTCTACACGCTATGTGAGGTGAACCGGCATCTTGAATGGTTCCAAGAATCACCAATGTTACCGATGAATTAGCCGCTAAATGATCTTGTGAGTAAACGGTAGTAACTCCTATAGAAGCTAGTAGGGATAGGACGAAAAAAAAGTACTTCATAGCCGGGGAATTATGCTAAGTGTGCCCGAAGTTAAAAAAAAGTAGGGTAGCTAAACTACTTTTAACAATGAATTAGGATACCTAAGATTGGGGTGGTTTTTTATCCTCTGAAGGCGCCTCATGGTCTTCTTGCTTCATTTTTTTGTATTGGGTAAATAGCCGAATTCCAAGTCGTGCACATAAAATAATGGCAAAGGCAGTAATGATGTCAAACCCATTCATAAATAAAAAGGAATTTTAGGAGTATCGAGGACTGCAAAAATAGGACAATATGCGGAGAGCACTTTCACAAAATATGTTAAATGGGTAAGGATAAGGTTCCTTTTGAACTCTTCATTTATATAAAAAGGATTACTTATTTAGGTTCAATTATTAAAAAGACTGCAGTACTATCGCCGATATTTTCCACTTCATGCACAGTAATTTCATTCTTGCGAAAATGGTATCCCGTTGGGACATTGAGTTCTCGGGTTCCTTGCTCGTCTGTTATTCGAAAAGTGCTTCCCTTTAAAGTGTACCCAAAATGAGGGGCATGCTCGTGGCGTTCATGACCCACTCCGGGAGGAAAGGTGCACTGCAACACTCGAATCGAGTCGTCCTCTTGTAAGACTTCGCAGGTTTGAACTCCTTCCCACCCTGCTTCCAAAGGATCGGGTAATTTAGGGGTGTTTTCACAGCTTGTACAGAGGATTGAAACTAGCAAGGTCTGTTTGATTAATATAAAGGGATGCTTCAAGATTTGTTAGTATTTGTAAATTTCTTTGCTATGAAGGTTGTGTTTTTGATCATTTTTGGATCAAATTTAATTCGTTCTCAAGGAGTTTTATAATCAAGGTGTTTTGCTCTTTTACAACATTCAATTCATAGATAGCATCTAAAGTATGTGTGTTTCTTTCGGAAATATAATCTTCAAATAAAGGGTCGTTCAGCAGTCCCTGATAGTCGGACGTAAATTTACTAGCTCCTAATTCTGTATGTTGAATGCTCCGGTAATCTCTACTCCGTATAAAACGACTAAATACCTCATCCGAATTCAATCGATGTTCGGTGGCCCTGTCTTCATTTTCTTTAGCATCCGCAACCAGATCCGGCCAAGCAAAGAGCAAGCTCACCAAGGAGTCGTTTTTGATAAGGTGAATGGTTCCTGAGGATATTCCCGACCGGAGCGCACCATTTAATGGATCGAAGGTCCATAACCAACTCGTGTTTTGAATGATTTGACGCAACGAATCTCTTTCGATTAACACGGCATCTTCAGGATTAAGATTTAATAATTGAAAGGTGCTCTTCAGTACCTTTTCATCATAAAAAATAACCGTATCTAATTGTTCTAGGTTCGACGTAAACTCGACTTTGAGTGCTTTCAAGAGCGCCAATTTTTTGCTTTGATCCTTGCGCGAATCGTTCCAACTGTTTACTTGAAAAGCAATCAAAATTCCGATGACCACTAAGAAAATTTCACCGAGAGCATATTTAAAATAACGTCTTTTTTTACCTTCCTTTAGAAGTGTTTGTCGCATGCGACGAAAGAAATTTGTCATAGGCTATTTAATTTCAGCATCAATTAATTTGAGGATCTTATCAATTTCTAAATCAAGGCCTTTATAATTTTCAATAATGTAGCCAATTCCTTTGCTTCTTCGGGAAACAATATTTTCAAATTGAGGATTTTCAAATAAGGAAAAGACGTTTCTATTAAATCTGGAAGCTTTATTAAAATTGTGAAAATCAATAATAAAGGGAGTTAAATACGTGTCTCCAAAGTCCATGATACGAACCTCATCTTCCTTGGTATCTTGAAGTTCACCAAACCATCTCGACAGAAGTAGCCGTAGGCTATCGTTTTTAATAAGGTTTAATTCACCGGATCCCATAAGATTATTTAAGGCTCCATTAGATGGATCGTATGTGGAATAGGCACCCATGCCGCCTATCAGGCTTCGAATATTTATGGTCTTAGGGTCCATCTGTTCAATAGGTAATTGAAACAAGGTTAATAAACTATCTTCTCTGTCTTTTAAGCGCGTAGCTTTTTCAATATTTCGATGGAGTTCGTTTTTGTTATAATTGAATTCCGACTTTAAAACTTTCAAGATTTTTTGCTCTTCCTTATCCTTCTGCCGTTGGGTATTCCAATTATTAATTTGAAGGGCGATTAAGATTCCAATAACCACCAAAAAGATTTCACCAAGTGCATATATAGCGTATTTGCTTACCCGATTTTCGGTGAGTAGTTTACGACGAATATTTCGAAAGAATTTTATCATGGTTTAGTAGATAATCCATTGGATCGAATCTCAGAGATCAACTGCAAAGCATCGTTTTTATAGGATTGTAGATGAGGAATATAAATTCTGTAATAAACAGTATAGAATCTAGTTACTTGATTTTTATATTCTGGATCATGGAGCGCATACTCGATAAAATCATCATTTAGTTTTTTCATTAAATAATCGGAATACCAAGGATGATTTTCGGTCCAAAATTGATCCCTTCGATTGAATATTGCATTAATACTATGTTGATCTACATCAATTTCAGTGCTATAAAATGAATAAAATTGATGGATGGATTTTACAAATTCGCGATTATCGGTATTCCGAAATTCAGAGAAATCCGATAAGAGGTTATAGCCTTTATCGAGCAAAGAGATATCCGGAAACCCGGAAAGGATGAAAGGGTAAAACGTACCCTCCTGATAGTCTTCAAGGGTTATTTCATCGTTGATGACTTTTTCAAATATCGGTTGTGCCTTCAAACTATTTGTCAATAAGGAATCGATATTGGCTATATCCATTTCTAAATCGGACGCAATTCTTTCATAAATGGCTAATAATCGCCCTTCTTTTTTTCGCACTTCATTCCAGTTATTGATCTGTAACGCGATCAATATTCCAATAACCACAAGGAAAATTTCCCCTATAGCATATTTTAAATACCTAGAGGTTTTACCTTCGTTTACCAGAGATTGACGGATGCGTCGAAAAAAGGGAGTCATAGTATATTTTTAATTACCCTAATTTACCATCACCATCAATGTCTTTCAGCACATGTTCTTCCAGCGCGATCAATGTTTTTTTAAGTAAACCCCGTGTTTTATCGAGCTCTGTTTCCAGTTGTGTTACTCGATCTTCAAGGCTTTTAGACTTGTCTTTCTGTGTTTGCAATTCGTCTTGCTGAATAAGGTCCCAAAATATTCCCATGGTGTATAATGTTAGTTGTTTAAAGTACTAATTTACTGATTAAATTTCCCTCACGTTATTATGTTTCATTTTTGCTAATCTCCTCAATAAGCAGTTCAGCATCACGTATAAATTCTTCTAAAATAGGAGTGTATATAGAAAAATGGAGGATGTAATAGGTCGCGATTCGATTCTTGAAATCTTGGTCGTTTAAGGCGTATTGGATGTACCCTTCAAAATCTCTGCTTGTCATAAAATCGGCATACCAGGTTGTGTTTTTTTCAAAATAAAAGATATTCTTCTTTAAATTCTCCATACGAAGTATGTCATCTCCTTCAAATTCAACCCTATAGCGGGTATAGAATTGGGTGATCTTCATTTGCAAATTGCTCTGACTTCCATCGGTCGCAGATACAAAATTGTTCAATAAATTATATCCTCTTGTATCCACGGCCCAGTCCGGATACCCATTTAGGATGTCCAAACAAGGAGTGCAATCGCGAAATTCGGCTTCGGTCATGTTCCCATCCAAAATCTTGTCGATGGCTATTTGCTTTGGTTTCGTAGCGTCTAAAATATACTGGATCTCTAGAATGTCACTTTTTAGATCTTCAACAACCGTATTGTAAATGGCAGCTAGGGCTTGCTTTGATTTTCGATGTTCGTTCCAATTGTTGATCTGAAGGGCAATCAAAATTCCTATTACAACCAATACAACTTCTCCAAGGGCATATTTAAAGTACCTGCGTGATTTACCGTCTTCCATGAGACTTTTGCGAATATTTTTAAAAAATGTTAGCATTTAGGGTGTCGTGTTTTCAATTTGGTACTCCTCTTCAAGCATTTTAATAAGGGTTTTTGCGTCGTACATAATTTGTGGTAATTCGTTAAATGCCCTTGTTTCTAAATTGTCTTGTATGATGATAAAATAATTGGCTAATTCCTTCAATTGAATATTGTCGTAGGTTAACATGGGCACATCATGCTCCTTGGCTTTTGGATAATCCTGAGATAAAAAATGGTTCTCGTTTATTGGGTCATCAGGACTTACATAAGAGATAAGCTCAGAAAAATAGGGGGCATTAAAATCGATGATTTTCGAGGTGAGTTGCTCGGCGTATTCCACCTTATTTTTATCATATTGAAAATCTTCATCCAAATGTTTTGAGAAAGCTTCATAGCGCACCAATTTGTTTTTCAGGCTGTCGTTGGTAATAAATCGTAAACTGCCGGAACCCTTTAATTCTTCAAGGGTGGAGCGATTCCATTTAAAAGGGCGGTATAGCATATCGTTGGTATATACAAAGAGATCGGTGTTCGATAGTTCTTTAGGAGGCGTTTTTTTTAAATAGGATTTTAAACTATCGATTTTGTGAAAGGAAAATTCAGCTTGTCCTTGGCATACTTCTAACATTTCAATATCGTTCGTAAGATCTTGGATTAAGGACCGCGCATACTCTGTGATTTTTCGTTGTTCTAGCCGTGTTTCGTTCCAGTTATTTACTTGAAGCGCAATCAGAATTCCGATGACCACAAGAATGATCTCTCCAAGTGCATATTTAATGTATTTGGCTGTTTTATCGGTTTCAATGAGCGATTTACGGATCTTGCGAAAAAATTTAATCATGGCATCTTAGGGTTTGGTGAGCTCAATAATCTGATCCATAGTCTCTTTTACAATTTCCATTTCTTTGGTACTATTCTCTAAGATATCTAAAAGATCTTGTTGCCGTTGTCGAATAATGTTTTCAAATTCTAAGGAGGGCAAAATAGTCTGATCAAATCGGGGGTCAAAGATATCTCCATCCCACTGAAAGTTTTTCATGGTATAAGGATCCAGTTTGTTACGCACAAAATCGGCAGCCAGAGCTTCTTCCCCTTGGTAATCGATTACGATATCGTTCCAACTTATAAGCAATTGTCGCAGGGTATCGTTAGAAATAAGTTCAATGGAAGATGAATTAATCATGGCATCCACCGTCCCTTGCGTAGGATCGAAGGTATATCGTTTAAAAAGGTTTAAAAATGCAGTTTGAATAGTATCGTTCAAACCCGGAGTAAGTAGTTGTATCGGAAATTGATTAATTATACTATTACATGCTTTAAGAGCACTTTTATGATTTTTTATGACGGTGTCAAATTGTGCCTTATTGGAGATAAATTCTTCGTGCAGAGACTTTAAATACACCATTTCGCGATGATGCAATTTTCTGTTTTCGTTCCAATTACTTACCTGAAGCGCGATAAGGATCCCAATTACCACAAGGAATATTTCTCCTATGGCATATTTCAGATACTTGCGGTTTTTTCCGTCCTTGAGCATACGCTTTCTTAATTTTTTATAAAAACTAATCATTTAGCTTTTCAAATGAATAAGTAAGGTTGGTAAGGTTTAAAATGACGTGGTAATTACCTGCTTCGTCAATCGGGATGTCTGCACCACCTTTTATCGCTTCCGATTTCAAATAATCTTCAACATCATTAAATGCAACCCCCCAGTTAAGGGTCCAACTATCGTTGCATCTAAATTTAACACGTCCTTCTTTTAAAAACACCGTGATTTCCCAAATATTGCGGTCTGGATCCGTTTCAATCATAGGAGTAGAATAGCCTCCTACATCATCAAAGCCGTCTAAAGAGGTGCCAATAATCCCTACATTTTGATATAAAATTTGCACCTCGGGAAAATAATTCTCAATGGACTTAACCAACGATTTTGCCTCAGATTCAAAGGAAAAGATGACACTTCTTTTGACTACAACATGACTGCGATACGATTTTAAGGTAGCTTGTAATTTCTCTTGTTTCAACAAGCTGTCGAACCGATTTAGTTGTGCTTCAGAATAATAAGTGGGGTCGCTAAAATCCAAACCCTCATTTATTTTTTGTTCATTTATTTTTGGAAATGGGATGTTATTTTCCATCACATCAGCAATTTTTGTAGTGTAATTGAAAAAACTAAATTGGTCCCAAACTACTTCTGAAACTTTAAGATAGCTTAGAATTTGCATGGCAATATTTGATTGCCACTCTTTCTGGAATTGAGCACTAAAAAAATCACCATAAAACTGAACATCGGTTTCAAAATAGTCGTTGTCAGAATTATAAGTAGCGAAGAACAATTCTAATTTATCTAATTTTGGAAGGGTGTCGATGGGATTCAATAACTGGTCGGTAGCTTGAATGCTGTGTTCTATGAATCCTAATACGCTTTTAAGATTGCTCAAATCGTCTTGTAAGGCAGTATATACCTTATTCATCATGTCGTTGAATTGTTCATCTTTTTTACGGTTTTCATTCCAATTTTGAAGTTGCAAGGCCATAAAAATACCTGCCATGATCAATACAATTTCTCCAAATGCATAAAAGAGGTATTTTGAGAATTTATTCTCGGAGAGGATGCGACGTCGGATATTTTTGAAGAAACTAAGCATGAGACAGTTCTTCTAGGATGGAAGCTCGAAGCTTTTTTAAAAGTTCTATAAATTGTGCGTGCTTTCTTTTTTGGAGTTGTTGCAATTCTAGTTTTAACGTAATAATATTCCAGATTTCCATGTTTCCGAATAAATCATTAAAGGTTGTTTTAGGACCACCCTCAATTAATAATTTGGAATACATGGGCAATGCAACTTCACTGTAATTCATGTTTTTAATGATGAAAGGCTCTATAATATTTTGATACTGATCGGTTAGATAGGTACTGCCGCGCATTATATAGGCTGAGGCCAATTTAAATTGATAAAAATTTTCTTTAATCTCGGTGCTATTTATTTTTGAAATATACCCTTCATTGATGAATTCCGTAATTATCGGATAGGACAATTCCAATGACCACGCCGTTCCCAAATACCCAATATGATATTTAAGTTCTTCAATTTTGCTTAGATCGTTATTTTTTAAAATTTCTAAGCCAGCCGTTAAATTTGTAATAATTGTATCATTGTGTTTTGTGTGGGTTTCAATAGAAGTTATGGTTTCGTCGATATCCCCTATAATTCGTTCATAGTAAGATCGAATTTTTTCATCTTCCAAACGTTTGGAATTGCGGTTATTTACCTGCAAAGCAATCAATATTCCTATGATGACCAAAAGTATTTCACCAACCGCATACACGAGGTATTTTCCTGTCTTACTGTTTGTGATGAAATTGAAGCGCATCCTTCTGAGGAAATTGATCATAGTTACATCGCTTGAATTTGTGCTATGCCTGCCATTGGAAGGCGTCTTTTTGGTGCCGACTTAAGGGTTAATTCATATTGCTCGTGGGCCTCTTTCATGCGTTCTTGCCGTAACAGCCAATCGGCATAGAGTTCACGAACCGGCTTCTGAATAAAAGGAGGGCCAAAGCTGTAACTGTTGCTTTCCGCCTCTTCAATCGATTTTAAGAGAAATTCCTCGGCTTTTAGAGGGTCGTTCTTGAGCTCGGCCCGCAAGGCTTCCAATTGATATTTTCGGGCCAACACCCCTGTTAAATCGCTCGGGGTAACATCCCCTCGATCGGCACTTGCACACATTTTGGGACTGTTGTTGGTAACGATAAAGGATGCCTTGTTATACGCATTTTCAGTAACAGCAATAATACTGTCCAAGCGTTCCAAATTTCCTTGTGAAAAGGCTTTCATCCCTTCTAAAAAATAATATTGAGTTTGAATGCTCACGTTGAGGTCGGCAATGTCCACTGGAATATCGGCAATGTCACTATCCCATTCGTTGGTTTCTACCAAATAGGTTCCTTTTAAGAACACCATATGCACTCGAGACCGCTTTGAAGGAGTTTCTGAGACGTATTTCTCAAGATCCAATACCATGTTTTTTGCTTCTTCTTTTTGTGCTTTTTGCAGATACCCATACGCCAACCAATGGTAAGCATGGTAGCCTCGAGCATCATTATCCAAACCTTTTTCTTTCATGCGGGTCAAACTTGCTTGGTACGAATCGATGTTTGAGGCGATTACATTGTCCCACATGCCCATAGCAACAAAGATATGGGAAGGCATGTGTAAGGCATGACTCGCATCCGGCGCTACTTTCGCATAGGCATGGGCCGCATCGAGTGCGAGTTCGGCGTGGTCAGGGTCGTCGTAACTGTGAATTAAATAGTGCAAAGCACCCGGATGATTCGGGTTTTCTTTTAGGATTCCTTGGGCAATCAAGGCACCTTTCCCATAGATTTCTACATCACGGCCATCTTCCACAGACCCAAGCAGACTTAATGCATAGAAGGCTGCTACTTCGTGGTTTGAAGGATATTTTTCTTTCAATGTGGCCATATAAGTAGCATAGGCCTTATCGCGTTCATGTTTATCGGTTTTTGGCTGATACAGAATTTGCACGCCGGTAATAAGATCTTGTTCCAGGGTACTGCATTTTTCTTTAAAGTTGAATTCGTTTAAATGGCTCAGGGCTGCGACACCTTCTTCATAGTCTTGTTCAGACCAAAGGCTGTGGTTGTAAGTCATGGCTTCTCCCCAATACGCCATTGGCATTTCCGGATCCATTTTTTGGGCCTCTTGAAACGCTTCTCTGGCGTCTTCATATTCAAACGAATGCAATAAAAGAAGCCCTTTTTCAAAAGAAGGAATGGCTTCTTGTTTACCACTTACATCGATGCTTACGACCCCTAATTTAGAGGGTTTCGTTTCATGATTTTTACATGAAATAAGGGAAATCAATACAAGAAGGATGATAATATTTTTCATGGTTGAAAGGGTTTCAAGGAAAATTATGTTTGGTTGTCTTAACTAAAGATAATGCTTTTACCCTTACCATTGAAGCTACCTATTCCATGATGAGGAACTTAGACAATAATAAAGGATGGCTCCTTAATCAAAATCATTAATTTTTTGAAGTAGGTTTTGAGCAGTCAATTTTACATCGTCATAGAGTATATTTTGCTTCTCAATTTGAAAGTACCTTCCAAAGATCATTGCTTCCAATGTTCCGTCTTTTAAAAATTTTTCTTCATTGAAAATCTTGCCTTCCCTGGGGTCATTGGCAAAGTAATTGTTCAAGCCGGTCCATTGTGTATTTTTATTGATTAAATCATGGTAATGTTCAAAGAAATAGGGTTCGTACCTATTCTTGATGAACGTATTGCTTATTTCTTCACGAACGGCAATATTGTCCAAGCCGTTATAGTATTTAAACAATAAATCTTTTATTTCAACTGGGATATCGGCCAAAGATTCCGAACTGTTCAAGGTTTCAAAACCACTTTTGTTGGGATTGGTTTGTTTTTCAATAATAAGTTCGAAGATGTATGTCGGTGTAAGTCGGCTAACTGGTTCTATGGTTTGAAACTGATGGGCGAGATGTTTGGCAGCTATCATGGAAGTGTCGGTGAAGTGCTTCATATACTCAAGCTGATTGATATCTTCTTTTAAATTCTGAGCAATGGTTTTCAAATGCTGAACGGCGGCGACATGTTTTTTCTTGTTTTCGTTCCAGTTATTAATTTGCAGAGCGATAAGAATTCCGATAACTACCAATACAATTTCCCCGAAAGCATACCTGGAATATTTCAGGAATTTATTCTCGGCGGCCAAAGTTCGTCTAAGATTTCGGTAAAAAGTAATCATGGTTTTGCCATTTCACGGTCAATGATTTTAATAAGCTCCCCACAAGTGGTTTTCATTGCCGTTAATTGCTGATTCATCACACTAAATTCATATACAGCCATCACAAAGCCATTTTTATGTTTGAGGTCTTTCAAGAGCGCTTCAAAATTAGCACGAGGTGGGTCAATGTTTTCACCGGCCTGTCCTTGGGACATCTGGTAGGTGTAATTTTTAACGATGGGGTTTAAGTCTAAAATACCATAAGAAGGTTCATACAACAATACTTCCGCATCATACCTAAAATGCTCTTCTTCACTCTTCAATTTTTTATACAAGCTTTCAAGATTTAGCAATTGATTTTTTATGGTGTCGTTTGAAATGATGGCCAAATTCCCTGAATTGATAAGTTCTTGAAAGGTATTATCGATCTGAAAGAACTTCTGCCAAGTATAAACATTTACTGTTAACTTATTGAAATCGCTCAAATCGGTGATGGGCTTGCCTTCAAAATGTTCGAGAACCTTATTCGCCGATTCAAGGCGCATCGATCTCATTGTAATGTATTGTTCGATTTCAGCACTATTTAATTGAAGATCCGATTTGAGGTTTTTTAGGTATTGAAGTTCTTTATTTCGAGTCTTATTCGCTTCGTTGTTGTTGTTAATTTGAAGGGCAATTAAGATTCCGATAACCACCAAGATAATTTCACCCAGGGCATACAATAGGTATTTACGCACCTTATTTTCAGACAACAGATTTTGCCTAATCTTTCGAAATAGTTGAATCATAAATGGTTAGTTTCCTCTAAATATATAAAAATATTAGGCTCGAAAATGTAATGTGACTCCCGTTTATTTAAAACTGAAAATAAATAAATTGTTCGCCGCTTCCCTGTGAAATAATGACACCGAACAGGAGAAGCGCCCAAAATAAGGCAAATGTCCAAGGGTTCGTTTTTTTGGCAACTTCTTTCAAGGAGGTGTTTCGCATCCACCAATGACAAAGAAACAAGCCAGTGATCACTACAAATACCTTGATGATGTCTAAGGTGTAAAGTATTTTTTCGCCTTCCTCGTTCAGGAAGAACATGGAGGTCATCATATTTTTTGCCGTCGAGAATTCTCTGGCACGGAAGAATACCCAAGTAACATTCACAAGAAAATATGTGAGTAAGGCAAGTAAAATGCCATTCCAGGCATTAATTTTTAAAGTAAAATGATTTCTTAGGTACCGCTCTGTTACTAGATAAATTCCATGAAGGGCTCCCCATATTACAAAGGTCCAGGCGGCGCCATGCCATAAACCTCCCAGCAACATAGTAAGCATAAGGGCCACGTACATGCGCGTAATTCCTTGGCGATTTCCTCCCAACGGAATATAGAGGTAATCTCGCAGCCAAGTAGATAGGGAAATATGCCAACGTTTCCATAAGTCTGAAAATCCAATCGAAGCATAGGGGTATTTAAAGTTGTCGGGTAAATAAATCCCCAACATGAGTGCAATGCCAATCGCACAGGTACTATAGCCGGCAAAGTCAAAAAATATCTGTCCTGAAAAAGCGAGCGTTCCTGTCCAAGCATCGAGACTATGTAGGAGGTCTTTACTTCCAAAGACGCGATCTGCCGTGCCCGATAATAGGGTGTCGGCGAGCACTACTTTTTGAAACAGTCCGATGGTAAGTAAAAACAGACCCCATAAAAATTGCTGAACCGTGGCCTTTTTTTCCTCATAGAATTGAGAAATCAAATCTTGCGCTCTTACGATAGGTCCGGCAACCAATTGAGGAAAGAAAGTCACGTAGAGTGCAAAATCCAAGAATGTTCGAGCCCGTTCAATTTTACGATGGTACATGTCGATGGTGTACGACATGGTTTGAAAGGTATAGAAGGAGATTCCCATTGGAAGGATGATGTCCATGGGTTGCGCTTCATAATTTACTCCCATAAGATTCATCAAGGCTGTAAAATTTTCCAAAAGGAAGTCACCGTATTTAAAAAATGCCAAAAATCCTAAGTTGACACTCATACTAAGAAGCAGCCAGAGTTTTCGTTTTTTGGAATCTTCTAACAGGGCCAATTTCTTTCCGGCTTGCCAATCGACGATGGTCGAGATCCAAAGTAAGACGACTAAAGGGGGATTCCATAGTCCATAGAACACATAACTAAAGAAGAGAAGCATTCGTTTTTTCCCGTTCCAATTAAAAATATTGGAGTAGTACAACCCGAGGACGAGCACCAAAAAAACAACAAAGCTCAATGAATTAAACAGCATGGTTAGTTGGGTTTGGTTAAGATTCCTTGTTCTTCAAAAATTTTGATCAATTCAAGGGTAAAGTAATCAGCGTCTTCTTTGGAAAGGTGTGATAATTCGGGCAGGTTTAATCCTTGAAGTTGGGGGTAGTCTTCAAAGTGAATGGCAGGTAATTTTGATTTTATGACCAATGAATCCCAAAATTGTTCTCGAGGGTAATCACGTTGTTCCAATTCCCGATATTTCCCCATCGATGGACAACGCACCAAAACAATGGTCCCGCCTCGTTGGGTATATTGATCGGCATATGTAAGAAAATAAGTTAGGACATCTTTTCTTTTTAGTTGAAGGTCCTTCTGCATTTTATCATATTCGGTAGAATCGTTAATCTCCTTTTCCCATTCGTCCAACCCCCATGCTTTAATAACCGAATGCGCCAAAACCGTATCGTTGGTTGCCTTCTCGCTCATCGCTACATTGCGATCGACCTCCACATCTTCAAAATTATAAAATGGAGGCTGAATGGGTCCGGGCCGCTCTCCCCAACGCGCATTTTTTAGTAAGGTTTTTAGATCAACGTCGTCGCTCCATTCTTCATCGCCATCTCTATAAAAAACAAAGGAACGTTGCAATGGAATTGATAGTTGTTGATTGATACGCTGAGCATACGTCTGATCGTCAGAATAATCTAAAAGGGTTTTGATGCGCTTCCAAGACCAATCGTCTTCCTTGCTTGCCCAAAAGAAAATATCGGGAGCTACTCCAACAACCACCAAGCCTTTATAATTTGTTTCTTCTACCAAGTACCTTAGGGTAGGGAGCGGAGTTGCTCCTTGTGTTCCCAACATGATGGGTTCTTTTGTGGAGTGATTTCTCCAAACCTCTTTTTGAATGTCGAATAAGATCCTTGACGAACCTATAAAAACTACTTGGTCTGTTCCAGGAGCTTTTATTTTATTCATTTGACGGGCCCACAATGCTTTATTGTCGTCAATACCCGTTACTCGACCTTGGGAACGCCAATACCATTCCCAGCCTATAATAAGGATTAGCCCAATTCCTAATGCTAAGAAAAAGGTCCTCTTTAAATTCATGAAAAATTTTTACTGCTACTGAATTTCTTGAATAGAGATAGTGGCATGGTTAGTTAGTTTATCTAAAGATAAAAAAATTAACTTATCCTTCGTAAAAAATTAATAACAAGGTAATTAGCGCAGGGAGTCCTTGGATAAAAAATATCTTTTTACTCACGGTCAAGGCTCCGACGATACCTGCAATTAAAACACAGCATAAAAAGAAAATAGCGACGTAACTGGACCAAAGTTGGTTTTCAATAAAAAAGGTCCAAAGAAGTCCTGCCGCCAGAAAACCATTATAAAGGCCTTGATTGATCATCATGGATTTGGTTTTTGGAAAAAGCTCTTTTGGAAGACTGCGAAATATTTTAGGTCCTTTGGTGGTCCAAACAAAAGCTTCTAACCAAAAGAAATAAAGGTGAAGAAAGGCAATGAAACCAATTAGTATTTGAATGAATACTTCCACATGTTAAAGTTCTGTTTCTATAAACTTACGACAATATTCCCTTATTTCATTTCGCGCCTTTTCAAAAGCGGCATGCTTTTCTTGATCGCTGCCGGAAACTTTAGAGGGGTCGAAAAAGTTGTGGTGTAATCGCTTGGCCTTGGGAGCTGGGATAAAAGGGCAATTTTCATTGGCATGATCACAAACGGTAATGATGAAGTCCCAATCGATTCCTTGGTACTCATCCACATGATTGGAAGTATGGTTCGATAGGTCGATTCCATCTTCGGCCATGATTGAAACGGCACCAGGATTGAGTCCGTGGGTTTCAATACCCGCACTAAAGACCTGAATTTTATCGTGGCCAAATCTTTTTAAGTAGCCGTGTGCCATTTGACTCCGGCAGCTGTTTCCTGTACAAAGGACTAACACATTTTTCATATAGTGAATGTTTTTACTTCTGCGTTCTAATTCGACGTTATCGTACCAAATTCCATTTCGCTGCGCAATTTTTTCTTTGAGACCTACGATTCTAAATCCGCAGGACTCGTGCAAGGCAATACTTTTTGAATTCTGAGGAAAAATACGAGCGACCAAAGTCCAAATCCCCATGCGTTCGCTTTCGTCAATAAGTTGGGAGAGGAGAACTTTTCCAATTCCTTTGTTCCTAAACTCAGATCCTATGTAGAGCGTGTCTTCCGCTACCCCTTGATAGACCTTCCGACTAGAAACCGGACTTAAGGCAGCCCAACCGGCAATCTTGCCGGAATAAAGAGCTACCATTCTTCCTTCTTTTAAAAATTTCTGTTCCCATGTTTTTTGATCAGGGACTTCAGTTTCAAAGGTAGCAATACCGGTGGCAAGACCCTCGGCATAAATTTGAGCGACTTCTTGAAAATATTCAGACCGGTATGGGACTATTTTAATCATTAACAGCAACCACCACCCGGGGCGCAGGCTTCAGCAACCGCAGCTGCCGGTTCTGGAATTCCACAGGTTTCTTTTGCTTTACAATCTGTTTTATAGACCGAAAGATGAAATTGGAGTTCTTTCTCGGTAACAACCACCTGATCAACAAATAATTGAGCGGTATGGAATTGATCGTTACTATATTCTAGTTTTACTTCAGCCTCCATATCATAAGGTTTCATTTTACCAACTTTCTTTAAAATCGCATTAGCCTTATAGCAGGACATATAATCTCTTTTCCCAATTTCTGAAGGACTTTCCCATAATTGAATAATGGTTTCATTCCAAGCATCAGTTCCGCTACCGCAGTCCACAGAATCTATTTTTGTATGTTTTACTTCGGTGATGTGATAATTAGCGCCGACCCACTTTCCGGGTTGGTATGAAAATAGAAGAGACTTGTCTTTATTGTTGTCGAGGAGTGATAAAAATTCGGATGTTTTCATAATAAATAGCTTAACAGCATTGCGCTGCCGTGGTGTTAAAAAATTGATTTAATAAAGATTGAAATTCGTTGAATCGATCGGCATCTAAACAATAACACAATCGTTTTCCCTCAAAATTTCCTGTAAGCAATCCGGCATTTCGAATTACTTGAAGGTGTTGTGAGATGGTAGGTTGTGAGAGTCCAATTTCATCCACTAGATCACTGCAGATGCAGTCTTGTTGTTTCGCGATGTGTTCCAAGATGGCAACACGTGCAGGGTGAGAAAGCACCTTGGCGATTTCTGCTATTTGCAATTGTGAAGGTGTGTGTATCTCTGTTTTAGAGGCTCCCATAATTATTTAATAATAATATTGCAATATTACGATGATACATTGAAATAAAAAAGCTTTCATTCATTTTTTTGAAAGCTTTCGATTATTTTAAAACCAAGGACGCTTGTTTACTTGATAGGTTTGATAGAACTCCTCATCACTTTTTGTTAGGTAAATAATTCCTTCGACGATGGGAATTATACCACCAATTCCACAGCTAATAATGGAAATAATAATTTGAATGATTCCTTCTTTATTATACCCAAGAATAAACTTATGTATCCCAAAACTTCCCAATAATATGGCCAGGATTCCGGCCAAAACTTTTTTGTTTTCGCCGCTGTGGGTGGTTTCATTCCAACGTTCTCTGAATTCGTTTGCGGCTTCTTTGGCCCCATCGGCGAATTCCTTGGCAGATTCTTTAAATTCGTCCCCAATATTTTCTTTGTGCTCTTCAGACATGGTGCGCTAGATTTAGTTTTGTTAAAAATAGAAAAAATTAATCACCTAGGGGTTTCGAGAAAATTGATTTTCAGTCGTTATTAAATGCGGAGTCTACAGGCTCCCATAATTCGATTTTATTTCCGTCGTTGTCCAAAATCCATCCAAATTTGCCATAGTCGTAGGTTTCCATTTCCCCAACGATGGTAACCCCTTCTTCTTTTAGAATCTTAAGCAGCGCTTCTAGGTTTTCGACCCGATAATTAAACATGAATTCTTTTTTGGAAGGCTCATAGTAATTGGTGTCTTTGGGAAAAGGGCTCCATTGTGTTGAACATTTATTTCCATCAGTATCTTTCCACCAAAAAGTGCACCCCCAATCGTCGGTTGAAAATCCTAAATGTTTTTGATACCAGTCTTTCGTCTCTTTCGGATTGGTCGTTTTAAAGAAAAGTCCTCCAATTCCGGTTACTCTTTTTTTCATCGTTACTTTTTTTTAAGGTTGTTTTCGTATACTTGGATCCATGCCTTTGGGGTTACTTTTGAAACTAATTGCCCAATAAGTTCATAGGGGATATCGTCCATTTTTTTAAAACGAACACAACTTTTTCCCATATCCAATTTGGTCTTACAGAATTTTGGATATTCCCCAACGAACCAATCTAACAGCTCTTTTTGGGCATACATTCCCATATGGTACAAGGCAATAAAATTCTTTTGAGAAGCAATATTGATAAAAGGTAACGGGAGCTTCGAATCACAGTGATAGCCATCCGGATAGATCGAATGAGGGACTACATAGGCAATCATTCCATACCCCATTGTTTCTTGAAATCCTGCAGGGATATTTTGTTTTATCGCCTTCCTTATTCTCGAAATGGGTTCTTTTCGCTCTTCGGGAAGCTGATTTATATATTCTTCCGGTGAATTAGCTTCATATTGCATAAGGTTTCTGTGTTAAGCCGTGGGATTGAACCGATCCAAAATCTTCTCGACTATCGTCTGGGCCAACTTTTCTTTACTCTCTTTGGTCCATCCGGCGATATGCGGCGTTAATAAAACATGATCCATTGCGATAAGTTCTTTCATAGCCTCTGGCATTTCTGCGGTAAAAAGGGTCTCAAAGGACAATTTCTCATACTCAAGCGTATCTAATCCTGCGCCTAAAATTTTTCCACTTTTCAATGCAGCAACCAAATCGGTGGTCACAACACTTCTCCCTCTCGCGGTGTTTAAAAACCAAAAAGATTTTTTAAACTTCTCGATAAATGCTGCATTAATCATTTTATCGGTTAGCGGAGTCCAGGGAGTATGAAGGCTCACCACATCGGCCATGTCAAACAAGGTTTGTAACGATACTTGGGTAGCATCGTTATTCCCCACATCATCGAGGATATCATAGCAAAGGGTCGTACAATCAAAACCGCGCAATTTTCGAGCAAAGGCTTTCCCCATATTCCCGTAGCCAATAAGGCCGACAATCTTACCATCTAATTCAACCCCTCGATTCTTTTCTCGATTCCAATGACCGGACTTCACCTCTCGGTCGGCTCGATTTAAATTATTGAAGAGGGACAACAACATCCCTAAAGTGTGTTCTCCCACCGCATTTCGATTTCCTTCAGGCGCCGCAATAAGGTGTATCCCTTTTTTTTCGGCATAGGCTTCATCGATGCTTTCCAAGCCTGCACCCACCCGGGCAATAAATTTCAATTGGGTTGCAGCGTCCAAAAATGTTTTGTCGATTTTGAATCGACTTCGAATAACAATGCCGTCATATTGGGGGATTATTTTCTCCACGTCTTCTTTGGAAGCAGCATATTCTTGATCGTTGGTAAAACCTGCTTCCTCCAATTGTTGCAAGAGGAGTGGATGATTCGTATCCAGATGAAGGACTTTCATATGCGGAATTATTGAAACAAAGTACGAATTTCTTCAGGAATTAACGCTGGCTTTTGTGTTTCAGCATCAATAAAACACCAGGTGGTTTTGGCTTCAATTATTTTTTTGCCGTCGGAGGGGCGTACGATTACATAATGACGCTCACTCTTTACCCGAGAAGTAGATTCAACCCAGGTTTTTATGTTCAACACATCGCCCAAAAAAGCGGCATTTCGATAATCAATCGTATGTCGTAAAACATACCAGTGGTGCTTTTGAAGGGATTCACTTGATGCTTTTGTTGTCCAATGTTCTTCTGCAATCTTCAAGCACCAGTCCAAGTACACCAAATTATTTACATGATTCCGACTGTCGATGGCATCGGAGGAAACAGTAATGGTTTTTTCAAAAACAGGAGTCATTAAAAACCAAGAATTAATTTGGCGATTAAAAAGTAGATCAGGATACCAAAAACATCATTGCTCGTAGTAATGAAAGGACCGGTGGCAACAGCAGGATCGATACCTCTTTTATCCAAAAAGATTGGAATAAAAGTTCCAATTAAAGCTGCCATAATAATGACAGAGATAAGTGCAATTCCTATTGTAATTGAGAGAATATATTGAGTCTGAAACAAAAAGTGAGTAACTAAAAAAGCGATAAATGCGATGGCGATTCCATTAATGAGTCCCAATAAAAATTCTTTAAAAAGGCGTTGTAAAATATTACCGTCTATCGAATCATTGGCGATACCTTGCACTACAATGGCACTCGATTGAACGCCTACATTTCCCGCAGTTGCTTGAATTAAGGGCACAAAACTTAGGAGAATGATGAAATCACCCATAGCGCCATTAAATTGTTCAATGATACTTGCTGCGCCTAGTCCTCCAAACATACCAATAATTAACCAAGGAAGTCTCGCCTTAGTTAGTTTAAATATACTATCGTCGGCTTCGACATCACTCGAGATACCGGCCGCCATTTGGTAATCCTTTTCGGCTTCTTCTCTAATAAAATCAACAATATCGTCAATGGTTACTCTACCCACCAGGATTCCTCGATCATCAACCACAGGAATGGCTTCTAGGTCGTAACGTTGCATTATTCGTGCTACTTCTTCTCCTTCGGTATGAACGTCAACAAAATCTACTTTAGGAATATAAATATCACTTATCCGAGCTTTTTCCGGCGCTGTAAGAAGATCTTTTAAAGACAAGCGCCCTTTAAGTTTTCCTTCTTTATCAACCACATAAATCGAATGCACGCGTGTTACATTTTTCGCCTGTCGGCGCATTTCACGCACACATCCTGCCGTGGTCCAAGTTTCTTTTACTTTCACCAATTCCTTCGCCATAAGTCCCCCTGCAGTATCTTCGTCGTACTTTAAGAGCTCGACAATATCGGCTGCGTGTTCTTCATCCTCGATACGATCGATTACCTTTTTCTGAATGTCGGCATCCAATTCAGAAACCACATCGGCAGCATCATCGGTATCCATTTCAGCAAGCTCGCGTGCAATTTCTTTCGGGGAAAGGCGCTCTAGAATTTTTTCTCGAACATCGTCATCGACCTCCATTAACGCTTCGGAAGTGATGACGCTTTCTAAGGACTTTATTAAATAGGTAGCCTCTTCAGAGTCAAGTTCTTCAAGAATTTCGGCGACATCGGCGAAGTGAAAATCTTCGAAACTTTTGCGTATAGCATTCCGATCCTTTCGAGCAATGAGTTGCTCAATATGTTCAAGAAATTCAGAAGTTAGTTGAAATGCCATCGCTTTCCAGTTTTTGGGTGAGCGTTATGAAGTCTGAAACAGAAAGTTGTTCCGGACGTAGGGCAAATATAGCATCTTCTTTGAGTTTTTCAGAAATGAGGAAGGTTTTTAAACTATTGCGCAGGGTTTTACGTCTCTGTTGAAAAGCAGTCTTCACTACTTTATACAACCATTTTTCGTCGCAAGGCAAGGTGTAATCCTTTTTGCGAGTAAGTCGAAGTACACCACTATCGACTTTTGGCGGAGGATTAAAAACTCCGGGACCTACCGTGAATAAATATTCTGCATCGTAAAAGGCCTGCGTCAATACCGATAAAATTCCGTAGGCCTTACTTCCGTGCTTTTCACAGATGCGCTGGGCTACCTCTTTTTGAAACATTCCAGTAAATTCAGGAATACGTTCTTTGTGTTCCAGCATTTTAAATACAATCTGCGTCGAAATATTGTAGGGAAAATTTCCAGTGATAGCAAAGGCCTGATTGGGGAAAACAGTGGTGAGATCCATCTTTAAAAAGTCTCCTTCAACAATGGATAAATTGCTCTGCAGGAAATGTGATTGCAGGTATTCGATGGATTCGGTGTCCAAATCCAGCGCCATTAATTGTATGGGCTTTTTCACTAAATATTTGGTAAGGACTCCCATTCCGGGCCCGATTTCCAGGACATTCTGGTAGCCTTCCAGGGTAAGGGTGTTCCCAATCTTTTCAGCGATGGTTTCGTCGTGAAGGAAATGTTGCCCGAGGTGTTTTTTTGCTCTAACCGATCCCATCAGTGCTCGCTTATCACTTCAAGTTCGGTTCGAAAGGCAATCATTTTTCCCTCGAAGGGTTTGCTTTGCGCTCTCAGGGAGGGTGCATCCTCTATGTAATACTTTTGAAGGGTTTCCTTGTTTTGTGTTCTGTATTGAATGGAGTATGTAATTCCGCCCATCTCTTCTTCTACCTGAACGCGGGTCATTAACGCTTTATAGAATTTTCCCGTAGCCAACATAGCCGGGATGTGTTCCTTTTTCATCCAATCCAGCCATTGGTCGTGCACACTTTCATCGATATTGATGGTAACGTTATAGATATACATGCTTTAATTTATTTCGTCGCCTCGAAGCATTCGGAATCGTTTCCGCGCATCGATAAAGTAGATGCTGTCTTCAAAATTGAAGAGGATATTTTCGTATTCCTGTTTTGCTTTTAGGGGTTCATTTAAAAATAACTCATACAAATTACCTAAACGATAATGTGCATCGTCTGCTAAAATATCGTCATTATAGAACTCGATCAACTTTTGGTATTGCTCCGCTGCCTTTTCGTACTGCTTTTGTTTTTCATAGATTCCACCCATTTTCAAAAGGGCTTCATCTTCAATACTTTCTCCCTTGTGTTCGGTAAGAATCCCCTCTAACAGCGACAATGCTTCTTCGTTTTTCCCCTGAAGTTCCTTTAGATCGGCCCTCGCATATGTTTTCAGTGCCGTTTGAGTGGTGTCTTCAAGAGAATTGTCTCTAATCATTAAACTAAGTTGCATCGCGTCGTTCGCAATAAGCTGCGAAGCCGAGGCCTTGAGTACGTCCAATTGGGTTTGGGCCCATTCAAAATCTCCCTTAAAATAACTGGTTCTCGCAACTTTAAAACGAGCCTGTTGCGCTAAAACATCGTTCTTTACTTTACTCTGTACTTGGGAATAATAAATCAATGCTTCATTAAACCGTTCGCTGGAAACTAAAATATCCCCAAGGCTAAGTTTTACACGCGCCTCTTGGTATGGGTTTAAATCCTGCTTTGCCAGTTTCTTCAAGTTCTCAATGGCGCCTTCTTTTTTATCGTAGTAATTTGCCAAAAATTCGTTGTAATCAATTTGCAGCAAATAGGTTTCGCGCCCTTCTCCGTATTGCTTGAACAGCTCTTGAAACTCACGGTCGATTTGCGCATAATTTTTAGATTCGGCTAGCTGAATCTTAATGAACATCAACTTTTGATAACCCTCAAGTTTTGTCAGGGGACTAGCCGCATTAGCAATGATAAAGTTGACAACTTCTTCTGCAATGGCATAGCTTTTATCGTCTATGGTGATTTGCGCCAGATCGGCAAGACCTACAAGACTTTCATTTCTACGTGCGAAAATGGCCTTTTCCTGTATAAAAGCTTTTTTGTAATCTTTTTGTTGAATGAATAGCCAACTTAGCAATTCGTTATAGAGTACATCTGGGTCTTCCTGAAGCTTTTTCAGCAAAGTTTTACGCAAAAGTTCGTTGGCTTCGTTGTTCGGATCTTCCGAAATGTAGGTGCTGAAATTTTTCTTTATGGCACCATTGTAGGTAGGGTTTATTTTTATGAGATTCACATAAGTTCCAAACATTTTCTCCAACTTCCCCTGTTCCCCATAGATGCGTGCCAACTGAAGTGAAAAGTCTCTTTTTGGGTCCAATTCCATCCCTAATTCATAGACCCGCACGGCTTCATCAAGCAGCGAATATTGGGAAAATACTTGGCCCAAGCTATAGGCGTAAATAGGTTTTTCACGCACGTAATTAATGGCCTTTTCGTAGGCAATTTGAGCGAGACTGTCTTTTTTCTGCAAGGTGTAATTATACCCCAACTCAATGTAATATTGTGGATACACCGATCGGTTTTTAAGTCGTTGCTGAAGCAATTGTTCCGCAGCACCAAACTGCTCCAATTGCTGATAGGTTTTTAGTAAACTTAAGGTGAGTCTTGAATCGTTGGGATTCTTTTCAACCAATTTTTCATAAATAAGCATTGCTTTTTGATATTCGCCCTGGTCGAAATAATTTTTCGCCAGAAGGTCACTTTGGGCATGACTCAAGCTTCCAAGAAGAATAAAAAATAATACAAGGAAAATGCGCATGTGGTAAAGATAACGATTTGCTTTCATCTTAAATTCATATTTGAAAAATCTGATGATGGAATGCCCATCAAATCCTCCTTCAAATTTGAAAATTATAATTGAGCATTTCTTAATAAAATCGCAAGTTTTCGATACCGAAAACACTCAGATTTTAAAATAGGTTCGTTGAACCTTAGTTGATAAGGTCAAACCCACAATAAGGCACAAGTACTTCAGGAACTCTTATTCCCTCAGGAGTTTGATAGTTTTCAAGGATTCCGGCTAGCACGCGAGGTAACGCTAAAGAACTTCCGTTGAGTGTATGCACGAGTTTGTTTTTGCCATCGGTATCCTTAAAGCGCAATTTCAAACGGTTTGCTTGAAAGGTTTCGAAGTTAGAAACAGAAGAAATTTCCAACCATCGGTCTTGAGCGGTTGAAAATACTTCAAAATCGTAGGTGAGGGCAGAGGTAAAGCCTAGATCACCACCGCACAACCGTAGGATGCGGTAAGGCAATTTCAATTCACGTAAGATTTCTTTAACATGCTCGACCATGCCATCAAGGGCTTCATAGCTTTTGTCAGGATGCTCAATACGAACAATTTCTACCTTATCAAATTGATGCAAGCGGTTCAGTCCGCGAACATGAGCTCCGTAGCTTCCAGCTTCACGCCGAAAACAGGGGGTATACCCTGTACAAGTAATTGGTAATTGCGTATGAGGAAGTAGATCGTCTCTAAATAAATTGGTTACGGGAACTTCTGCCGTTGGAATCAAATATAAATTATCTTCTCCCACATGATACATCTGTCCTTCTTTGTCTGGCAATTGTCCGGTTCCAAACCCGGAGGCTTCATTTACCATAAGAGGAACTTGATATTCAGTATATCCGGCAGCAGTATTCTTATCCAAGAAATAGGTAATCAACGCACGTTGTAATTTTGCGCCTTTTCCTTTGTAGACAGGGAAACCTGCTCCGGTTATTTTTACACCGAGCTCAAAATCGATAAGATCATATTTTTTCGCTAATTCCCAGTGGGGAAGCGCATCTTCGGATAAAGTAGGAATGGCTCCTTCTTTAAATACTTCTTCATTGTCGTTTTCATCACTTCCTGCAGGAACTAATTCATTGGGGATGTTTGGAAGGGTATATAACAATTGTTGCAGCCCATTCTCGGCATCGTTTAGCTGTTCTTGCAATTCTTTTGATTGTTCCTTCAGCTGACCGGTTTTTTCCTTCAGCAAATTCGCCTTTTGTACTTCACCATTTTTGAATAGCAAGCCAATTTCTTTTGAAAAAGTATTTGACTGGGCCAAGGTTTCATCCAATTTGGCCTGGGTAGCGCGTCGTGTTTCGTCCAAAGACAAAACCTCATCAAAAATAGATTGTACGTCTAAGCCTCTCTTGCTTAGGGCTTTAATATAAGCGTCTTTATGATCGCGAATGTTGCTTACTTGTAACATTTTCGGTAGAATTTTGAAGGGTCAAAGTTAGGGAAAAATCAGCGCTTACAATAAGGGATACGCTCCAATTGCCAATTATTTTTTTGAATAAGATTCCGGGGAAGGTAGAATCCAATCGTGGTGTGCGAAGTGTTCCCAGGGAACTGAAGCTAAGTCGACCACAGGATTAATAAAGTCGTGGTAGACCCCGTTGTTGATTTTCACCTTGGAAGTCACATAAACCGCCACATCTTTTCCTTTTTCGGCTTCCATTTTTTTTATGCGCTGAGCCATTTGCCAAATAAAGTCAGGCCGAGATTTTACGCTGCGCGCCTGTTTTTTTGAAAGTAACGGGGCATAAGGATAATTGTTTCGTTCACCTGTTGCCTTGTCTTCCGCCCAAAAAACAAGCTGTCCCGAACGTGAACGAAGCATCATGCGCCAGCTCAAACGGTGGCCTTCTTCCGTCCAGAGCACATCGTCTTGAAAGAACCAATGTCTCAAAGGCAGTGCTAGTTGAACGATTAAATAGGCCCCAAAAAGTAGTATTCCAATATTTTTGAATTGAGGGACAATTACTTCGGAATTGGTGTATACAGAGCGCTTTAATTTGAATGTTTTGATTAGGGTTTCCGGCGTGAAAAAGAAAAATGCAAAAGCAATACTCATGTAAGGAAAAATGCCAATTTGAAAGACTCCCGAATTAAAAAGGTGAAAAAATAACGAGCAACAGAAACCGAAAACACGGGTGCGCTTGTAAAGCAATAAAGGAATAATTAACAAGTCGAATAAAATTCCGAAATAGGCAATGCTATAATGCACCCAAGGTTGTTGTAAGAACTCCCCTATGAGCCAATAATGGCTTTTACCGCTCATGAACATGGCGGCGACGGAGCCATCGAGCCACTGGGGGTAAATTTTAGCAATGGCCGCGTACGTAAACACGATCCAAACTTGGGCAACGAAAACAATTTTCACCCAGCGTGGCATATGGTATTTGCGATAACCGGGCTTTCTGGCATCGATGGATGCATAGCGATTGGCCGGTAAAAAAATCATGATCCAGCACAAGAGCATCATGAGGTAGTAATGGTTGTTGTAGGATGTTTTCTGCATTAAATACACCGAAGTCCACATCAAGGCATAGGCCGCCATGGCCCATCGGTATTTATACCCCAACATCACGCAAACGCCAAATGTTCCCATCAAGAGGAAGTAGTAATACATACCATCGCCCGGGAGTGGTTGCAAGAATTCGAAGCCAATAAAATTGAACGTAAATTCGGGATCGACCAAGACTTCCTTTACCCATCCCGTCAAGATCGCCCCAAAGGCTTCAATGGTGATTAATAGACCAAAGACGATTCTCCAGAGCGCTAACCCTGTATTATCAATTCTTTGGAATAGTATTTTATCCATGATTGGAAATATAAGTTCGTGCAAATAGTTCGTCTTGTTGAATGGCAGCTTTTAAGGCCTCAACGGAATCAAAATGTTCTTCGTCACGGATCCAGGTCACAAATACCAACTGAATGGGTTTTTCATATAAATCGAAAGTAGCATCTAGAATGAATGTTTCAATGGTTCGATGCGTACCCCCAACGGTTGGATTGGTCCCAATGTTGGTAAGTCCAAAGTAATGGGTGTTATCAACTGCTATTTTTGAGAGGTACACGCCATTTTTTGGAATAAGCTTGTACGATTGATCGACACGTAAATTGGCGGTAGGGAACCCTAAGGATTTTCCTATTCCTTTGCCTTTAACTACAGTGCCTTGCAACGAATAAGGGTACCCCAGAAAGCTGTTTGCCGTAAGGATATCGCCCTCTTGTAGGGCATTTCTAATTTTTGTTGAACTAACCGCTACATCATCCAATTCTTTCGCCGTAATTTCTTCCACTTCAAAATGATAGGTCGTGCCAAATTCTTTCAGGTCCTCGATGTTCGCGGTTCTATTGCGACCAAAACGATGGTCGTACCCTATGATGATTTTCTTCGCATGAAGCTGGTTCACCAGGATATCTCGAACGTATTCAACAGCGGTAAGTCGGGAGAATTCTTTGGTGAAGGGGTGCACTACCAGATGATCAACTCCGAGTGCTGCCAACAGCGCTTTTTTTTCATCGAGCGTATTTAAAAGTTTAAGGTCGGTATCCTTCTGAAGCACCATCCGAGGATGAGGAAAAAAAGTAAGAAGCACCGACTCCAGGCCCATCTTGTGAGCACTTTCGACGAGACGTTTTAATATGGCCTTGTGGCCTAAATGAACGCCATCAAAGGTTCCGATGGTAACCACCGAACCTTTTGTATTTTTAAAATCTGAAGTAGTATGGTGTTCTTTCAAGTTATTTTCCGTTAAAAGTATTCATGGTTTGGGTTATTCCTGCCAAGCCAAAAGATTCGACAATTTGCATGGCAACTTCCAAGCGTTCGGGAAGTTTCTTATTTTCCTCGTCACCCCATTCGCCAAGCACATAATCCACTTGCCTACCTTTTGAAAAAGCATCACTAATTCCAAAGCGAAAGCGGTTGTATTGCGTAGTTTGAAGCACTTCTTGAATGTCCTTTAGTCCGTTGTGGCCGCCATCGCTCCCTTTGGTCTTCACTCGAAGTGTTCCGAAGGGTAAATTAAGGTCGTCTGTAATGACGAGCAAATTTTCTAATGGAATTTTTTCTTTATCCAACCAATACTTCACAGCTTTTCCACTCAGATTCATAAAGGTGCTTGGTTTGAGTAAATAGAAGGAACGTCCTTTCTTTTTGTGGACGGTAATATCGCCTAGTTTGGCTGTTTCCCATGGAAGCTCGTTCTGAGCAGCAATGAAATCAACTACTTTAAAACCAATATTGTGTCGGGTATGCTCATATTTAGGGCCAATGTTTCCAAGCCCGACGATTAAGAACTTTTTCATGGGATCTCCTTCGGTAGTGGTTTTAGTTTTTTTTGAAGCAAATAGTTTTCTAAAAAAAGAGAACATGCATCGATTGTTTGGGTAAAAATAAAAAAAGCATCCCATTTGAGGGATGCTTTTTAATATATCTCTAGGGAAGAATTTATTCTTCAGCAGGAGCTTCTGCTGTTTCAGCTTCTGCTGCAGCTTCTGTTCCTTCTTCTCCTTCAGTTTCTTCCTCTTCTTCTTCAAGATCTGCAATGGCAGTACGAGAAGTTCTCACCTGACAAATTACGGTGTTCTCACCGTGCATGATTTTGAATTTTTCTTGAGCGATCGCACCGATGTACATTTTGTTTCCGATTTTCATTTCGGTGATGTCGGCTTCAATAAAATCTGGAAGATCTTTTGGAAGCGCTTTCACACGAAGCTTACGGTTTACAATTCGAAGTACCCCACCGTTTCTAACTCCACGAGAGTTACCAACGATACGTACAGGAATTTCCATCATAACCGGCTTGTCGTCGTAAATTTGATAGAAGTCGATGTGAAGAATTCGGTCGGTTACCGGGTGAAATTGGATATCCTGAAGGATACATTCCACTTTTGAACCATCTTCCAATGCAACCACAACCGTGTGCACGTCTGGAGTATACACTAAGTTTTTGAATGCAATTTCGTCTGCTGCAAAGTGTATAGGTGTCTCTCCTCCGTAAACCACGCAGGGAACCTGTCCAGCATTACGTAAGGCTTTGGTAGCTACCTTGCCCACGCTTTCTCTTTTAAGTCCGTTAATTGTAATTGATTTCATTTTTGTTTTATAAAATTTTAAATAATACCCTCTGCCTCCTGGCAAAGCGGGTGCAAAGGTAATTTTTTATTCTGAAATATACTAGGGTAATTTTTCCTTTTTTCCCTTCGGAAGTTACATCAAGAACTTGGAACTGATGGACTTGTTCTCGTTTACTCGAAGCATCACATCGGCAAAAAGGTTGGCACAAGTAATCACGTGAATCTTTTTACTTTCTTGGCGCAGCGGAATCGAGTCGGTAACAATAAGTTCCTCCAGCTTCGATTTTTCCAAACGGTCGTATGCACTTCCCGAAAGAATGGGGTGCGTACAAATGGCTCGAACACTAAGGGCTCCTCGCTCGATCATTAAATCGGCAGCCTTGGTCAAAGTTCCTGCGGTATCCACCATATCATCTACCAAAACCACATTTTTCCCGGTTACATCACCAATTAATTCCATGTGAGAAATCACGTTGGCTTTAGCACGTTGTTTGTAGCAAATCACCACGTCACTTTCCAATGCTTTTGAATAAGCATACGCTCTTTTTGAACCTCCCATGTCCGGTGATGCGATGGTTAAATTGTCAAGATTAAGACTTTTGAGGTAAGGCAGAAACACCGTGGAGGCAAATAAGTGGTCGACCGGTTTTTCAAAGAACCCTTGAATTTGGTCGGCATGTAAGTCCATGGTGATAATTCGAGTCGCTCCAGCTGTTTCTAACATTTTGGCCACAAGTTTTGCCGCGATAGGAACACGAGGTTTGTCTTTTCGGTCCTGTCGCGCCCAACCAAAATAAGGGAGTACGGCAGTAATATGACGAGCCGAAGCACGCTTCGCAGCGTCCAACATCAACAACATTTCCATGAGGTGGTCACTGTTTGGATGTGTCGATCCAATAATAAAAACCCGACTTCCTCGCACAGATTCTTCGAAAGAAGGTTGAAATTCACCGTCACTATAGGTAGAGGTGATTACATTTCCTAGAGGAATTCCGAAGGCTTCCGCGATATCTTTTGCGAGTACTTGACTCTGTTTACAGGCAAAAATTTTAGGCTCGGGAATAAATGAAGTCATGTGGATAGTTATTTAGTTGACTGCAAAAGTACATCGAAGCAGTACTTTTTTGCAAAAATGAAGGGAAGAATTACTAACATTTTACAATAATTTCTTTATTTTTGCCGTCCGTTTATGCCTTGGTGGCGGAATTGGTAGACGCGCACGACTCAAACTCGTGTTCTTCGGAGTGTGGGTTCGATTCCCACCCAAGGTACAACAAACCACAAAAAAAGTGGAATTTCAAGCGAGCTTCAAAAAAAGGAGCTCGCTTCTTTTTTTTGGTGAGCGCAGGAATTCTTTTTTGTGGTTTTCAAGCGCATCTTGAAGGGAACATTTTCCGAAAGGAAAATGAATCCCACGCCCAAATTTGGGGATCAACTTTTTTTTTGGTGAGCACAGGAATTCTTTTTTGTGGTTTTCAAGCGCAACTTAAGGGGAACATTTGTCGTTTGGCAAATGAATCCCATCTCGAGAAGTTCGCTTCTTTTTTGGGAGTCCGAGAATTTATCTAAACCAAAGGTTACCAGCCCTCTTCTTCCTCAGTAGATCCCTTCATCAATAACCCTTTTTTAACCTCTGCGTTGAGATTGTTAAACAGACCGGCAATGTCTCCGGGACTGGAAACATATTCCTTTTTTAATTCCCCACTTCGGGTGTACCAAGCATCCGGAGCTTTGTCTAGAAGTACAGGGTACCAACCTTTTTTCCCGGTGTCGTTAATCGGGCCATATTGCTCTAAGGCAATCACCTCAAATTTGTACTTATTATCCTTGAACGCAACTTCCACAGAATACCGTAGGTCATTACAAGAAGTTTTACCCATTACTGTAAAACACAATGCATTTTTTCGTTCCCCTTTAAAAACAAGCTTGTTTGATTCTTCTGAAGAAGTAAGTTCGCGATTCCCTGTTTTGGCCCAAGGCACTAATTTTTTGTAAAGGACATTCTGACTCATGCCTTCCATATCGGTTACAATAAAAGCAGGGTGAAGGCCCTTAATGTCATAACTAAAGGAATCTGTTTGACCCCAAAGCATAGGGGTAATTAAACATAAAATAAGTAGGGAAAAAACTGATTTCAACATGGCGCAATCAAATAATGGTTTGGTGTTACAAGATAAAAATTAATTTAAAGTTTCAATTAATTTTATCCGTGATAAGCGCTATTTGGGGGATAATTGATTTTAAGAGGGTACAATAAAATCTTTATTTTTACATTTATTGTTCAAAGTGTATCACCATGTCCGATTTCTGGCTCTATTTTACCTTAGGTTTAAATCATGTCCTTGACTGGCAAGCATATGATCATGTGCTTTTTATCATCGCATTATGCGCCGCCTATTCTTTAGAATCCTGGAAGCGCTTATTAGGGTTGGTATCCATGTTTACACTAGGGCATACGATTTCCCTTTTCCTGTCGCATTTTATGGCCGTTAGCGTTTCTGCGGTTTGGATCGAATTTCTAATTCCGGTCACCATCATTAGTGCGGGAATCTACAACCTTGTCAAAGCAGGCGAGCATGCTATAAAAGGGAAAGTTTGGGTGCTGCTATTAACTGCGCTTTTCTTTGGACTTATTCACGGTTTTGGCTTTGGGCGCTATTACAACCAAATAAACGACGATAAAGAAATTCTACCGTTATTAGAATTTGCATTGGGCATCGAACTCTCGCAAGTAATCATCGTCCTTGGGGTAATGATTCTTGGATTTGTGATGAAAAACATTTTACGTGTTGCAAAACGAGATTGGATCCTGGTGGCATCGGCTATCGTGATAGGAATGACCATACCAATGCTCATTGAAAATTGGCCTTAAATTTGCAAGGGTAATTTTCGGAAACATTTAACACCCTAATCTTTTGTGGGAGCGTAACTTCCCTTTAAATTCGCTACTAATATCTTATGAAGAAAGACAAGCAATTACAATACGATACGGCCTATTTGAAAATGGCTTCAGAGTGGAGTAAATTATCGTACTGTAAACGGCGACAAGTGGGAGCGCTTATTGTAAAGGATAAAATGATTATAAGCGACGGATACAATGGGACACCCACGGGATTTGAAAACATATGTGAGGACGATGAAGGCTATACCAAATGGTATGTTTTGCATGCCGAAGCAAATGCCATTTCCAAGGTGGCTTCTTCAACGCAATCCTGCCGAGGGGCAACTTTATACATTACAATGTCTCCTTGTCAGCAATGCAGCAAATTGATCCACCAAGCGGGAATTTCCCGACTGGTATATCACGAATCGTATAAGGACGATTCCGGAATAAAATTTCTACGCAAAGCAGGCGTAGAAATAGCACACATTGAACGTTTAACCTAATACATGGAAAACATAAAAAAATACTTGCCTATTTTACTGGGGGTGACTTTGGTAATAGGGGTATTTGTGGGGTCTAAGCTCAACTTTCAGGATTCCAACAAGAAGATTTTCGCGACCAATTCAAAAAAAGACAAGCTTAATCGGTTGATCGATTATATCGATTATGAATATGTAGATCAAGTAAATACAGATAGCATTGTGGATGTCACGGTAAACGGAATCCTCGAGAACTTAGATCCGCATTCTGTTTATATTCCTACCGCTCAATATGAAGACAATGCCGACGATATGCGCGGTAACTTTGTGGGCATCGGAGTGAGTTTTTATGTCTATAACGATTCCATCGCAGTGATTAGAGCCATTGAAGGGGGAAGTGCCGAAAAAGTGGGCATCAAAGGTGGGGATCGAATTTTATTCGCCGACGGGAAAAAGCTTTTTGGCGAGAACTTAAACCGAGATAGCATTTCTGCCTTCCTCAAAGGCGAAATCAATTCAAAGGTAGCCTTAAAAGTACACCGGAAAGGACAATCAAAGCTGCTCGATTTCACGGTAAAAAGAAAACGCATCCCCTTAATTAGTGTCGATGCATCCTATCGATTATCCCAGAACCTGGGGTATATAAAAGTCAATCGTTTTTCAGAAAGCACCTACAGTGAATTTAAAGAAGCCTTGGACGATTTAATAGATCAAGGAATTACCGGGCTGGTGTTAGATTTACGAGACAATCCCGGAGGCTATATTTCGACTGCAGAGGCAATTTTGGACGAATTTCTAGAAAACGATAAGCTTTTGTTAGTAACTCGAAACAAAGCAGGCGAAGAGTTTAAAACCTATGCAACACGACAAGGTGATTTTGAAGATGGTAAGCTCTATGTGCTTATTAATGAGAATTCAGCTTCTGCCAGTGAGATTGTTGCTGGGGCTCTTCAAGACAATGATAAAGGGATCATAATAGGGAGACGTTCTTTCGGAAAAGGCTTGGTGCAGCGAGAAATGGCATTGGGCGATGGCAGCGCCGTTCGACTTACCATTGCCAGGTATTATACCCCTACCGGAAGATCCATTCAGAAACCCTATGGATCGGGGAACGACGATTATTACAGCGATTATGAAGAACGCTATATGAATGGGGAATTAATCCATGCCGATAGCATTAAGGTGGCCGATTCATTGCGTTATGTTACTCCTAAAGGAAAAGTGGTGTACGGTGGTGGTGGAATTATTCCCGATGTGTTCGTTCCAAAGGATACAAGCATCGAAAATGAAACCTTGAACTATGTCGATCAAAATGGCCTAATGAGCTACTTTATTTTTGAATACCTGGAAAAGAATCGAGGGACTTTTGATGCCATGACATTCGAAACCTTTCGCCAAGACTATAGCGTGGACGATTCACTTGCGCAAGAATTTATTGACTATTCCAGACTTCAAGAGGCGAATATTGATATGAGCGATTACAACGCTGAATTAAAGCTTGCGCTAAAAGCAAATTTAGCCCAACAGTTGTACGGTCCAAATGCCTATGAGCTTCTGTGGAATGCCGATGATAAAATGCTTCAAAAAGTAATGGAGCTGGAAGAAAAAGGGGCAAAGAACTAACTTACTTCCGCTTTTTCTTAATGGAGTAAGCGGTGTTGAGAATAATCATTAATGTAACAGCACAAGCTGCCGCCGCGATTCCAATAAGGGCTACTTGACTTTCGCCTTCCAAAAGCGCATCAAAATTTAGTTTCGTTGCATTGAAAACAATGAGAGCAAGTCCCAAAAGAATAATGATGTATCGAAAAACTTTCATGCCTGTAAATTAATGAAATAATTCTTGAATGTTTGAGGTAAAAAGTTTCACAGCGATGGCAAGGAGGATTACGCCAAACACTTTTTGTATGATGCCAATTCCGCTTTTACCCAAAATACGTTGCAATTTCGCTGAAGTTTTTAGCACCGCGTAAATCACCACCACGTTAATTACCACTGCAACAATTACATTTTCTAGGGCGAATTCAGCGCGTAAAGATAATAGTGTGGTCAAGGTTCCCGGCCCAGCGAGCATAGGAAAGGCGAGTGGGAAAATGGAGGCCATATCGGGGCTACTTCCATCATCTTTGAACAGGGTGATGCCTAAAATCATTTCCAGGGCAATAAAGAATAAAATAAAGGCACCTGCAACCGCAAATTCGTTGACATTGATGCCAATAAGTTTTAAAATTTCTTCTCCTAGAAATAAAAAGAAAACCATTACAACGGCTGCGATAATGGATGCTTTTTCACTGTGAATATGTCCCACACGCTTCCTAAGTGAGATCACAATAGGAATGTTCCCGATAATGTCGATTACCGCGAATAGAACCATGCTGGCTGTTATTATTTCTTTAAAATTGAAATTCATAGGAGCGTTTAAAACAGGGCAAAATTACACAAACAATTCAGGACAGAGATGATTCAAACCAAGAAATACCAATTATCTTTGCGCCATGTTTCAGTTAGGAAAAACCATTGTTTCAGAAGAGCTCCTCGAAAAGGAGTTTGTTTGCAATTTGAGTGCCTGCAAGGGGGCTTGCTGTATTGAAGGGGAAGCGGGAGCGCCTGTTACTGAAACGGAAGTTGAGATTCTGAAGGAAATTTACCCCAAAGTAAAACCTTTTCTGAGGCAGGAAGGAATCGCCGCCATTGAAGCCCAAGGGACGCACATCGTGAGTGATTTGGATGAGCTTGAGACCCCTTTAGTCAATGGAAAAGAGTGTGCCTATGTAACCTTCAACAAACAAGGCTATGCCAGTTGCGGAATCGAGGATGCGTACAACGCCGGGGAAGTAACTTTTAGAAAACCAATCTCCTGCCATTTGTATCCAGTTCGTATTCAAGAGTACAGCGAATTTGCCGCGGTGAATTACCACAAATGGCCCATTTGTGACGATGCCTGTTCCTTAGGGCGGGAACTGAAAGTTCCGGTTTATAAATTTGTGAAGGATGCCTTGATTCGACGATTTGGAGAACATTGGTATGCCGAATTGGAAAAAGTCGCTTCCGAGTTCAATTAGGATTCAAAAAATCATTGAATCGCATTTTTCGAGACGTTAACTGTTAAATTTTGCCTTCTTTTTTTGTTAAAAAATTAGGTCGCGAAAACGTTATCAAATTGTTTCTTAGCTGCGATAAAATAGGACTTTCAAAGGGTTTTCAACGGCATAAAACAGGAATGTTCATAACCTGAATGAAATAATTGTATATATCTAATAATCAAATAGATAATACTATTTTTTAACATAAAGATAGTAACAAGCAATTCTAGGGAGTGTTGAAAACTTTGTTAAAAACCCAACACTGATTTTTAGTCAATTAGTTCTAAATTTTTTCATATTTGTTAGTCCCTAGTAACCTCAATAATACATTAATAAAAAAAGCAAAGGACACATGAGTGCAGAAGAACCAATTTTAGCAGAAAATAAGAACAGATTTGTAATTTTCCCGATACAACATCATGATATTTGGGAATGGTACAAGAAGAGTGAAGCGAGTTTTTGGACTGCGGAAGAAATTGATTTGCACCAAGATTTAACCGATTGGACCAGCAAGTTGAACGACGACGAGCGTTATTTTATTAAGCATATTCTTGCCTTTTTTGCCGCCAGTGATGGAATCGTGAATGAAAACCTAGCTGAAAACTTCGTAAATGAAGTACAATACAGCGAGGCGAAATTCTTTTATGGATTCCAAATTATGATGGAGAACATCCACAGTGAAACCTACTCCCTTTTGATCGATACCTACGTAAAAGATGAAAAGGAAAAAAATAAATTATTTCAGGCCATTGAGAATTTCCCGGCCATTAAGAAAAAAGCCGACTGGGCTTTAAAATGGATTGATAGCCCAAGTTTTGCAGAGCGATTAATTGCTTTCGCAGCGGTAGAAGGAATTTTCTTTTCGGGAGCTTTCTGTTCTATTTTTTGGTTGAAAAAACGAGGCCTCATGCCCGGACTAACCTTCTCGAACGAGTTAATCTCAAGAGATGAAGGGGTACATTGCGATTTTGCGGTACACTTGCACAACCACCATTTGGTGAATAAAGTGTCAAAAGAACGTATCCGTGAAATTATTATCGATGCATTAAACATCGAACGTGAATTTATCACCGAATCACTTCCTGCCAGTTTGATAGGAATGAATGCAAAACTCATGACTCAATACCTAGAATTCGTTACCGACCGCTTGTTGGTGGAACTAGGTTGTGAGAAAGAATACAACTCCGGAAATCCATTCGACTTTATGGATATGATCTCTTTGCAAGGGAAAACGAATTTCTTCGAGAAACGCGTTTCCGAATATCAAAAAGCCGGAGTAACCAACAAAGACAAAGAGTCGAACAAAATCAGTTTCGACGCAGATTTTTAAATTACTTCCGCTTGTTCCCCAAAGGGCGGATTTTTTTAAAGCATTGATAACGTGCGACGTAAAAGTCGCGCACAGAGCATATTTTTTCAATAAACTAAATAACATCTAGCAACATGAATGTAATTAAAAGAGACGGTCGCAAAGAACCGATCATGTTCGACAAAATCACGGCAAGAGTTCGAAAACTCTGTTATGGTTTAAACGAACTTGTAGATCCTGTAAAAGTGGCAATGCGTGTAATCGAAGGATTATACGATGGGGTAACCACCAGTGAATTAGATAATCTGGCTGCTGAAATTGCCGCCACCATGACGGTGTCGCATCCGGATTATGCAAAGTTAGCCGCCAGGATCTCGGTATCGAATTTGCACAAGAATACCAAGAAGACCTTCTCCGAGGTAATGAACGACCTTTATACCTATGTGAATCCAAGAACCGGAAAAGATGCACCTTTATTAAGCGATGAGGTGTATGAAGTAATTAAAAATAATGCAGAGGAGCTAGATTCTGCCATTATTTATAACCGTGATTTTGGCTACGATTATTTCGGGTTTAAAACCTTAGAACGTTCTTATTTGCTGAAATTAAATGGGCAAATCGTTGAGCGTCCGCAACATATGCTCATGCGGGTTTCTATCGGAATTCATTTGAACGATTTGGCAGCCGTGAAAGAAACCTACGAATTAATGTCGAAGAAGTTTTTCACGCACGCTACGCCAACTTTATTCAACAGTGGAACGCCAAAACCTCAAATGTCGTCATGTTTCCTATTGACCATGAAGGACGATAGTATCGACGGCATTTACGATACCCTGAAACAAACAGCAAAAATTTCTCAATCAGCCGGTGGAATAGGATTATCCATTCACAACATCCGCGCTACAGGATCGTATATCTCTGGAACCAACGGAACCTCTAACGGAATTGTTCCAATGCTACGCGTATTTAACGATACGGCACGATACGTAGATCAAGGAGGAGGAAAACGTAAGGGAAGCTTTGCGATTTATGTAGAACCTTGGCATGCCGATATTTTTGATTTCCTAGATCTTAAAAAGAACCACGGAAAAGAAGAAATGCGTGCACGCGATTTATTCTATGCGATGTGGATTCCGGACTTGTTCATGAAACGTGTGCAAGAAGATAGCACTTGGACCCTCATGTGTCCAAACGAATGCCCGGACCTTTACAACATTCACGGGGATGAATTTGAAGCCTTGTACGAAAAGTACGAAGCCGAAAATAAAGGAAGAAAAACCATCAAGGCTCGCGAGCTTTGGGAAAAAATATTAGAATCACAAATTGAAACAGGAACTCCTTATATGTTGTATAAGGATGCGGCCAATCGCAAGAGCAACCAAAAGAACCTTGGAACCATTCGTTCTTCGAACTTATGTACCGAAATCATGGAGTATACCTCTCCGGATGAGGTAGCGGTATGTAACCTTGCTTCTATCGCACTTCCAATGTTTGTGAAAAATGGTGCGTTCGATCATAAGGAATTGTTCCGTGTTACAAAACGAGTGACCAAGAACTTGAACCGTGTAATCGACCGTAATTATTATCCGGTAGTCGAAGCCCAGAACTCGAACTTCCGTCACCGTCCTGTAGGATTAGGAGTGCAAGGATTGGCAGATACCTTTATTATGTTGCGTTTGCCATTTACGTCGGACGAAGCTAAACAATTGAACCAAGACATTTTTGAAACCTTGTATTTTGCGGCGGTAAGTGCTTCTGTGGAAGAAGCAAAAGCCGACGGACCTTACGAGTCGTATAAGGGATCTCCAATTTCTCAAGGCTTGTTCCAACACAACCTTTGGAATATTGAAGACACTGAATTAAGCGGACGATGGGATTGGGGGAAATTACGTAAAGACGTGAAGAAGCACGGAGTTCGAAACTCTTTGCTGGTAGCGCCAATGCCAACCGCTTCCACCTCACAAATTTTAGGAAATAACGAAGCTTTCGAACCTTATACCTCCAACATTTATACCCGACGGGTGCTTTCAGGAGAGTTTATTGTTGTGAACAAACACCTTCTGGAAGATTTAGTAAATCTTGGAATGTGGAACGACGATTTAAAAGAGGCCATTATGCGTGCCAATGGTTCTATCCAGGACATCGATGGAATTCCACAAGAGTTAAAAGAATTGTACAAGACGGTTTGGGAATTGAGCATGAAGGATATTATCGATATGTCACGACATAGAGGATACTTTATTGATCAGTCTCAGTCCTTGAACCTTTTCATGGAAAATGCCAACATGGCAAAACTTACTTCGATGCACTTCTATGCATGGAAGAGTGGTTTAAAAACAGGAATGTACTATTTAAGAACGAAGAGTGCTGTAGATGCTATTAAGTTTACCTTGAAAAATGAAACGAAGAAAGAACCTGTTGCCCAAGCGGTGGAGTCGAAGGTAGAAGCTGTTTCAGCGGCCTCCGACAAGCCCTTAACGGCTAAGGAGCTGCGAGATCTGCTAGCACAATCAAAAAATGCCGCCGATAATGACGAGGATTGTTTGATGTGTGGATCTTAATTTTAAGTGTTAGTGTTAAAAAAGCAGGGTTTTTGCCCTGCTTTTTTTATGGCTTAAATTAGGCTAAATACATAGCCCAGAATGGACCCTAGCAATATTACCCAAAGGACACTCACTTTTTTAAATCTAAATACAATCACCGCACTTAGCAGTGCAATAAGGATAGAGGATCCATCAATAAGGGTATCATGGCTCATTTTTATTAAAACGGCAAGCATGACTGCAACCGCTGCTACATTCACACTATCCAAAAAATATTGAAGGATTTTTGAGGACCGCATTTTTGGGATAAGAGGATTCAAGATCCAGACAAACAAAAAAGAAGGAAGGAAGATTCCTGCCGTAGCTGCAATGGCCCCGGAAACCCCGTTCATTTGATAGCCAATGAAGGTGGCCGTTGAAAGGATTGGTCCTGGTGTAAGTTGTCCCATGCCAATGGCATCAATTAATTCGGAACGAAGCAACAAGCCTTTAGCTACTAGTTCAGCATCGAGATAGGCAAAGAGAACATAGCCACTTCCGTAGAGAATACTTCCTACTTTAAGAAAAATCCAAAAAATCTTCATGGAACTTGCCTTTATGGTAACTTGGGAAGAAAGCCATAAAATTCCAAAGGGAACGATAACCGATCTAGCTGTTCCTGTGGTTTTTGCTTTTAAATAAAAATAACAGGCGCCCAGAATTCCACCTAACAACAAAGCCAATACTTCATTAACACCAAAATACGTGGCAATTAAAAGTAAGCCCCCTAAAACTCCAAGCACCCAGCTCTTTACAGCCTTCATTCCAAGCTTTAAAATGGCAGAAGCAATAATTGCTAATACGGCAGGTTGAATTCCTTTAACAAAGGGTTGAATTTGAGGAAGACTACCATAGGTCACAAATAAATAAGCTAGAATACCGGTGATAATAGTAGCGGGTAGAATAAACGAAATACCTGCAACAAAAAGACCTTTTGCACCAGCACGCTCATGACCGCAATGCATGGTCATTTCTGTGCTATTTGGGCCAGGAATCAAATTGGTGGCACCTATCAAATCAAGAAAGTGTTCTCGAGTCATCCATTTACGACGCGTCACAATTTCATCTTCCATTAAAGCAATATGAACCGCAGGACCGCCAAAGGCGAAGCATCCTAATTTTAAAAAGACATAAGCAATTTCCTTAAGTTTTGCAGTATGCGTCATAGTACCGAAAATTTTGACCTTAAATTAAGGTATAACAAGGTATTTATTTAATAAAAAACCCCGAACTAAGCGATTAATTCGGGGTTCTTAATGATTAAATGAAATAATTACTTTTTCTTGTAACTAGAATAATATTCATCCATTAAATTCATAATGGCGTTTACCAAGTCTTTGGTCTCCATTAGAATATTGAAATAGAGGGTTGTATTTTTCGGACTTGATTCTTCCGTTCTTGTTCTGCCAATTTGTTTTTCTATTTTTTCTGCTAGGGCACCAAGAATTTCAGGTTTCCTTTGCAACACCATATCAATACGATCAAATTTACGTTCAATGAAAATAGTTTCAATTTCGGTCAATAAGCTCGCTAATTGATCGTCAATCTCCTGTAAATCTTTAATTTGATTGAATCGAAGTGCCTTGTGATTGTTGTGAATATGTTTGTGGCTCTTCTTGGTGATGTATTCTAACGATTGGGCGATGTCTGTTAAATAGGCCAAGATGGTGATGTAGAAATTACTTCCACGAACACTTGTCTCATCAAGGTTTTTAATGAAATAGAAAATGCTGTTTCTCAGTTCTTCAATTTCAGCATCTAACTTTTCCACCCCTTTTTTACTTTTCTTGAGGCGATTGATGTCCTGCTTTCCAAGACCTTTTAATACGTCGGTATAGATTTTATTGGTGCGAGAAACAACGTTTGAAATATTGTCGGCACTTTCAGTAATGATTCCTTGAACCGTTTTACTCTCGGATTTCTTTAAGCCGGATTTGTTCAATTTTGCAACACCTTTTCTTTTATGAGAAAGGTAATTTCTAATTAATAAACCGATGGCCAAAAGAAGCAAGATAGCAATTGCCGGTCCTCTTCCTAAGAAAATAATATAGGTCAATGTTCCTGCAGCAACAAAGGCACTAAATGCAGTAAAGAACCATCCACCAATAACGTTAAGCACTCCGGCTACTCTGTAGACGGCACTTTCTCGACCCCAGGCTCTATCTGCCAAAGAGGTACCCATGGCCACCATAAAGGTTACATAAGTTGTAGAAAGCGGTAATTTCATAGAGGTAGCGATGGCAATTAGTATTCCTGCTACGGTTAGATTGATCGATGCCCGAATCATATCGAAGGCAGGAACTTCGTGAGACTTGCTCGCCGCTACGTGTACTTCAGGCTTCTCAAAACTATTGGAAATTTTTTCCTGAGTAGCATCAGGGATTACAACTCCCAAGACAGAAACCAGTTTAGTGCTTCCTTTTACCACGGCACGAGACAGCATATTTGGCTTAAATTTTTCTGAACCTTCTCCTTGTCGTGAAAGACCAATTTCGGTTTCAGTCACCGTACGGGCTTTTTTGGAAAACCATAGTGTGAGTACCATTACAGCTCCTGCGATAAAAAGTAATAAGGGTTCGGCAGGAACTTTTTTATCCAAAACATTCATTGAAAATGTAGTAGCTGCTTCACCCGACATGGACCAGGCTTCGTATGAATGGTAGGCAGCCATAGGAACACCAATAAAATTCACTAGGTCGTTTCCGGAGAATGCCAAAGCCAAACCAAATGTTCCTATTGCAATGACTATAATAAGAATGCTTTTCTTGAATATTTTGGTGAATAAAAAGGAAAATAAGGTCCAAAATACAAATCCAACTCCCAGGAGTAGGAAAATATTTAAATCGAATAGTGCTTTAAAGCTGTCGTAGCTAGGGGCTCCTTTTAATCCTTTAAAAAAGATGAAATAGGTAATTGCCGTTAGGGTAATTCCTCCAAAGATAGCCCCGAAATTCTTCATCTTTCGTTCATATTGAAAGGTAAAAATTAATCGAGACAACCACATAACAAAGGCTCCCACGGTAAAAGCAATTACTACCGAAAGCAAAATTCCTGAAATAATTTCGGTTGCCTTATCGGTGTTGATGTACTTGGCAAGGTTGGCAATAGTCTCAGTATCTGATGCACTTATCTTTATTAAGGCCATTACAACGGCTGCTCCCAGTAATTCAAATACAATTGAAACTGTAGTTGAAGTAGGCATTCCAAGCGTATTGAAAAAATCCAATAGCAGAATATCTGTAATCATGACCGCCATGAAAATGATCATGATTTCATCAAAATAGAATTCGCCAGGAATAAAAATTCCTTTTCGAGCCACCTCCATCATTCCACTCGAATAAACTGCACCGATGAAAATACCAATACTGGCAACAATCATGATTGTTTTAAAGGGAAGTGCTTTGGAACCTATCGCTGAATTTAAGAAATTAACGGCGTCATTGCTAACACCAACTACCAAGTCGGCAATCGCAAGAACCGCTAAGGCAACAAGCATTAAAATATAAATATTATCCATGTTATCAGATATTAAAGTGGTGCAAATTTCTAAATTAAAAAGGTATTGATTGTTATCAAATAGTTATGTTAATTTCTTAAAAGTGCAAATCAAAACCAAGCCTCCAAGCTATAAAATCTTTTTTAGTTTCGCGCTCTCCGTAAGTAAAATCCGTTTGAACTTTTAAATTGTGTCCTGCAAAATACTTTGAAAAGCCAAGAGTATATTGATCTTCATCGGGAGTTTCATTAATTGCGTAGTAATTAATGGTAGTATATCGAAGCGTTGCTTCATAGTTGCTTTCTAGCAAATAACTTGCCTGCAAATTGTAGGAATCTCCTTCGAGGACAATGGCACCGGTTGGTGTTCCGTCTTCTTCAACAGCCACAGGTGCCGCGGCTTCTCTATTGGCATATTCTCCCATAAATGCGAAACCTCTGTATTTGAACATCCCATCAACGAAAATCGTGGTAATATCGGTTTCGTAAAAACCTGTTTCCGTGGTCATATAGCTACCCATATTACTTCGGGTTCGAACGGCGTCATTATTTAAATCGTAGGTAACAGCCATCATTAATTTTGGGGTGGGTTCACGTACAAGATCCGATTGGGAGTAATCCCCTTTCGATTTGAAATTCCCAAAAGGAAGTACTTCTAGTCGTCCGGTATATTGATGACCTCCTAAGTTTCCAACAGTAACGTTTCGCCCCTCTCCTTGAGAATAGGCTAACTTTTCTTTGATCAGAAAGTTATCAGTAATATTTATTTGGTGTCGCAATTGAAAACCAATATCTCGGTCGATATTGAAACGACTGTTTAAAATAGAACGATCAATAAGTTGCAAATTTGCTGAAGATATAACCCGCTCAATATTTCCCGGTAATTTTGTCTGACCTACCCAAAGCACAAAGTTTTCATAGAAATTCCACATAATTACAGCATCCATAACGTACCGCGGAGTGTTGTTGTTGAATTCGTTTAATCCTGAGACATCTCGATTGGAAAGTCCTAACTCAATTTTGTATTTAAGCTTAGGAGTAAGGGCGTATCCATCAAATTTTAAACGCGCTCTTCGAATAATAAAATTTTGTAGCGGCGATTCGTAATTTTCTCCGTCACTAGCCCATAAAGTATTAGCACGGAATTGAATACGAGGAGCAAATTTCACGCTGAAGGAACTATCCTTGGCGGTAAAATTGATGATTCCCTTGCCAAAAGAAGTGTCGCTAATTTCCTGAGCGGAAGCAATTGATGTGAAAAGGATCAAGCCTAATATGGCGATTGCATTAACTTTCATTAAAATCGGTTTAAGTTTTTGTCATTGCAAAGAACCAACTCTAATGTTAACTAAATGTTTCCTAATGGTTATTAATTAGGCTTATTTGCAGTATTGATAAAAAAAGGGCTGCCTTTCGGCAGCCCACACATTGGATAAACCTAGTCGACAAAAACTTAACGATTTACATGTGTATGTGCTTTGCACACTTGACAAAGTAAACGTTCCGGTGTCGCTTAATTGTCAAGGGAATATTAAAAAATCATTAATAATTTATCGAAATTTTAGTTAAATTTAAAAATCAAAATATTGAATATCAATATGTTACATATTTAATGTTACCAAATTGTTATGTAAACCTCTCTTTATTGTTACTTATTTTGTATTTTTGAATTGTTCAACCCTAAAATGTTATTGTCATGAAGAAACTAGTTTTAGTCTGTGCAGTATTGTTTTCTGTAGCTGTTTCGATGGCGCAAGAGAACAAGCAAGACGAATTTGTAAAAGAAGGAGACCTTATTAAGGCGACCATGTACCATGAAAATGGATTAGTTGCTCAAACCGGTTTTTACACATTGGATAATAAACTACAGGGTGAATGGACCAGTTATGATGCAGAAGGTAATAAAACTGCCGTGGCTCATTACAACAATGGAAACAAAGTTGGAACATGGTATTTTTATCAAGGAAATGAGTTGAAGGAAGTTAATTATTCCAACTCAAAAATTGCCAAAGTAACTTCATTTCAAGTTACGGATACTCGCGTAGTGACCTACTAAAGACAAAAACTTACAGAACAAAAAAAGAGCGCTCAACGAGCGCTCTTTTTTTTATAACAAACCTAACTTAATTACGGGTCCAACCCATTTTCCATTCCTCATAGTTGGTTCCGGTGCCATTTCCGTCTCCGAAGATAAAGTCACCTTCACCAAATGTGAATTCAGTATCGTTTTTCAATTTCACGAGTACATCACTAAATGAAACATCGGTTACATTTAAATTACCGTCCAATACTCCTTGACCGGTTGGGCTATCGCCTAGATCTCCATCTAAATCAAATGCTTCTTCGAATCCTTGGATTAACATATTCGTGAAGATTCCTTGCGTTCCGGCACGTAAACGAACCGCTTCGTTCTCTGTAGCCGATCCACGACCCACAATGGTAACATTGTTAACCGATGGCTTTGAAAAGAAAATTGGGTTTGCGTTGTTTCCGATATCTACATTGAAACCGTCACATTCGAAAGCTTTGTCATGAGAAACCCCATGCTCAACATATACGTTGCTTAAGGTTCCGGAAAATCCTTCCGTCCAGTCCACAGAGTCGTCTTGACATCCCACTACAGAAAGGTAACTTGCGTTTACAGTGCCACCAAAGAATTCAATGCCGTCATCTTTTCCTTGAAAGGCTTGAATGTATTCCACGGTAGTTCCGTTCCCCACTCCGTAGAAAGAGAATCCATTGTTTTCTGAAGAAGCATCGGCAGCTCCCCCTGAATATTCTACTCTTAAATAGCGAATAATTCCTGAGTTGTCTGCTGCATTGCTACCTCCATAAGGAAGTCCGCCAATTTCTGAAGAGGAAGTTGCATCACCACCAACTACCGAGTTGATAGGGGCTTTCCCAAGAACGATAAGCCCTCCCCAGTCACCGGCGGCTGGAGTAGAAACATTTGACGTAAGTACAATAGGTTCAGTGGAAGTTCCTTCTGCGATAATTTTAGCACCTTGGGCAATGGCTATGTAGTTTCCGGCTCCGGTGTTTGCTCTCACAACCACACCTGCAGGGATGGTTAAGGTAGTTCCCTCGGTCATGATCAAGGCTTGTGTAAGAATGTATTCTTTTCCAATTTCTAAAGCAAAATCGGCAGTTTTAGTTCCTCCAATTTCAATCGCGCCTTCAGGAGTTGTTCCTCCACCCGGGTTATTGATTGTGGTACTATTGTCGTTAATTATAATATCGGCAGTATCATCGGCTGCACAGGAAGCGGCTAACAGGGCTACTAGGGCTAAGCTTAGGTGTAATAAATTCGTTTTCATCTTTTTGTGTATTAATTTAATTTGTGTTTCAATTATTAAAATTTGTATTTCAGTTGGAGTCCAAGGTTGATGCCTCGTTTGTATTGAGATATGATAACATCCCCTTGGGCTGTATTCTCACGAATACGTTCGATGCTTGGATCCAAAATGTTTTTAGCGCTGGCATTCACTTCAAAATGATCCCCGATGCTGTTCTTCCAAACCAAATCCAAGGTAGGGACGGCTTTTTCAATAATATTTCCTAATTGTCCTGAACCCAGTGCATCAATTCGATCGCTGAAATACGAGAACACCACATTCGCGACTGGTTTGTAGTTTCCAATAACCGGGCTGTAGCTTAAGTCGGCATTAACAAGTAACGGAGCGGCACCTTGTAATTCGTCTTCCGCCCGGTTGAAGGTAGTCGAGTACAAACCGTTAGAATCTTTTAGATCTTGAACGGTTTGCATATAGGTAACATTAAGTCCAGCTGAAAGCAGACTTTCCTCCTCTTCATTGCTTAGGATATTTTTGCGAACCTCCAATTCAGCACCAATAACTTCTGCTTTCTCGCCGGTTCTGAAATAACGTTGTGTTCCGGTGGCGTCGTTGGCAATTACTTTGTTAATGGGGTTATCGATACGCTTTCCGAAGGCGGCAAGGGAAAAGATTTCACTTTTTCCAAAAAACCATTCATACTTTAGGTCGATGTTATAAATTTCAGAAAAGGAAGGATCTTCCAATAAATCCGGGTTTCCTCCAATACGTTGCGTTACATCTTCATAAACGAATGGTGCAACCTCTTTAAATTCAGGGAAGGAAATGGTTTTACTACCCGCCAATCGAATGTTCTGGTCGTCGTTTATGGCGTATTTGATATTTAAACTAGGAAGGTAGAAGTTCTCGTAAGCACTTCGAAATCCTGGTTCTGAAGACGGGAGGTTAATTACATCGTAGTTAATGCGTTGGGTCACAGACTCCGCGCGAATCCCCGGAACAAAGGTCCAATGGTCGCCTGCCATGATTTCTGCATTGATATAACCGGCATGAATTTTCAGATTTCCGGTATAAGTGTTTTCATTTAAACCGGGATAGTTGGTATTGTCTATTCCTCCTTCAGGATAAATTGGGTTGAACACGAAGGTATTCCACACCACTCCTAGATTGGATACATCGAAGATATCGTCCAAGTTTTTTACATCGGCTACCGGAGTATTCGGCTCAATAAAATCGTATCCGTAACGGATGTTTTCAAAATTACGTTCTTTGGTTCTTCCATTGTATCCAAAGTTGAATTTCAATTTTTCGGAAACGGTATATTCTAAATTTAAACGGCTGTTTAATTCTTCGTCGTCAATATTTTGAAAATAGCGTTGGTTGTCAAAAGGAATGTTATTGAAGAAGGATGGGTTGGTTGTTGGATCACCATCGAACGCCAAGTTGTAACGTTCTACACTAATTCTTTTTCGGTCCGGCTGACGCGCAAAAACCCTGTTGTAGCCTACGCCCCAGTCTACTTTGAAGTTTTCATCGATGGTGTGTTCTCCCAATAACTGATTCACAAAAATCATGTCCTGATCGAACTGTACATTCATTTGGTAGAATCCTTTGTCTGTATCTAAGATAGCATCACGGTTAGTTCCTAATCCTTTGGTTCCATAATAGCCCACTTCGTCGGTAGCATCGTTAATGAACAAAGAATTAAAACTCAATTTATGGTCTCCATTTTTGTAAATGAAGTTGGTCATGGCCGTGGTATTGGTGTTGTATTCGTATTCTTCTACGTTCGGGAAGCGTTTCTTTTCCACCGTAGTGAAATCTACCTGCGTTCCTTCTCTGTATTCGAAACCATTGCTAAACGCCGCTGTATAGAAAACACTTAGTTTAGAATCGTCTTTAAATCGAACAGAAGTTCCACCCGATAAAGTCCCGTTCAATGCAATCGCTTCTCCTGCGCTTACAGGATCAAAACCGTGTGATAAAATTACCGCGAAGGGATTGTGCTCGTAACGGTTGTAAAAACCGAAGTAACCGGTTCCTTCACTTTTCACAAAATCCTGTCCGTTGGCTCGAGTGTTTAACGATCCGCCTAAATCCACATCCAAAAAGAAGTTTCCGGAATATTCTTTAGAAAGTACATTCACATTTCCGGCAGCAAAATCGCCGTAGAAATCGGTAGAGTAGGCTTTACTTACAGAAACGTTTTGAATCACATCCGAGGAGAATAGATTCAAATCCATATTTTTCTTTTCAATGTCGTTGGCAGGAAGAGACAACCCATTGTAGGTAGTATTTAGATAGCGATCTCCCAAACCACGAACATAAACGTTGCTTCCGCCTTCTTGACGAGAAACACCCGATATTTTCGATACGGCACCGGCTGCATCACCTACCCCTTTTCGGGATAATTCTTCAGCACCAATACTTTGTTTTATGGTATTCGCTTTTTTCTGCTCCAATAGAAGAGCAACTTCACTTTCTCTTTTTGTGGTCGTTTTAATTACTACTTCATCTAAGGTAGCGGCACTGGCTCCCAAAGGAACATTCACTGTGGTTGTTTTATTCGCTTCAACAATTACATTCGGAATTTCAACGGTTTCATAGCCAACAAAACTAAACGTGATCACATAGGTTCCCGGCTCCACATTGGCCAACTCATAAAGTCCATCCATATCGGAAGTTGTTCCTGTGGAGGTGCCTTTAATAATCACATTGGCAAAGGGAAGAGGTTCGTTGTTATAGTCTTTATCTGTAAGTGTACCTACAATGGTTCCTGTTCCTTGGGCAAGGGTGAACGCTGAAACGCTTAGGAATAGTAGGGTCAAAAATTTATTCATTGTTTGATTTATTTATCGGTGCAAAGATGCGATGACTATGTAAAGAGGATGTTAACTGCAAATTATGATTAGGTTGTAGTAAGGTTACCTTAATGTTAATGGGGAATTGGCGTTCATCTTTCTCAAAAAATCGCTGAAAATAGTATCTTGCGTTCTAAATAAATACGGCACTTATGATGCAATGGGAGCAACTACTGTCCCTGAAAAGACAAGGAGATACACAAAAGCGATTACGAATTGAGCAGGATGAAACACGTTTAGGATTTGAAGTAGATTTTGATCGAGTGATCTTTTCTTCAGCGTTTCGCAGTTTGCAAGACAAGACGCAAGTAATTCCACTTTCAAAAACCTCCTTTGTGCATACGCGTTTAACCCATAGCCTGGAAGTTTCTGTGGTGGGACGCACCTTGGGAAGAACAGTTGGAAAAGAATTATTGGTGAAACATCCGCAACTTCAAAAAGTATACGGATATCAGTTTAACGATTTTGGGGCCATTGTCGCGGCTGCGGCTCTGGCGCACGACATAGGAAACCCACCTTTTGGTCATAGTGGTGAAAAAGCGATTGGTGATTTTTTCGAATTTGGAGCCGGACGCAGATTCAAATCAAAATTAACGGCGAAAGAATTTCAGGACCTATGCGATTTTGAAGGAAATGCAAATGGGTTTAAAATGCTTTCCGAAAGCAAGTTTGGGCTCGAGGGCGGTTTGAGATTGTCCTATGCCACATTGGGTGCTTTCATGAAATACCCTAAAGAATCCTTGCCAAAGAAACCCACAGCGTCAGTAGCCGATAAAAAATTTGGGTTGTTTCAAGACGATGTTCCCTTTTTTACAGAAGTAGCAAAGGAACTTGGTTTGCTAGCCTTGGGTGATGGTCGCTATTGCAGGCATCCATTGGCCTATTTGGTGGAAGCCGCCGATGATATTTGTTATACGCTTATCGATTTTGAAGATGGAATCAACCTCGGTCTTATCGAAGAAGAAATAGCCTTGGAGTATTTAATTAATTTGGTGAAGGATCGACTTTACAAGGAAAAATACAATTTACTTGAGCGTTCATCGGATCGTTTGGCTTACTTACGTGCATTGGCTATAAGCACCCTCATTGAAGAAGCTGTGACCCTCTTTTTAAACCATGAAGAAGAAATACTTCTAGGAACTTTTACCGAACCTTTATTGAACAAAAGCAAGTTCAAAGCGCAAATCGACGACATCATTAAAATTAGCGTTGAAAAAGTATACCAAAGTCGGGAGGTCACCGATAAGGAAATCGCGGGTTATAAAGTAATTACTACCTTGCTAGAATCACTAACGACCGCTTTAGAGCGAACCCATCTGGGTGAAAAAAGACATTTTGATAGCTTGTTACTTCGGGAAAGCGGCATGGTGGGGGAATCGTATGCTTCAGAGTATCATTACTTAATGATGGCTTGTCATTTTGTATCTCGTCTCACCGATGGAAATGCCATGGATTTATTCAAAAAATTGAATGGAGAAATTCGTTAATCCTGAGGATGTTAAAAAACAGGGAAAATTGGAATTAAAAAGTTATATTTAACGCTTCACAAAAAAAATTACTAAACCTTAAACTATTCTTTATTATGAGAAAACTACTCTCTTTGCTGGCTCTTTTAACGTTGAGCTTTGCTGGAGCACAGGATTATTCGGGGATTGTAAAAAATTACCTTCAGAATAATCGCTCCCAAATGGGGTTGACAACTGCCGACGTTGAAAACGTCGCTGTGCTGTCCCATGGATTTTCAAAAAGCATGAACGTTGAAAATGTTTATGCAAACCAGATGATTAATGGCATTGAAGTTTTTAATTCAACTTCTAGTTTTGCTGTTCGTAACGGACAAGTCCTAACTGCGAAAATGAATTTTGCCCAAGATTTATCGACTAGAATTAATTCAAATACACCTTCTGTTACACCGGCTGCGGCTATAACAAGTGCCGCCATGGCATTAGGGATAGATGGTTCAGCCAACGTTCAACTATTAGAAGAAAATGGGGTGTCTTACCTGTTTTCTAGTGGGGGGATTTCACAAAATGAGATTCCTGTAAAATTAGTGTACCAAAAAATGGACAATGGTCAATATCGTTTGGCCTGGGATTTGAGTATCTACCCATTGGATGGTTTGCACTACTACAGTGTACGAATGGATGCGCAAAATGGTCAATTACTTGACACCCATGATTGGGTTCAGAGTTGCGATATCATGGAGCCAAACCATTCACATAAGAATGATGGTAGCGTGCTTTTTAAGGAAGAAAATGCTGCTGCTATTGGCGGGGCATCTTACCGAGTATTTGGATTGCCTTTTAGAAGTCCATTTGATGGAGATGATGCCATTGAAACAAGTCCTGAAGACTTAACAGCCTCTCCATTTGGATGGCATGATACCGATGGAGCAGGTGGTGCAGAAT
>JAHEMY010000043.1 GCA_024643425.1 Flavobacteriaceae bacterium
CACGTTCTTCCAGGTTGGTGAGTAATCCTGCAAGATCTCCGGGTTTGTCCAAAACAGGGCCTGAAGTGACTCGAATGTTCACTTCCAACTCGTTGGCCAAAATATGTGCTAGGGTAGTTTTCCCCAATCCGGGAGGTCCGTGAAACAACGTATGATCCAACGCCTCTTCGCGCAGATTTGCGGCCTGAACAAAAACCTTTAAGTTATCCAAGGCCTGATCTTGACCCGTAAAATCTTCAAAACTAAGCGGGCGTAGCTTTTTTTCGAGATCCAACTCCTGGGGAGTTAGGTGTTCGCCGGTAGGATCGAGGTGTTCGTTCATATTACAAATATACAAAGTGTTTCTTGCGAAGCATCATAAAAAAACCCTTCTAAGAATATCTTAAAAGGGTTTCTAATTTTATATGAATGCATCCTTAGTGGTGCATTTCTTCTTCGTTATCTTGAAGTGGCACTGTCTGCGGAACATAATCCTGTCCAGCAAGTACATAATCACTTTCATCTTTGTTCAACTTACTGTAATCGTAAGGCCAACGATGCACATGAGGAATTGGTCCATCCCAGTTTCCGTGGATATGTTTTACTTCAGCAGTCCATTCCAAGGTATTCGATTTCCAAGGATTTTTTGGTCCCTTTTTACCATAAAACATGGAGTGAATGAAGTTGTATAAGAACACCAATTGAGCGGCTGCCGTTATGAATGCAAAGATGGTAATCACCACATTCACATCGGTTAAATCGTCAAAGTAAGGAAATGCGGTATTGGTATAATAACGGCGTGGTAATCCTGCCATCCCAATAAAGTGCATCGGGAAGAACACTCCGTAGGCGCCGATTGCGGTTACCCAAAAGTGAACATACCCAAGATTTTTATTCAACATTTTACCTTCAAACATTTTAGGGAACCAGTGGTACACACCGGCGAATAAACCGTACAATGCAGAAATTCCCATTACCAAGTGGAAATGCGCTACCACGAAATACGTGTCATGCACATTAATATCCAGTGCACTATCCCCTAAAATAATTCCAGTAAGTCCCCCGGTTATAAAAGTTGATACAAGACCAATGGAGAATAACATCGCTGGGTTTAATTGCAAATTTCCTTTCCACAGGGTCGTGATATAGTTAAATGCTTTTACCGCAGATGGAATCGCAATTAACAAGGTGGTAAAGGTAAATACCGATCCTAAAAATGGATTCATTCCGGAAATGAACATATGGTGCCCCCATACGATAGTTGAAAGGAATGCGATCGCTAATATGGATGCCACCATCGCTCTATATCCAAAAATTGGTTTTCGAGAATTGGTAGCGATAACTTCGGATGTAATTCCAAGCGCTGGTAATAATACAATATATACTTCGGGGTGTCCTAAGAACCAGAAAAGGTGTTCAAACAATACCGGTGATCCTCCTTGATTATGCAACACTTCCCCGGCAATAAATATATCTGAAAGGAAGAAGGACGTTCCAAAACTTCGGTCCATGATTAAAAGCAAAGCTGCCGATAAAAGTACCGGGAATGAAACAACCCCAATTACAGCAGTAATAAAGAATGCCCAGATGGTAAGCGGTAAACGCGTCATCGACATTCCTTTAGTACGTAAATTTAATACGGTTACGATATAGTTCAAGGACCCCAATAAGGAAGATGCAATGAATATCGCCATAGAAACCAACCATAAGGTCATCCCAGCTCCAGAACCTGGTATTGCTTGTGGAAGTGCGCTCAACGGCGGATAAATGGTCCAACCTGCTGAAGCAGGTCCTGCTTCTACAAATAACGAAATCACCATAATCACACTAGAAAGGAAAAATAACCAATAGGAAACCATGTTTAGAAATCCGGAGGCCATATCCCTTGCTCCAATCTGAAGTGGAATTAATAAGTTACTGAACGTACCACTAAGACCAGCCGTTAAAACAAAAAACACCATTATCGTTCCGTGAATAGTCACCAATGCTAAATAGACACTTGGGTCCATAATTCCATCGGCACCCCACTTCCCTAGAAGCACTTCATAGATGGTAAATTGTTTGTCAGGCCAAGCCAATTGCATTCTGAACAATAAAGACATTGCAATTCCAATGAATCCCATAATCAATCCTGTAATAAGGTATTGTTTGGAAATCATTTTATGGTCTTGACTAAATATATATTTAGTGATGAAAGTCTCCTTGTGATGATGCCCGTGATCGTCGTGGTGATCTACTGCTAAATCGTGTGCGTGTGCTGACATATCTTTTAAGCTAATTTTTTTTTATTACTGTTTAAGGGCTTGCGCCAATGTAGCTTGTTCTTTAATCCAAGCGTTATAATCTTCTTCAGATTCCACTACAATCTTCATCTGCATATTGTAGTGATTGTTTCCACATATCTTATTACATAGCAACAAATAGTCAAATTCATAAGGCTCCAAAGCCTCATCTCCTTTGGCCATTAATTCTACACTTTTCTCTCTTCTAATATCGTTGATTTTTTTCACTTTATCAACCATTTCAGGATCCTGACGCATTTCTGCGGTAGTAACCATTGGTATGTAGGAGAATTGAGTAATCATCCCAGGAACACAATTCATTTGTGCTCTAAAGTGAGGCATGTAAGCAGAGTGAAGCACGTCTTGCGATCGCATCTTGAATAAAATTCTACGTCCTACTGGCAAATGCAATTCGTTTACTACGATATCGTCCTGTGCATTGGGATCTGAAGTATCTACTCCTAAAATGTTGCTCCCTTCAATAAGACGAACATTCGCTTCTCCTAAAGCATTGTCGGCCCCGGCATAACGAGCTCTCCAATCAAATTGGTAAGCATAAAGTTCAACAACCATTGGATCTTCTTCGGCATCAACGTTCATGATGTCTGTCCAAGTAAACAATCCATAGATGATTAATCCGGCCAGTACAATTACAGGAATGATGGTCCATATAAATTCAAGTTTGTCGTTGTCGGCATAGAAGGTTGCGCGCTGACTTTTCTTTCCTCGGTATTTAAAGGCGAAATAGTGCAGCAACCACTGAGTGATAATTCCAACGATAAAAATAAGCACCATTGAAATAAGCCATAACTGGTCTACTTCTAATCCGTGCTCTGACGCAGCGGTTGGTAAAAACACATCACTCCATTTGTAATGGGAGATAAACGCTAAGACGTAGATAAATAATACGAACATGAGCATGAGCCAACCGTTCACATTATTATCCTTATCATTCGCTATCTGGGATGTATTATCTGATTTTGGATTGGAGAGTTGGAAAATCTTTCCCATTTGCCAAACGGCAACTCCAAAAAGAATGATTACTAATACAACTAAAAATGCGGTCATCGTTATCTAACTTTCTTCGTTTAATTAATAATGAAAATGTTTACTCTCCTTCAAGAATGGATTTCGTTTTACCATGAGTGGTGCCTTTGTTAAGGCGGTAAATACAACGAAAACAAACAATCCAAAGAAGAAAAGCAACGATCCTATTTCCGGAAGGCCTATATACCATGAGGTCCCTACCGTACCAGGCATTACCATATTGAAAACATCAATGTAATGTCCGGCTAAAATCACAATCCCTGTCATAATTACAAACCAATTCAATCGCTTGTAATCACTATTCATCAATAGCAACACCGGGAACACAAAGTTCATGGCCAGCATGCCAAAGAAGGGCATTTTATAATCTTCTATTCGAGTTACGAAATAGGTTACTTCTTCAGGAATATCTGCATACCAAATTAGCATGAATTGTGAGAACCACAGGTAGGTCCAAAATATACTGAAGGCAAACATGAACTTGGCCAAATCGTGAATATGACTGTCGTTAACGTGTTCTAAGTACCCTTGAGCTTTTAAAACAATAGTTACCATGGCAATTACCGTGATGGCAGAAACCATCATTCCGGCGAAAACATACCAGCCAAATAAGGTGCTAAACCAGTGTGGGTCGAAGCTCATGATCCAGTCCCAAGACATAATTGATTCTGTTACGATAAAAAATACTAAGAATCCTGCGGACAATTTGAAGTTCTTTTTGAAATAGCTATGATCCTCGGCAGTATCATCTGCAATCGAATTTTTTCTAGAAATCCAACGGTACAGGTTCCATCCGATTAAAAAGATGGCAGCTCTAATCAAGAAGAACGGCACATTTAAATAACCGCTTTTTCCGGCAATTAATTTATCGTAATGCTCACTTTCTGGATTCACCAATTCAGGGTCCATCCAGTGGAAAATATGATTTACATGAAAAGCTGATAGCAATAATAAGACAAATAAGATTACTGAAGCTACCGGTAAATAAGCCGTGATTCCTTCCATCACTCTAAAGAGTACCGGAGACCACCCTGCTTGTGCTGCATATTGAATCGCATAGAATGCTAGCGCTCCTAAAGCAATCATAAAAAAGAAGAATGAAGCAATGTAAAGGGCAGACCAGGGTCTGTTTTGCATTTGATGCAATGTATGCTCCAAATGGGCTTCTTCACTGTCATGAGCTACATCGCCGTGTTCAGCACCGTGAGCTTCATGTGTTTCGGCTGTGGTCGCCGCTTCACCATGGCCTTCACCATGATGAGCTGCCATCATTTCTTTTACTTCAGCAGTTGATGAGGGAGCGGAAAGAAATCCCGAAATCATCCCAATGGCACCAACGACCATAAAAACAATCGCAAAAACTTTTAATTTGTTGGGTAGCGTATACATATCTTTAGCTATTCTCTTTATTCTTTATTAATGTTCAGCGGCTGTACTATCGTGAGCCGTTTCCATAATTTCTAATTCCGGTGCCACTTCACTTTGAGGGGCAAGTAAAGGCGTCCCTTCTAAGGTGGCCTTTAAATTCATCACGTGTTGAGTAATTTGCCAGCGCTCTAACTCATTGGTTTGCGAAGCATATGAACCCATTGAGTTCAGACCATACATTTGAACGTGATAGACTCCTCCTGAATTGATTAATCGTCCCGGATCGGCATAACTTGGAATCCCTAATATTTTTTCACGTTGTACTAAGATTCCTTGTCCATCCCCTTTTTCACCATGACAAACTGCACAATAGATATCGTACAATTTTTTACCATTTGCTAAGCTAGCTTCGGTTACCGGAATTGGATTTGATAATTCGGCTTTTGCCAAATTTAAACCATCCGTAGTGTTCGGGTAATCGTAAGGCTGCCATCCACGTGGAATTGAACCTTCAGCAGGTAACATTGCCTCTAATCCTCCAGGAAAAATATCGTATTCGCCATAAGTTTCGTATCCTACAGGCTCATACATATTTGGCATGTACTGATAATTAGGTCTTGACGAATCTGCACAAGAAACCATCATTACAGTGGCTACGATTAAAAATGCTATTCTGAAACTATTTTTCATATTAGTGATCGTCTTCATTTTCGATTAAACTAATTTCGATGGCTCCGGTGTCCTTTAAAAACTTAGACATCTTTTCAACATCATGATTACCTGCATCAATCGCCATCAAGAAATGATCGTCGGTGGTTCTTGGATCCGGATTTTCTGCTTTTTTAAATGGCCATAATTTACTTCTCATATAGAAGGTGATTACCATTAAATGCGCTGCAAAGAAAACCGTCATTTCAAACATGATTGGCACAAAAGCCGGCATGTTTTCCAAATAACTAAAACTTGGCTTTCCACCTATATCCTGTGGCCAGTCTTTGATCATGATAAAGTTCATCATAACAATGGCCACGGTCAATCCTAAAATCCCATACATAAAAGAAGTAATTGCAATACGCGTTCCTTCAAGACCCATGGCCTTATCGAGCCCGTGAACTGGGAAAGGCGTATACACCTCTTCTATGTGATAATGTTCATTACGAACTGCCTTTACGGCATTCATAAGAATGTCATCGTCGTTGTAAATAGCGTGAATAACTGTTGATGCCATACTATTAACTATTTTTAAGTTTTGCAGCCTGACCTGCCCAATCGTCGCGTTTTGCACGGCCCGGGAATTCGTCAATAATGCTGTCTAATAAATCGTATTCAGTATCGGTCATTTTACTAACCTGTTCGAAGGTGTATATTCCTAACTGATGTAATTTTTCTTCCATCTTCGGTCCAACTCCACTGATTAATTTTAAATCGTCGATGGTGTGGATTGATTCGTCAAAACGTCCAATAGCACTTAATAAGCTATTCGTTTTCTCTGAATGGTCTTCCGAAGAAGCCTTTTCTTTGGTGACTTTTCCTCCAGCCGGCATCACATAATGCTTCACGTCATCTCCATGCTCTGCTCTCAAGGTTTTGTATTTACTTCCAGACCCTTTCAAGATAGACTTTACTTCCGCCTGTGCAATAACCGGGAACGTTCTAGAGTACAATAAGAACAACACAAAGAAGAAACCGATGGTCCCGATAAAGATCCCAATATCCACAAACGTAGGTGAGAACATGGTCCATGAAGAAGTTAAATAATCACGGTGTAAAGAGGTTACGATAATTACGAAACGCTCAAACCACATCCCGATGTTTACAACGATTGAGATAAAGAATGAGAACATGATGCTTGTACGCAATTTCTTGAACCACATGAACTGTGGAGAAAATACGTTACAGGTCATCATCGACCAATACGCCCACCAATAAGGTCCGGTCGCACGGTTCAAGAAAGCATACTGTTCGTATTCCACACCGGAATACCAAGCAATGAACAATTCTGTAATATAAGCCACCCCAACAATAGAACCTGTAATCATGATTACGATGTTCATTAATTCGATGTGCTGAATGGTAATATAATTTTCAAGATTAGAAACCTTTCTCATAATAATAAGAAGGGTGTTCACCATCGCAAAACCAGAGAAGATCGCTCCCGCAACAAAGTAAGGAGGGAAAATAGTGGTGTGCCATCCAGGAATCACCGAAGTGGCGAAGTCAAAGGATACAATGGTGTGTACAGAAAGTACCAAAGGTGTTGCTAAACCTGCTAAAACTAGGGATACTTCTTCAAAACGTTGCCAATCTTTAGCACGTCCACTCCATCCAAAGGACAGAATGCTATAAACTCTTTTTGTAAATGGTGTAATCGCTCGATCGCGAATCATCGCAAAATCGGGAAGCAATCCTGTCCACCAGAATACTAAGGAAACTGATAAATACGTAGAGATTGCAAATACGTCCCAAAGTAATGGTGAGTTAAAGTTTACCCATAACGAACCAAATTGGTTCGGGATTGGCAATACCCAATAAGCCAACCAAGGACGCCCCATGTGAATAATTGGGAACAATCCGGCCTGGATTACCGAGAAGATGGTCATCGCCTCTGCTGAGCGGTTGATTGCCATTCTCCATTTTTGACGGAAGAGCAAAAGAACGGCAGAAATCAGTGTTCCTGCGTGTCCAATACCTACCCACCAAACGAAGTTGGTAATATCCCATGCCCAGTTTACAGTTCGGTTTAGTCCCCAAACTCCGATACCGGTTGAAATGGTATAAATAATACATCCCAATCCCCATAGAAAAGCTACCAAAGCAATGGTAAATACTATCCACCAGGATTTATTGGCCTTTCCTTCTACGGGAGCGGCCACATCGACAGTAACGTCGTGGTAGGACTTATCTCCGGTAACTAAGGGTCTTCTAATAGGTGCTTCGTAATGCGACGCCATATCTATATCTTCGTTTCTTAGTTTATGCTTCGTTTGTGTTTCTCACTTTGGTTTGGTAGAACACATTTGGTTTGGTTCCAACCGCTTCCAACAAGTGGTACATTCTATCGTCATGTTTCTGCGTATACACTTCACTGCTGTGATCATTAATATCACCGAACTGAATTGCTCCTGTTTCACAAGCTGCAGAACACGCAGTTTTAAATTCTGAATCTTTTACTGTTCGTCCATCTCTCTTGGCATCCAAAATAGATTTTTGAGTCATCTGGATACACATTGAACATTTTTCCATTACCCCTCTGGAACGAACCACAACATCCGGGTTCAACACCATTCTTCCTAAATCGTTGTTCATGTGGTAATCGAATTCATCGTTCTCGGCATACAAGAACCAGTTGAATCGACGTACTTTGTAAGGACAGTTGTTGGCACAGTAACGAGTACCTACACAACGGTTATACGCCATGTGGTTTTGTCCCTGACGACCATGCGAAGTCGCAGCAACAGGACAAACGGTTTCACAAGGAGCGTGGTTACAGTGCTGACACATTACTGGTTGAAAGGCTACTTGCGGATTTGCCGCTGCATGTTCCATTTCACCAAATTCAGACAATGAACTGCTCAATCCTGAAATATTATCTTTTTTCTCGGTATCACCAGCAAAGGACTCTTCACTTGAGTAATAGCGATCAATACGCAACCAGTGCATATCACGGCTACGACGCATTTCTGTCTTCCCAACAACAGGCACGTTATTTTCAGCATGACAAGCAATCACACAGGCACCACAACCGGTACATGCGTTTAAGTCGATGGAAAGATTAAAGTGGTGTCCGATAGAACGATCGAATTCGTCCCATAAATCGGCATCCGGAGACGTTACAGGAATTTCCTGGTGGTCTTTTGAAACCATTGGAATTCCATTCCAAACATCTTTATCCTTCGTATTAAATATTTCTAAGGTAGTTTCACGAATGATATCTCTACCCATCATGGTATTGTGCAACTGGATACAAGCAAATTCATGTGTTCCGGCCACCTTTTCCAAGGTTACATTCTGAACAGCATTAAAGTTATTGTATAAGGCGTATGCATTCACTCCTGTTTGCATTTCAGCTTGAATGGCTGCTTTACGACCATACCCTAAGGCTAATCCTACAGAACCTTTCGCCTGACCCGGCTGAATAAGCACAGGAACACGCTCTACCACAACATCCCCCATCTTCACGTTCACATAACTTCCGTTCAGTGCACCGTTGGCAACGTAGGTGTTTTCTAATCCCATTTCTGCAGCATCAGCAGCAGAGACAGTAATATAATTATCCCAAGTGGCACGTGTAATTGGGTCCGGCAATTCTTGCAACCATGGATTGTTTGCTTGCTGACCATCCCCAAGACCTGTTTTGGTATATAAGGTTAACTCTAAACCATCTTGAGCCCCGTTCAATAAGGCTCCGTTATTGGTAGAAGACTCCATTTCGGTAACGGATTCTTCCATATGTAAAACAACATCAGCATGATGAACGCCATCATGTAAGGTTTGACTCCAAGAAGCACCACCTAAGATGTTGGCTTGCCAATATCCTTTTACATAATCGTAATAGGATGATTCATTTCCGGTCCACTTCAGCAGACAGTCTTGAAATTGTCTTGTATTAAATAAAGGACGAATGGTTGGTTGAACCAATCCGAAAGCTCCTTTCTTAGTTTGAACATCACCCCATGATTCTAGGTAATGCGGCGTTGCTGCCACCAACTTAGCGGAAGAAGCTGTTTCGTCTTCTTTCATGGCGAATGCCAATGTAAATTCTAAGTTTTTATATGCTTCTGCGAATGCAGCATTTGGAAAAGAATAAACCGGGTTAACACCTACGGTAATTAATCCTTTTACACTCCCTGAAATCACCCCGTTCATTACGTTGGCAACTTCGGAAGCACTTCCCATTGAAGTAAGTTTTGGATGGCTCGCATCCATAACCACACTGCCTACTGCTTCATTATAATTTAAAGCCATTGTTTGCGCTGAAACATTCGGAAGTCCTGTAATAAGAACTCCTTTACTTCCTGCTTTTTGCAATTGGGCTTTTGCTTTGTTCACTGCATCTGCAACATTGTCTGGTAATCCGGCGGCAGATCCATTTCCTGCCAACGCCTGCATTACTTGCATTTGCTGTGAAGGAGTTACAGGCACACGCTTATCGGCATTTGCCCCAGATAGAGACATATTTGCTTCAAATTGAATGTGGCGTGACATTTTACCGTTCTTTGGGATACGCCCTTTGGCATAACCCGCTTCGTAACCACCTCCTTGCCAGTCACCAATAAAATCGGCACCAACAGAAACAATTACTTCAGCTTTACTTAGGTCGTAATCCGCCAATCCTCTCGTTCCATATTTCGCTTGAAAAGCATCCAACGCTTCGCTGGAAGAGACCGTATCGTACACCACGTGGCGTACATTTGGGTATCTCTCTTTAAAATCGGCAATTAATTTTGACGTGGAAGGACTTGCCAAAGTTTGTGTTAGTAATACCACATCTCCGCTTATCGAGGCTAGTTTCGACGCAACCGCATTATCCAAATCACCCCAAGTTGTATCGTTCCCGTCCATTTTTGGTCCGGTCAATCGATTCTTGTCGTACATAGACAATACAGAAGCATGCACTCTCGCATTTACGCTTCCACTATGAGTAGCTAGATCGTTACGCTCAATTTTAATTGGGCGTCCTTCACGAGTTTTTACTAATACATTTGCAAAATCGAACCCATCTGCGATGCTAGTTGCATAATAATTAGCAACTCCAGGAACAATCTCGTCCGGAGCTACTACATAAGGAATCGACTTAATTACGGGTCCCTCACAAGCTGCTAGAGAAGCAGCGGCAGTGGTGAACCCAACATATTTTAAGAAATCACGACGTGTGGTTGAGGAAGCCTCCAGCGTTTCCTTATTCCCTAGAAATTCATCGGTAGGGATAGGCGCTGCGAATTCATTTTGCTTCAGCGTCTCAACAATAGAACTATTTTGATCAAGTTCTTCAACACTTTTCCAATATTTCTTGTTTGATGCCATAATATCTATCTGAAAATAGTCTTCAATTTTTTTATTAGTAGTGACACTTACCACATTCCAGTCCGCCCATCTGAGCCGCTGTTAATTTGTCTACTCCATACTTTTTAGAAAGTTCTTCATGAATCTTCTCATAGTATGCATTGTCTTCTACTTTTACATTTGTTTCTCTGTGACAGTTAATACACCATCCCATCGTGAGTGGTGAGAACTGAGACATAATTTCCATTTCTTCAACCGGTCCGTGACATTTCTGACATTCCAATCCTGCTACGGTAACGTGTTGCGAGTGATTAAAATACACAAAATCCGGAAGGTTATGGATACGCACCCATTTTACAGGCTGCGTTTCGCCGGTGTAGGATTGGGTATCTTCATTCCAACCCACTGCGGCGTATAATTTTTTAATTTCAGCGTTGTAATCGATGCCGTATTCAGTTTGTCCTTCGGCTAACGTAGTTTCTGCAACTTCGGCGATATTCTTGTGGCAATTCATACAAACATTCAAAGAAGGAATTCCTGAATGCTTGCTCTTACGAGCCGAACTATGACAATAATTACAATCAATTTGGTTATCTCCTGCGTGAATTCTATGCGAATAATGTATTGGCTGAACCGGAGCGTATCCTTGATCAACACCTACCTGCATCATCCAACCATAGGCAAAATAACCGGCCGACAACAACAAGAAAATAGAACTTACTAAAACCAAAAACTGATTTTCGATGAAAGCTTTCCAAATTGGCTTTCCCTTTTCGTCTTGATCGTACTCTACACCATTGGCCTCAGCAATACGACGTAAGGTTTTGTTCACCAAGAACAACATCACCACTAGAAGCAAGAACACCAGCGATAACGCTGCAAGGATTACATCGTTAGACAAACCACCTTCTTGAGCAACTGGCTGTCCTTCTCCACCAGCGGCAACTCCTGTTGGAACTGGCTTTGGCGTGTAGGTATAGGCAATAATGTTATCAATATCGGTAGCGCTTAACTGCGGAAAGGCAGTCATTACTGCACCGTTGTATTCCTCAAAAATAGCAACAGCTTGCGCGTCACCAGATTTCACCATATCCTGACTGTTGGTAATCCATTTGTTCAGCCATTCCTTATCATACTTGTCCCCTACCTGAAACAATGCAGGACCTGTAGCTTTCTTGTACAACTTATGACAAGCGGCACAATTCGCCTTAAACAAAGCTTCACCTGCCGCGGTATCCACAGCTTGAACGGGCAATGTAACGGTTGTTGCTAACGCAGTATTATTAACTGAAAAGGCCAGCACCAGGGCCAACCATAGAAATGACAATGTTGAGGGTAGATTTCGGTAAGGTACCTTTTCCATACGATCGGTTATATTATTGTCCATAAGTTTGGCACGCAATTGGTTGTATTTCATTTCGTAGAAACACCACCATTTGGTGCCTAAAATAACTGTGCAAAAGTACATTATTAAGTCGATTTTAGAAATCCAAATAAACTGTTAACAACTAATTTATACCAATTCTAAATAATAAAATTGGAGTGCATAAAGTTATTAAACTTTAACTTTGCCTAAATAAAAATTTACTATGCCCACGAAGAATTTATTCAAATTACTGGTTTTCTGTGTTTTAACTTCGGTAGTTGCTCCAAGTTTAATAGCTCAAAGCGGCACTGTTACCGTACATCAAGACGAACGAATTGCCGAATTGATGGCGTTGAAAACGACGCTACAAAAGAACAATAAACTCACAGATGGATACACCCTACAACTGTATTATGGTAATTTGAATAAGGCCAATACAACGCTCAAAGAATACCGAAATAAATACACCACCTGGCCCGCATCTATTGAATATGAAACCCCAAACTATAAAGTATGGGTGGGGAATTTCCATTCTCGTTTAGAAGCAGATCGCGCCCTTATGGAAGTACAAAATAATTTTCCTTCTGCCTTTATTCTCAAGCCCGGGAAGAATAAAAAAGATTCGAAAAAAGAGGAATAAAAAAAGCGCCTGATTAGGCGCTTTTTTTTATCTCGAGTAAAGTCTATTTCAACTTTTTCTTCACAGCTACTTCTTGGAAGGCTTCTAAAATATCTCCTTCTTGGATATCGTTGTAGTTCTTCACCTGCATACCACAATCGTAGCCCTTGGAAACTTCTTTCACATCGTCTTTGAAACGTTTCAACGACTCCAACTCCCCTGTATAAACTACCACTCCTTCTCGAATCAATCGAATACCGGAGTTTCGGAAAATCTTTCCACTGGTAACCATACAACCGGCGATGGTTCCGATTTTAGAAATCTTAAAGGTTTCACGAATTTCAGCAGTTCCGGTGATTTCTTCACGTAATTCCGGAGAAAGCATTCCTTCCATCGCGTCTTTCAGGTCGTTGATGGCATCGTAGATAATCGAGTAATTTCGGATATCGATTTCCTCTTTATCGGCCAACTGACGGGCATTACCCATCGGTCTAACATTAAACCCAATAATGATCGCATCGGAAGCAGAAGCTAACAATACATCACTTTCGGTAATGGCACCTACTCCTTTATGTATAATATTTACTTGAATTTCTTCTGTAGACAATTTCAAGAATGAATCGGTTAATGCTTCCACAGAACCATCCACATCTCCTTTTAAGATAATATTCAATTCTTTGAAATCACCTAAGGCGATACGTCGTCCAATTTCATCCAGTGTAATATGTCGTTGTGTACGAACAGATTGTTCACGCTGCAATTGTGTACGTTTTGCTGCGATAGCTTTTGCCTCACGCTCGTCTTCAAATACATTAAATTTATCCCCTGCTTGAGGTGCTCCATCCAATCCTAAGATCGACACCGGAGTAGCCGGTCCCGCTTCTTTAATCACTTTTCCTCGCTCATCGTGCATGGCTTTTACTTTACCACTATTCTGTCCTGCAAGTACGTAATCTCCAATTTTCAAGGTTCCTCCTTGCACAAGAATGGTCGAAACATAGCCACGACCTTTATCTAAAAACGCTTCCACTACAGTACCGTTGGCCATTCTATTTGGATTGGCTGTTAGTTCTAGTAATTCTGCTTCCAGCAATACTTTTTCAAGCAATTCTTTAATTCCCTGACCTGTTTTTGCAGAAATATCCTGCGATTGGATTTTTCCACCCCAATCTTCTACAAGCAAGTTCATATTGGCTAATCCTTCTTTAATCTTTTCAGGATTTGCTGTTTGTTTATCTACCTTATTAATAGCAAACACGATAGGAACTCCAGCCGCTTGCGCATGACTGATTGCTTCCTTCGTTTGCGGCATGATATCGTCGTCCGCTGCTACTACAATAATAGCAAGGTCAGTTACCTGCGCCCCACGTGCACGCATCGCTGTAAACGCTTCGTGACCTGGAGTATCTAAAAAGGTAATTTTTTGACCATTCTCCAGCTGCACTGCATACGCACCGATGTGCTGTGTAATTCCTCCGGACTCACCGGCAATGACATTTTCCTCACGGATGTAATCCAGCAAAGATGTTTTTCCGTGATCCACGTGACCCATTACGGTAACGATAGGTGCTCTTGGCACTAAATCTTCAGGAGCATCATCATCCTCTTGAACCGCTTCTTCAATGTCGGCAGTAACAAATTCAACTTCAAAACCAAATTCTTCAGCAACAATAGAAAGTGTTTCAGCATCTAAACGTTGGTTCATGGTTACCATCATACCCAACGACATACAAGCTGAAATTACTTGAGTTACTGGTACGTTCATCATGGTAGCCACTTCACTTACGGTCACAAATTCGGTAAGCTTCAGCAATTTGCTTTCAGCTTCCATTTGCGCCATTTCCTCTTCATTCTTCTGACGGTGGCTATCTCGTTTTTCTCGACGGTATTTTGCCCCTTTTCCTTTAGAGGATTTTCCTTGAAGTTTCTCCAAGGTCTCTCTTACTTGTCTTTGTACTTCTTCTTCACTAGGCTCCTCCTTAACTACGTTGGTGCGCCCTCCTCTTCCTTTATTTTGACTATTTCGATTATCCGTTCCCGGAGTTTCTTTACTAATTCTTCTTCGACGTCCTCGCTTCTCTTTATTGGCATCGGAAGTTTTCTTTTCTTCCTTTTTCTTTTCAGGCTTCTTGAACTGAGAAAGGTCTATTTTCTCTCCGGTGAAGTTGGGTCCGTCTAATTTCTTATACTGTGTTTTTACGCGATCCGGATCTCCGGGAGTTCCCTCTAGTGTTCTAGCTACGGGTTCTTTCTTCGCAACGGGTTCCGGTTTCTTTACGGGAGCTGGAGCAGGTTGTTCTTGTGCCACAACTTTTGGTGCTTCTTTGACCGGCTCGACTGGTTTTTCAACCTTTTTCTCAACCTTCTCAACAGGAGCCTCCTCTTTTTTAACTTCCTTCACGGGTTCTTCCGGAGCAGGAGTTGCTTTCTTTTTAGGCTTGGATGCTTCAAGATCGATGGTTCCAACCTTTTTTGGTCCTTCGAGCTTGCTTTCCGCTTTTATCACTTGAGGCTCTTCCTTCACATGCTTCTCCTCTTGTTCGCGCTCGCGCTCTAAGCGAAGTTCTTCTTTTTCCTTACGTTTTTCTTCACCTACCTCCTTGGCTTCTACTTTTTTACTTTTGTCGGTTTGGAATTCCGCAAAAAGCACTTGGTATTCTTCATCCGAAATCTTCGTCGTTGGACGCGCTTCGACCTCGTATCCCTTGGAACCTAAAAATTCCACGGCACGATCGAGGGAGATGTTGAATTCCCGTAACACTTTATTAATTCGTATCGTTTTTGTTTCAGCCATAAAAATGCTTCCCTATTTTATTCTGTATTTGTTTGTAAAAGTAGTTAAACTTTGTACTACTCTTCAAACTCTTCTTTTAATATATTGATAACTTCTTGTATCGTTTCCTCTTCTAAATCGGTTCTACTCAACAAAAAGGCCATGTCTTTTTCAAGGATACTTTTTGCCGTATCCAATCCAATTTTCTTAAATTCATCGATGATCCATTGTTCGATTTCATCAGAGAATTCAGTCAATTCCACATCTTCTTCAGCACCTTCACGCAACACATCAATTTCGTATCCCGTAAGTTGACCGGCTAAACGAATGTTGTGTCCGCCACGCCCAATCGCTTTCGAAACTTCTTCCGGTTTTAAGATCACTTCTGCACGTTTTGTCTCTTCGTCAATTTTGATAGAAGTTACTTTCGCAGGACTCAAAGCGCGGGTTATGAATAAGTTGGTATTGTTTGTGAAATTGATCACATCGATGTTTTCATTCCCTAACTCACGTACAATTCCGTGGATTCGAGAACCTTTCATCCCCACACAAGCTCCGACAGGATCGATACGATCGTCGTAAGAATCTACCGCCACTTTTGCCTTTTCACCAGGAATACGAACTACCTTCTTAACAGTAATCAAACCATCGAATACTTCCGGAATCTCTTGTTCGAAAAGTTTTTCCAAAAATAATGGATTTGCACGCGACATAATAATAGCCGGCTTATTTCCTTTAAGTTCAACGCTTTCAATAATTCCGCGTACGTTATCCCCCTTACGGAAGAAATCGGATGGAATTTGTTTTTCCTTCGGAAGGATGATCTCATTCCCATCGTCGTCCAAAAGGATGACTGCTCGATGACGGATGTGATGTACTTCCGCCGTGTAGATTTCACCTTCAAGATCCTTAAAGTGCTTGTATATATTGGTGTTGTCGTGTTCGTGAATTTTTGAAATAAGGTTTTGACGCAATGCTAAGATTGAACGACGCCCCAAATCGATAAGTTTTACTTCTTCAGAAACATCCTCACCAATTTCAAAATCCGCTTCAATTTTACGTGCCTCTGTCAAGGAAATTTCAGCATTCGGATCTTCCACTTCACCATCGGCAACCACAACACGGTTTCTCCAAATCTCCATATCCCCTTTATCGGGGTTAATGATGATATCAAAATTATCATCATCTCCGTATTTTTTCTTCAATGCATTTCTGAAAACATCTTCCAGGATCGCCATAAGCGTTACCCTGTCAATTAGCTTGTCATCTTTAAACTCTGAGAAAGAATCAATTAACGCTAAATTTTCCATATCTAATACTTAAAATTTTATCATCACTTTTGCTTGAACAATATCTTGAAAGGGCACAACAGCCTCTTTTATTACAGTCACTTTTCCTTTACCCGTAGGTTTGGGTTCTCTAGCTTTCCAAGTTAATTTTACACCCTCATCATTCACTTCCTCTAAGGTCCCTTCCATTTTGCCTTCAGCCGTTTTAACCATCAAATCGCGTCCAATGTTTTTGCGGTATTGACGAGGTAAGGTTAATGGCTCGGAAACTCCTGCTGAAAGTACTTCCAGCGAAAAGTCTTCTTCCTCGCGATCCAAAGGATGTTCGATCGCTCGACTTATATCGATGCAATCTTGAACACTCACACTTTCGTCTCCGTCTATGATGACCTTTATTTGGTTGTCGTTGCTTACCGACATCGAAATGAGGAACAGAGAAGGGTTCTCTTCCAAAGCTTTAGCCAACAATTCAGCTACTTTATCTTCCATCAATTTAGGCTATAAAAAGAGGGGACTTTCTGTCCCCTCGCCTGGTTACTATCAAATTCGGTGCAAATATATCAAAAATATTCAGATAATAAAAATATTGTGGTGTCTTTAGAATTTTGTAATTTCCTCAGTTCTTAAATAACCCAAACCATTTATATGAAACGAATCTTAGTTCCTACCGATTTTTCACCACAAGCCGAAAACGCCTTGAAAGTAGCCGTGCAGATGGCAAAGAAAAACGACGGTGAAATTTACCTTATACATTCCTTGGAAATGCCCCTTCATTTGGCAAATAGCAATTCCGGGAGTCTGCCTGAAGCCTTGTATTTTATTAAACTTGCGGAAAAACAATTTTCCGATCTTTTGGAGCGTCCTTATTTAAAAGGCGTTAATCTTGAAGAGACGATTGGCCAAGGCGAATTATATGACGATATTAAATTAGCAGTTGAAAAGCACGATATCGATATGATTGTAATGGGTTCTCACGGATCCAGCGGTTTCAAAGAAATGTTTATTGGAAGTAACACCGAAAAGGTTGTGCGCACCTCAACCATTCCTGTCTTAGTGATAAAAAATGACCATGAGAATTTTGAAATTAAAGATTTTGTGTTTGCTACTGATTTCTCAGATGAATGCCGCAAGCCATGTGCTGTAGCGCAAAATTTTGCGTCAAGTGTAGGAGCTACCATGCATTTATTGTTGGTGAATACTCCAAGCGGATTTAAAACCACTTCAGAAGCAAAAGAAATGATGGAGTCCTTCGCGAAAGCCATTAAAGCTGAAAATTACACCTTAAATGTATACAACGACACTTCGGTGGAAAAAGGAATATTAAATTTTGCTCGCGAAACGAAGGCTCAACTTATTGGAATGAGCACTCATGGCAGAAAAGGAATCGCTCACTTCTTTAATGGAAGTATTAGTGAAGACTTGGTAAATCATGCAAACATGCCTGTTATAACATTTAAAATACATCATCACGTGAATTAAGGCGCAGTCAAACTGTCCAATTTTGAATAAAAAAGAGCGTTTTTACATAAAAAACGCTCTTTTTTTTATGTTTTTGCTTGTTTCTTGCTCATTTTTTGAAATGACGAATGTTAAAACATCGGCTTAATTTTCTACTTTTTAACAAAATTTAAGTTAAGTGATTGATAATACCGTTAAAGCCTGTTAAAGGACTTGACTTCTTTTCTGTAGCCTTTATATTGAAGGTGTTCAAGTATTCCAGACTACTTCTACTGAACGGAATACGAATTAATTTTAAAACAGAAACCCGATGAATTACTTACAAACCCAAGAAGAAAAGATTATGCCGACGGTGGTTTCCCTTAATACGCTTTTGGCCGATTATCATTTGTACTATCAGAATTTGAGAAATTTTCACTGGAATATCCTAGGGGAAAACTTCTTTGATTTGCATCCCAAATTCGAACAACTATACAGTGATGCACGCATTAAAATTGATGAAATTGCCGAACGTATTCTCACGTTGCGCTTTCATCCCGTGAGCAGCTTCAGCGATTACATAAAAATTTCAGAGATTGAAGAAGTGAATTCAATTTTAGATGATCAAGAAATGATTACGGTCGTTATTGAAAATCACATGCTCTTGTTGCGTCAAATGAAAGACGTCATTAAAAAAGCGCAAACTGCGGGCGATGAAGGGACCATTGATATGATGGGAAGCTACATGCGTGAATTAGAAAAAGAAACCTGGATGCTAAACGCCTGGATTAAGTCTCCTAAGGAAACACTGCGAAAAACAGAAATGAGCGAGGCCTTCTAATTTCAATGATCATAAACTAAACCCCAAATCACTATTATTACTAATTTAAAACAAACATTAAAAATGAAAAATACAAATAATATAATTACAGGAATCGTAAGTGGAATGGCTATTGGAGCAACTTTAGGAATTCTATTTGCCCCGGATAAAGGTTCCAAAACCCGGAAAAAGATTAAGAAATCTGCAAAGAAATCGAAAGAGACCTTGGTCAACAAAACTCAAGAACTTACCGAGCAATTGAA
>JAHEMY010000003.1 GCA_024643425.1 Flavobacteriaceae bacterium
TAGTAGTTTCACCAAGGGTTACTTGAGCCGCATTGATTTGCGTAGTTAACTCTGCTGATGGAAATCCGATACTACGTACTCGATATCCATTATTTTCGTTGTAGTTGTATTCAAATAATGCAATTGCATCTAAATGGTGATTTCCAGCTTCTAGGTTGTAGTTTAATCGGTTACTAAAAGTAACGTCATAACGGTATGTCCCGGTATCTAGTTTATTTCCTGGGTTTTCCGGATCTCCAATAATGGATTGTAAGATACCACCTGGCTTAGAGTAGCTTTCGGTACGACGGTTAATTCCGTTAGCAAAAACACCAAAGTTATAGCTAAAACCTTTGAAAAGTTTTACTTCTGCATTCACAGATCCTAACCAGTTGTTTTGTATCGCGATTGCTGGTTCTGATAACAAAGCTCCACGAACGTTGAAGGTAGTGTGGGTTGGGTTGTATATCCCGTTTCCATTTTCGTCAACTTGGATAGAACCATCATCGTTTAATAAAAATTCTGTTTCATAAGGGTTGTAATCGTACATCGCACGGAATGGGTTCTGAGCGTTGTTACGGTCTCTTGGTTCGTCACTAGTAGAACGAGAATAACCAACATTCACACTTAAAGACAACCATTCTTTCGCATCCATGTTTAAGTTTAAACGAGAACTTAGACGCTCGAAACCATCGATTTGATCAATAATACCTGTATTTCTATCGTGTCCTACAGAAAAGAAATAATCCATTTTGTCAGAACCACCTGAGATCGAAACGTTGTTGTTTTGGATAATACCTGTTTTCAACATTAAGTCTTCCCAGTCTGTTTCATAATCTAACAAGAATTGACGCTCGTCACTTCCTGGAAGGGTTGTTACACCAGGTAAGCTACCTGCTGCAGAAACACCTAAAGCATATAATTCAGCTTCGTATTGCAATTTCTGTTCGGCGTTCATCACCTTGAAGTTAGGCGTTACTCTTGAAGTTACACCATAACGAGAAGAGTAACGAATGGTTGCGTCACCGCCTCGTTTACCGCTTTTAGTTGTAATTAATACAACCCCACTTGCTCCTCTGGATCCATAACGAGCAGTAGTTGCCGCATCTTTAAGAACCGCGATGTTTTCGATATCCTCATTTGGGATGTTCGCTAAGTCTTGTTCACGAATAATGGCACCATCTACTACATAAAGAGGAGAAGAAGCACCCGCTGTTAATGAACCAATACCACGAATACGAACGAAAGCTCCTTGTCCCGGTTTACCGTTTGCAGCGGTAACCTGAACCCCGGCAGCCTTACCTTGCAGCATGTTGTCGATGCTGGTTACAGGGCTCATTTCTGAAATTTCAGAAGCACCAATCGAAACTACCGCAGAGGTAGATACCGTTTGATTTCTTCTAGAATACCCGGTAATAACAACTTCCGCTAGGGTAGCAGCATCGGCAACCATCTTTACAGATAGGTTAGAAGTGTTCATTCCAACAGGAATGATTTGATTTTGAAAACCAATGTAACTAATCATAAGGGTTTGACCCACGTTGGCAGTTACTGTAAAATTTCCATCAAAATCTGATTGGGTACCTGAACTGGTCTGCTGAACAATAATATTCGCACCAGGTAGAGGCACACCCTGGTCGTCTGATACTGTCCCTGAAATCGTTTTCTCCTGAGAGAACCCTAATTGAACAAGGAAAGCAAAGAGACACGTTAAGTAAATACGTAAATTGTGTTTCATGTTTGATTTTTTTTAATAGCGCAAAGTTGAAAATAAAAATCTACAAAAGCAATTTTTGTTGTTCTAATTATATAAAGGAAGGTAAAATATTATGGCAATAATTAAAAGGAGGTCGAGACGATAAAGTGAATTTTAATATTTGACCAATTGAGGCTCTGGTTGTTAGAGAAGCCATTGGCTATGGCAAGTCGAAGTACTCCTGAGCGCGTGTTCATTCCAAATCCGAAGCCAAGACTGTATAATTTTTCCTGGGTGTTAAACACTTCATTTTCAAAATAAGCAAAATCTAGAATGCTATTTACGTAAATGCTTTCATTAAATAGGTAGCGATACTCTGTATTGATTACACTATATAAAGATGCATCGATGCTATTTTCATTAAATCCCCTTAAATTGGTGATTCCTCCAAAACGATAAAGTTCATTGGTTAAATAGTCATCACTTTGAAGATATCCTGTTTCGTTACCTATATATATAGAATTGGTTTGGTTTAAATTAAAACTATGAGAGAGACGTGCTCTTACTCTAATTTGAGGTTCTTTTTTGCTAGCTTGAGTTCTCGTACCAATCTCACCATCCAAATTAAACTGTGTTTTTATTGGGAATAAGGGGGTTTTTTGGGGTTGGTAAAATTGTGCTCCTGCCACTAGAAATTTCGACTTAAAATCTTCCACTGAATTTCCGGCAATGGGCGCTTCTAGCAAATTACTTGATTCATATCCTTTATATCCTGCATAAAAACTAGTTCGCGGAGAAGCTTGGTAATGCAGCCTGGCTTGTTGTTCGGTTGTCGAAAAAGTACTGTCTCTTTTGAATATTTTCAATTCTAAACTCACCCCGATGGGTGATTTGAACAAATACGGCATTTTTGTGTATACCTCAAAATTTTGTTGTTCTCTTCCATCAGCTTTATAATGCACTTTAAGCTGTTCACCATAATTTAGGTTGTTATTTAGCTCCAAACTTAAAAATCCATTAAATTCTAATTTTTGAGTTTCTTCATTGGTCGCAAAACCTAAAATTCCGTCGAAGGCATTGTTATTCGTTTTTTCCAAATAGAAATAAACTAGGGTGGAGTCCTTTTTAAAAAGAGCTTCCGGAGGTTTTAAGGTGTTTACGAACCCAAGATTGTTTAGAAGGTCATTCTGATCTATAAGTTTTTTGCGATTAAACACTTTTCCCACTTTTACCCCTGCATAGTATTTAAGAAAGGATTTTGGAAATTTATCATAGCCTTTTATCACATAGCCGTCTATGGTGCGCTGGTCTCCTGAAACAAATTGAATTCTGGCAGTAAGCTGCGTTAGATTCTTCTTTGTTATGTCTGTTAATTGGATCGAGGAAAAAGGAACCCCTTGATTGGCTTTAATTTCACTAAGCTGGTTTAGGGTACTTTCTAATAAACTAATAGGAGTAATCATGCTACTATCGGTTTTCTTAAACGGAAATTTATTTAATTCATTTAGGCTAATTACTTCCTTATTATAAAGGAGAATAATTTCCTTCCATTGATTTCCTAGAATGAATTGCGCTTGGTAGGTGGAATCGTTTTCTTTGAAAAATTGTTCGCTGTAAGCATCCAAGAAACCTATTTTTTGAAACTTTATTGGAAGTGAGTCAACTTCCTGTTTGAGCTTAAGATAGTTTTCAAACGTATTTGGGATATCAAGGGAATCGATAAAAGAGCTCTTTTGATCGGTCGTAATTTTAAGGTGAAGATTTTGTGCTGCCAGCGATCCCGAGAAAAGCAGGAAAAAAAATAGGAATTTGAAAGTGTTGAAAAGTAGCTTCAAGGAATTTATTTCTTCGTCTGTAAAACTAACGCAGAACGGGGGTTTTTCATATAGGAGTAGTAAATATTTATATTTCAGGAAAAAATAAACAAAACCGTGTTGGAATAATTCAATTTTATTTCTACCTTTGCCGCCCTTTTATAGGGGAAATTATATCATTTAATTAAGTATAACAAGGATTTTATATGCCAACTATTTCACAATTAGTACGAAAAGGAAGAGCCAAAATAACCAAGAAGAGTAAATCGGCTGCTTTGGATTCGTGCCCGCAACGCCGCGGTGTGTGTACGCGTGTATATACGACTACTCCTAAGAAACCAAACTCTGCAATGCGTAAAGTTGCAAGGGTAAGGTTAACGAACGGAAAAGAAGTAAACGCATACATCGGAGGTGAGGGACACAATCTTCAGGAGCACTCGATAGTATTGGTTAGAGGTGGAAGGGTAAAAGATTTGCCAGGTGTACGTTATCACATCGTTCGTGGAGCTTTGGATACCGCAGGTGTTCAAGGAAGACTACAACGTAGATCAAAGTACGGTGCAAAACGCCCTAAGAAGTAATTCAAACAACTTTAAAGAGAAGTAATGAGAAAAAGACAAGCGAAGAAAAGACCGCTTTTACCAGATCCAAGATTTAATGATCAGTTAGTGACACGTTTTGTGAACAACTTGATGTGGGACGGTAAGAAGTCGGTAGCTTTCAAAGTATTCTACGATGCAATCGATATTGTAGATTCCAAAAAACAAGATGAAGAAAAAACGGCTTTAGAAATTTGGAAAGATGCTCTTTCTAATGTAATGCCTCACGTAGAGGTACGTAGCCGAAGAGTTGGAGGGGCAACCTTTCAAATTCCAATGCAAATACGCCCAGACCGTAAGATCTCCACTGCAATGAAGTGGTTGATTGGGTATTCGCGTAAGCGTAATGAGAAGTCAATGGCTCAGAAATTGGCTGCTGAAATTTTAGCGGCTGCTAAAGAAGAAGGCGCTGCGGTTAAGAAACGTATGGATACCCATAAAATGGCCGAAGCAAACAAAGCATTCTCACACTTTAGATTCTAAGAAAATGGCACAAAGAGATTTAAAATATACAAGAAATATTGGGATTGCTGCGCATATTGATGCGGGTAAAACCACGACTACCGAGCGTATTCTTTATTATACGGGAGTGAGTCATAAAATTGGAGAAGTGCACGATGGTGCTGCAACCATGGACTGGATGGAGCAAGAGCAAGAGCGAGGAATTACGATTACTTCGGCTGCTACCACTTGTACTTGGAATTTTCCATTGAAGAATGGTCAGCCGGTTGATGATACGAAAGGATACCACTTTAATATTATTGATACCCCGGGTCACGTTGACTTTACCGTAGAGGTGAATCGTTCATTACGTGTACTTGATGGTTTGGTATTCTTATTTAGTGCAGTGGATGGTGTTGAGCCACAATCTGAAACTAACTGGAGACTAGCCGACAACTACAAAGTGCCTCGTATGGGCTTTGTAAACAAGATGGACCGTCAAGGGTCTAACTTCATGATGGTTTGTCAGCAAGTAAAAGACATGTTAGGGTCTAATGCGGTGCCAATCGTATTGCCTATCGGAGATGAAATCGATTTCAAAGGAGTTGTAGACTTGGTGAAGAACCGTGCCATTGTTTGGCATGAGGATTCTATGGGTGCTACCTTTGATGTGATTGACATCCCAGAAGATATGAAGGAAGAAGCGCACATGTACCGTGGGAAGTTAATTGAAGAGGTAGCCGCTTACGACGAAAGTCTTTTGGAAAAATACATGGAAGACGAAGATTCTATTACCGAAGATGAAATTCACGCTGCATTGCGTGCTGCGGTAATGGATATGTCGATCATTCCAATGATCTGTGGATCTGCATTTAAAAATAAAGGAGTTCAATTCTTGTTGGATGCTGTTTGTCGTTATTTACCTTCACCAGTAGACAAGGATGGTATCAAAGGAATTAACCCTGATACAGAAAAAGAAGAATTACGTAAGCCTGATGTGAAAGAACCTTTTGCAGCCTTGGCCTTTAAAATTGCTACCGATCCTTTCGTAGGACGATTGGCATTTTTCCGTGCTTATTCTGGACGTTTGGATGCTGGTTCTTATGTATTGAACAACAGATCTGGTAACAAAGAGCGTATTTCTCGTATCTATCAAATGCATGCCAATAAGCAAAATGCAATCGATTATATCGAAGCAGGAGATATTGGGGCAGCAGTTGGATTTAAGGATATCAAAACTGGAGATACACTTACAGCAGAGAAGCATCCAATTGTATTGGAAAGTATGAACTTCCCTGATCCTGTAATTGGTATCGCGGTGGAGCCAAAAACGAAGGCGGATGTTGATAAATTGGGTATGGCTTTAGCAAAATTAGCTGAAGAAGATCCAACCTTCCAAGTTCGTACGGATGAAGCTAGTGGGCAAACCATTATCTCAGGAATGGGAGAGCTTCACTTGGATATCATCGTGGATCGATTGAGAAGAGAATTTAAAGTAGAAGTAAGCCAAGGGAAACCTCAGGTTGAATATAAAGAAGCAATTACCAAAACGGCAGATCACAGAGAGGTTTACAAAAAGCAATCTGGAGGTCGTGGTAAATTTGCGGACATCGTATTTACAATTGGACCAGCAGACGATGAAAAGGCGGTTGGATTACAATTTGTAAACGAAATTAAAGGAGGTAACGTTCCTAAAGAATTTATACCTTCTGTTGAGAAAGGTTTCAAACAGGCAATGTCTAATGGTCCATTAGCTGGATTTGAAATGGACAGCATGAAAGTAACCTTGAAGGATGGATCGTTCCACGCAGTGGATTCAGATCAATTATCATTCGAATTGGCGGCAAAATTAGGATACAAGGCGGCAGCTAAAGCAGCCGGTGCTGTAATTCTTGAGCCCATCATGAAACTTGAGGTGTTAACTCCTGAAGAGAACATGGGTGATATCGTTGGGGATTTGAATCGTCGACGTGGTCAAGTGAATGATATGAGTGATCGTGCAGGAGCAAAAGTAATTAAGGCTGAAGTGCCATTATCTGAAATGTTCGGATATGTAACCACCTTAAGAACTTTGTCTTCAGGACGTGCAACATCAACAATGGAATTTTCACACTATGCTGAGACTCCTTCTAATATTTCAGAAGAAGTAATTGCAGCAGCAAGAGGAACCGCTAACGTATAATATTTCAGCAATGAGTCAAAAAATCAGAATTAAATTAAAGTCTTACGATCATAATTTAGTAGACAAATCTGCTGAAAAAATCGTGAAAACAGTAAAAAGTACTGGTGCAGTGGTAACAGGACCAATTCCATTACCAACACACAAGAAAATCTTTACCGTGTTGCGTTCGCCACACGTAAATAAGAAGAGTAGAGAGCAGTTTCAATTAAGTTCTTACAAGCGCTTGTTGGACATCTACAGCTCTTCTTCTAAAACCATCGATGCGCTTATGAAGTTAGAACTTCCTAGCGGCGTGGAAGTAGAGATCAAAGTGTAGTTGCAAAGCACTTAAAAAGTGTGTACATGTCCTGAGCTGCGTGCGAGGGAAAAACGGAAACAAAATAAAATTCAGGGCTGAATTTATTTTGGCCCTGTTTTCATTTTAAATAGAAATTTAATAACTAATAAATAATAATTATGTCTGGGTTAATTGGAAAAAAGATAGGGATGACCAGCATCTTTGACGAGAAAGGGAAGAATATTCCTTGTACCGTTATCGAAGCAGGACCCTGTGTGATCACCCAAGTCAGAACCAAAGAGGTTGACGGGTATGAAGCTCTTCAGCTTGGTTTCGATGACAAAAAGACTGCCAACAAAGCTGCTGCTGGCCATGCTAGCAAAGCAGGAACTGTTGCCAAGCGAAAAGTCGTTGAATTCCAAGATTTCGAAGAGGAGTATAAATTAGGTGATACTATTACTGTAGAGCACTTTATCGAAGGAGAATTCGTGGATATTTCAGGGATTTCAAAAGGTAAAGGATTCCAAGGGGTGGTTAAACGTCATGGTTTCGGTGGTGTAGGTCAAGCTACTCACGGTCAGCATAACCGTTTAAGAGCTCCGGGATCTATTGGTGCCGCATCTTATCCTGCTCGTGTATTCAAAGGAATGCGTATGGCTGGACAAATGGGAAATGAAACAGTAAAAGTTGAAAACTTGAAAGTGTTGAAAGTAGTTCCGGAAAAGAACTTACTTGTTGTAAAAGGATGCGTTCCTGGACACAAAAATGCTTACGTAACGATTACAAAGTAATGAAGGTAGCAGTTTTAGATAAAAACGGAAAAGATACGGGAAGAAAGGTAGACCTTTCTCAAGACGTATTCGGAATAGAGCCAAACAATCACGCAGTATATCTAGACGTGAAGCAATTCCTTGCCAATCAGAGACAAGGAACTCATAAGGCTAAAGAAAAAGCTGAAATTACAGGAAGTACCCGAAAGTTGAAAAAACAAAAGGGAACAGGTACTGCTCGTGCGGGTAGTATCAAGTCTGGAGTTTTCAGAGGAGGAGGACGATTTTTTGGTCCTAGACCAAGAAATTATTCATTCAAATTGAATAAAAACTTAAAGCGTTTGGCGCGTCGTTCTGCACTTTCTATGAAGGCAAATGACAAGGCAATCGTGGTATTAGAGGACTTCACTTTAGACACGCCAAAGACAAAAGAATTCACATCAGTATTGAAGTCTTTAGGATTGGAAAACAAAAAATCATTGTTCGTGTTGGGTGACTCAAATAATAATGTATATTTGTCGTCTCGTAATTTGAAAGGCACTGAAGTTATAACTAACTCAGAATTAAGCACTTACAAAATTATGAATGCAAATAGCCTCGTGTTATTTGAAGGTTCTTTGGAAGCAATTGAAGTAAACTTAAGTAAATAGAAACAAGATGGACATCTTAATTAAACCTATAATTACAGAAAAAGCTACGAAAGAGGCGGAAGAAAGCAACCGTTTTACTTTTTTAGTAAACCCTAAGGCGAATAAGATAGAAATTAAAAATGCGGTGGAAGCTGCATATGGAGTTTCTGTTTCTTCAGTTCGCACAATAAATGTCCGCCCAGATAGACGTGTTCGTCATACGAAAACGGGTATCCAAACTGGTAAAACAAATGCTACTAAAAAAGCAATTGTACAGGTGGCGGAAGGTGATACAATAGATTTTTATGCTAATATCTAATTTTTAGATTTAAAGAAAGACGACAATGTCAGTAAGAAAATTAAAGCCTATCACCCCGGGACAGCGTTTTAGAGTTGTAAATGGATTTGACGCCATAACAACTGATAAGCCGGAGAAGAGCTTGCTCGCTCCGAAAAAACGTTCTGGTGGTAGAAACAGTCAAGGAAAAATGACCATGCGCTACATAGGTGGTGGTCATAAGAAACGTTATCGAGTTATCGATTTTAAACGTGATAAGCACGGAATTCCCGCAACCGTAGCTTCTATAGAATACGATCCAAATCGTACAGCGTTTATCGCGTTGGTAAATTACCAAGATGGCGAAAAGCGTTATATCATCGCTCAAAATGGTCTTCAAGTAGGTCAGAATATTGTTTCCGGAGATGGATCAGCTCCTGAGATCGGAAATAGCATGACCTTATCAACGATTCCATTAGGTACTATTATTTCTTGTATCGAGTTACACCCTGGACAAGGAGCTGTTATGGCTCGTAGTGCTGGTGCATTTGCTCAGTTAATGGCAAGAGATGGAAAGTATGCTACGGTAAAATTACCTTCTGGAGAAACTCGTTTGATTTTGGTTACTTGTGCAGCTACTATTGGTGCTGTATCAAACAGTGATCATCAGTTACTTGTTTCTGGTAAAGCTGGTAGAAGTCGTTGGTTGGGCCGTCGTCCAAGAACGAGACCAGTAGTGATGAACCCAGTCGATCACCCAATGGGTGGTGGAGAAGGTAAGTCTTCTGGAGGACACCCACGTTCAAGAAAGGGAATCCCTGCAAAAGGATACAGAACCCGTTCTAAAACGAAAGCGAGTAATAAATATATTGTAGAACGTAGAAAGAAATAAGCCATGCCAAGATCATTAAAAAAAGGACCTTACGTTCACTATAAGTTAGAGAAAAAAGTTCAGGATAATGTGGAGTCAAACAAGAAAACCGTCATCAAGACTTGGTCACGTGCTTCTATGATTACTCCGGATTTCGTTGGGCAAACCATAGCGGTACACAACGGGAAGCAATTTGTTCCTGTGTACGTGACCGAGAACATGGTAGGACATAAACTAGGAGAATTTTCACCTACAAGATCATTCCGTGGTCACGCCGGTGCTAAAAACAAAGGAAAACGATAATAAGCCATGGGAGTTCGTAAAAGAGAAAGAGCAGAACAGATCAAGGAAGCGAAGAAGACACAGTATTTCGCTAAGTTGAACAATTGCCCTACTTCGCCTCGAAAGATGCGTTTAGTAGCAGATTTAGTGCGTGGTGAAAAAGTAGACAAAGCGCTTAACATATTAAAGTTCAATTCAAAAGAGGCTTCTCGTCGTCTAGAAAAGCTCTTAATTTCAGCGATTGCCAACTGGCAAGCGAAGAATGAAGATGCTTCAATCGAAGATGCAGACCTTTTTGTAAAAGAAATCCGTGTGGATGGTGGTACTATGTTGAAGAGACTTCGTACTGCACCGCAAGGGCGCGCACACCGAATTAGAAAACGTTCCAACCACGTAACACTGGTTTTAGGAGCTAACGATAACACACAAAGCTAAGAAGTAAATGGGACAGAAAACAAATCCAATCGGGAACCGCTTAGGTATCATTAGAGGATGGGAATCCAACTGGTACGGTGGAAACGACTACGGCGATAAATTGGCCGAAGACGACAAGATTAGAAAATATGTTCACGCTCGTTTAAGTAAAGCTAGTGTGGCACGTGTAATTATTGAGCGTACGCTTAAACTTGTAACCGTTACTATCACTACGGCTCGTCCCGGTATCATTATCGGTAAAGGGGGTCAAGAGGTAGACAAGTTGAAAGAAGAGCTTAAGAAAATCACAGGTAAAGAAGTACAGATCAACATTCACGAGATCAAGAGACCGGAATTAGATGCATACTTAGTTGCTGCAAGTGTTGCTCGACAAATTGAGAATCGTATCTCATACCGTCGTGCAATCAAAATGGCTATTGCTGCAGCAATGCGTATGAATGCTGAAGGTATCAAGATTCAAATCTCAGGTCGATTGAATGGTGCTGAAATGGCTCGCTCAGAAGCCTATAAAGATGGTCGTATTCCTTTATCAACCTTTAGAGCCGATATTGATTATGCTTTGCATGAAGCTCACACTACCTATGGTAGATTGGGTATCAAAGTATGGATCATGAAAGGTGAAGTATATGGTAAAAGAGAGCTTTCTCCATTGGTAGGCCTTGCAAAAAAGGGTGCTGCCGGAAAAGCGAGTTCTGGTCGAGGTGGTAATAACAAGTCACGTCGTAACAGAAAGTAATTTTTTAAAGATTAAAGAAGATGTTACAACCGAAAAGAACCAAATACCGTAAAACACAAAAGGGTCGTATGAAAGGGAACGCTGGAAGAGGAAACCAGTTGTCCTACGGTACCTTTGGTATTAAATCCTTAGATCAAAATTTCTTGACAGCTCGTCAAATAGAAGCTGCGCGTATTGCTGCAACCCGTTTTATGAAAAGAGAAGGTTCTATCTGGATCATGATCTTTCCAGATAAACCAATTACGAAGAAACCTCTTGAGGTACGTATGGGTAAAGGTAAAGGTGCTGTTGAATATTGGGCTGCTGTTGTGAAACCTGGTAGAATGTTATTTGAAGTTTCCGGAGTTCCTATGGAAACGGCTAAAGAGGCTTTGCGTCTTGCCGCTCAAAAACTTCCTGTGAAGACCAAATTTATTGTATCCAGAGATTATCAAGCTTAATATTTTGTATTTGTCACTATGAAACAATCAGAAATAAAAGAAGCATCAACAGCGGAGCTACAAGAAAAGTTAGCCGAATTGAATAAAGCTCAAACCGATCTTAAAATAGCACACGCTATATCACCGTTGGAAAATCCAATTCAGTTAAGAGGTCACAGAAGATCTATTGCCAGAATTGCGACAGAACTAACTAAAAGAGAAGTGCAATAATTGTACGAAGCTGAAAGATGGAAAAAAGAAATTTAAGAAAAGAACGTATCGGGGTAGTAACCAGTAGCAAAATGGAAAAATCCATTGTTGTGAGCGAGGTGAAGAAAGTAAAACACCCGATGTACGGAAAATTCGTGTCCAAGACTAAGAAATATGTCGCGCACGATGAAAAGAACGACTGCAACGAAGGGGATACCGTTAGGATCATGGAAACAAGACCTATGAGTAAAACTAAATGTTGGAGATTAGTAGAAATCATTGAAAGAGCTAAGTAATCATGATACAACAAGAATCAAGACTTAAAGTAGCAGACAACACAGGAGCAAAGGAAGTACTTTGTATCCGAGTGTTGGGAGGAACCAAAAGAAGATATGCTTCTATTGGTGACAAAATTGTGGTTACCGTGAAAGAAGCAACTCCAAATGGTGCTGTAAAGAAAGGAAGTGTTTCTACCGCAGTAGTAGTGCGTACCGTAAAAGAAGTAAGACGACCTGATGGTTCTTACATCCGTTTCGACGATAATGCTTGTGTACTTTTAAATGCACAAGGAGAAATGAGAGGAACACGCGTATTCGGACCTGTGGCGAGAGAACTTCGCGATAAGCAATTTATGAAGATTGTATCATTGGCACCTGAAGTGCTTTAATACGAAAACCAGATGGAAAAGCTTAGAATAAAATCAGGAGATACCGTATTAGTTATTGCGGGTGATCACAAAGGATCTGAAGGAAAAGTATTGCGTGTATTGCGTGATAAAAACAAAGCAATTGTTGAAGGAGTAAACCTTGTAAAGAAACATGAGAAGCCAACTGCGGCAAATCCTCAAGGTGGAATCAAGGAAAAAGAAGCTCCCATTCATATTTCAAATCTTTCATTGAAAGATCCTAAGTCGGGTGAAGCAACTCGTGTAGGTGTTCGAATGGAAGGAGATAAGAAAGTACGATTTGCTAAAAAATCAAATCAAGTATTATAGTTATGGGATATACACCAAGACTTAAGGAAGAATATAAGAGCCGTGTTGTAAACGCTCTTACAGACGAGTTTGGCTACAAAAATGTAATGCAAGTTCCAAAACTTGAGAAAATTGTTGTTTCTCGAGGAGTAGGGAGTGCAGTAGCCGATAAGAAATTGATCGAGTATTCTGTAGATGAATTAACAAAGATCACTGGACAAAAAGCAGTTCAGACCATTTCCAAAAAAGACGTTGCTACGTTTAAGCTTCGTAAAGGAATGCCCATTGGTGCTAAAGTGACCCTTCGAGGAGAAAGAATGTATGAATTCTTAGATCGATTGATTACTTCAGCGTTGCCACGTGTGCGTGACTTCAACGGAATTAAAGCTACTGGTTTTGACGGAAGAGGAAATTATTCTTTGGGAATCACAGAACAAATCATTTTCCCTGAAATCGATATCGATAAAGTGAAAAAGATCGAAGGAATGAATGTTACGTTCATTACTTCTGCTGATACCGATCAAGAAGCTAAAGCATTATTAACCCAATTGGGATTACCTTTTAAAAAGAAATAAGATGGCAAAAGAATCAATGAAAGCCCGCGAGGTAAAGAGAGCCAAAACGGTAGCCAAATATGCAGCAAAGAGAAAAGCTTTGAAAGAAGCCGGAGACTACGAAGCATTGCAAAAACTACCAAAAAACGCTTCTCCAATCCGTATGCACAATCGATGCAAATTAACGGGTAGACCTAAAGGGTATATGAGAACTTTTGGACTTTCACGTGTAATGTTCCGTGAAATGGCTAATCAAGGGTTAATTCCCGGAGTTAGAAAAGCTAGCTGGTAATAAATTTTAACTGAGTGAAGGTTTCAGATTGCTGGAAAACCACATTCGCAAATTCAAATAAATGAATACAGATCCAATCGCAGATTTTCTAACACGAGTTAGAAACGCAGTGAACGCAGGCCACCGAGTAGTCGAAGTGCCGGCTTCAAACATCAAAAAGGAAATCACTAAAATTCTTTTTGATCAAGGGTATATTTTAAGTTATAAGTTCGAAGAAGGAACCAATCCTCAAGGAACTATTAAAATAGCTTTGAAATACGACCGAATTACCAAAGAACCGGTAATGAAAAATATCAAAAGAATAAGTAAACCTGGTTTACGTAAGTATGCCGGATCTACCGAAATGCCTCGTGTATTGAATGGATTGGGAATTGCTATCGTGTCTACTTCTGCGGGAGTAATGACAGGAAAACAAGCAAAAGCCCAAAATGTAGGTGGTGAGGTATTGTGTTACGTTTACTAATAAAATAAGACGAAGAAATGTCAAGAATAGGTAATAACCCAGTAGCAATTCCAGACGGTGTCACTGTAGAAGTGAAGGATAACACCATCACCGTAAAAGGGAAATTAGGCGAGTTAACCCAAGAATTTGATGCGGTTAGCGTAAAAGTAGAAGAAGGAAACGTTTATGTTGAACGTCCTTCAGATGCAAAAGATCACAGAGCAAAACACGGATTGTACCGCTCTCTAGTAAACAACATGATTAAAGGTGTATCTATTGGATGGACCAAACAGTTGGAACTAGTTGGAGTTGGATATCGTGCGAGCAACCAAGGTCAGAAATTAGATTTGGCCATTGGTTTTTCACATAATATCGTTTTGGACGTGGCTCCAGAAGTAAAAGTGGAAACTGTAACCGAAAAAGGTAAGAATCCTATTGTTAAACTCACTTCTTATGACAAACAATTGGTTGGTCAGGTAGCAGCGAAAATTCGCGGTTTCCGTAAGCCAGAGCCTTACAAAGGAAAAGGTATCAAGTTTGTTGGAGAAATAATTAGAAGAAAAGCAGGTAAATCTGCATAAGACTGTAAGTTATGGCATTATCTAAATACGAAAGAAGAGAACGCATACGCCTTCGAATCAGAAAAACAATTTCTGGAGATGAACAACGACCTCGTTTGGCTGTTTTCAGAAGCAATAAAGAAATTTATGCGCAACTTATTGACGATGAAAGCGGAAAGACAATTACTGCTGCATCCTCAAGAGATAAAGATATCGACACTGCAAAAGTAAACAAGAGCGATGCTGCCAAATTGGTAGGGAAAGCAATTGCTGAAAAAGCAGTTAAGGCCGGTGTAGCATCGGTAACGTTCGATAGAGGTGGTTATTTATATCACGGAAGAGTTAAATCATTGGCAGAAGGAGCTCGTGAGGGCGGTCTAAAATTCTAATAATATGTATCAAGATTATAAAAACGTAGAACTAGTAAAGCCCGGAGGTCTAGAATTAAAAGATCGTTTGGTAGGTGTACAACGTGTAACCAAAGTAACCAAAGGAGGTAGAGCATTCGGATTTTCTGCTATCGTGGTTGTAGGTGACGAAAATGGTGTAGTAGGACACGGTTTAGGGAAATCTAAAGACGTAGCCAGTGCTATCGCTAAAGCCATCGAAGACGCGAAGAAAAATTTAGTACGTATTCCGTTGAATAAAGTAACCCTTCCACATGAGCAAAAAGGAAAATACGGAGGAGCGCGAGTAACTTTATTACCAGCTGCACCCGGTACAGGGGTAATTGCAGGGGGTGCTGTTCGTGCCGTATTGGAAGCAGTAGGTATTCACGATGTATTATCTAAATCTCAGGGATCTTCAAACCCACACAACGTGGTAAAAGCTACCTTCGATGCACTTTTACAATTACGTAGTGCAGCTACCGTAGCGAAACAAAGAGGAATCTCTTTAGAGAAATTATATAAAGGATAAAAGACAAGAAACTATGGCAAAGATAATTGTAACAAAGGTTCGTAGCGACATCAACCGTCCGGAAACCCAGAAAAGAACCCTTAAGTCTTTAGGATTGAATAAATTAAATCAATCTGTAGAGCATGAGGATACGCCAACAATTCTTGGTATGATAAAAAAAGTTAATCACCTAGTTTCAGTTGAAACTAAATAAGATATACGGAAATGGATTTAAGTAATTTAAAACCAGCTGAAGGTTCAGTTAAGAAAGAAGGCAAACGCGTTGGTCGTGGGCAAGGTTCCGGAAAAGGAGGAACTGCAACTCGTGGTCATAAAGGAGCAAAGTCTCGTTCAGGTTATTCTAAGAAATTAGGATTTGAAGGAGGTCAGATGCCTTTACAACGTCGTGTTCCTAAATTTGGATTTACCAATGTGAACCGCAAAGAATACCAAGGGGTAAACTTAGATACCCTACAAGAATTGGTAGACGCTAAGAAAATCAAAGATACAGTAGATTTTGACACGCTTGTTAGCTTGAGATTGGCAGGGAAGAATGAAATGGTGAAGATTCTAGGAAGAGGCGAATTAAAAGCTAAGTTAACCGTATCTGCTCACAAGTTTACTGCTTCTGCTAAAGCTGCTATCGAAGCTGCAGGTGGAGAAGTTGTAACGCTGTAATTATTTGATGGCATGAAATTTATAGAGACTTTAAAAAATATTTATAAAATAGAAGAGCTGCGTAATCGTATTATACTTACGCTTGGACTCCTATTGGTTTATCGCTTTGGTGCTCAGGTAGTATTACCGGGTATCGATGCAGCGATGCTAAGTGAGTTTGCAGGTAAGTTCAACGATGGTGGAATCGGAGGATTACTTAATGCTTTTACAGGGGGTGCTTTTGCAAATGCCTCTGTTTTTGCTTTGGGAATCATGCCTTACATTTCTGCTTCGATCGTAGTGCAGTTAATGCAAATTGCCATTCCATACCTTCAGAAATTACAGAAAGAAGGAGAAAGCGGACGTAAAAAAATCAATCAGATTACACGATGGTTAACCATCGGTATATGTTTGGTTCAAGCACCTAGTTATTTGGCAGGTCTTCCTGCGCTAGGAGTTCCAGCGGAAGCTTTTGTTCTTGGACAATCTGCATTGTTCTATGTTTCTTCTATCGTGATCCTAGTAACAGGGTGTATTTTCGCCATGTGGTTGGGAGAGAAAATTACCGATAAAGGTATTGGAAACGGTATTTCAATCTTAATTATGGTTGGGATTATCGCTCGATTACCACAGACCTTTGCTCAAGAATTCGCTTCACGAGTACTAGAGTCAAATGGTGGTTTGATCATGATTTTGATCGAATTGGTCATCTGGTTTGTGATCATTCTATTATCAATCATGTTGGTAATGGCAGTTCGTAAAATTCCTGTTCAATATGCTCGAAGAACTGCAAGTGGTGGGTATGAGAAGAATATTTTTGGTGCAAGACAATTCATTCCTTTAAAGCTTAATGCTTCTGGAGTAATGCCTATTATCTTTGCGCAAGCAATTATGTTCGTTCCTTCTGCAGTAGCAAGTCTTTCTGAAAGTAACTGGGCACAAACTATTCAAGCGAACTTCAGTGATATCTTTGGATTTTGGTACAATTTGGTGTTTGCCATCTTGATCATCATCTTTACGTATTTCTATACGGCGATCACGGTTCCAACGAATAAAATGGCCGACGACCTTAAACGTAGCGGTGGATTTATCCCTGGGATAAAACCTGGAACTGATACGGCAGAATACTTAGACAAAATCATGTCTCAAATAACCTTCCCTGGATCTATATTCTTGGCGTTGATTGCTATCTTCCCTGCATTTGTAGTGAAGCTCATAGGAATCCAGCAAGGTTGGGCATTATTTTACGGTGGTACTTCCTTACTTATTATGGTGGGAGTTGCGATCGATACCATGCAGCAAGTGAATTCATATTTGTTGAATCGTCATTATGATGGTTTGATGAAGAGTGGAAAAAATAGAAAAGCAGTAGCATAATATGGCAAAACAAGCGGCAATAGAACAAGACGGAACCATTGTAGAAGCATTATCGAATGCAATGTTTCGAGTAGAATTGGAAAATGGTCATATTGTAACAGCACATATATCCGGAAAAATGCGCATGCACTATATTAAATTATTACCCGGAGACAAAGTAAAATTAGAAATGAGCCCATACGATTTAACAAAGGCTCGAATAACTTATAGATACTAAGAGAGATGAAAGTAAGAGCATCCGTTAAAAAAAGAAGCGCCGACTGCAAGATAGTTCGCAGAAAAGGACGTTTGTATGTTATTAATAAAAAGAACCCAAGGTTCAAACAAAGACAAGGATAAATTATGGCAAGAATCGCAGGTGTAGATATCCCTAAGAATAAAAGGGGTGTAATCGCGTTAACGTATATCTTTGGAATCGGTAATAGCCGTGCCAAGGATATCCTAGAAAAAGCCGGAGTTAACGAAGACAAAAAAGTAAACGACTGGTCTGATGATGAAATCGGAGCAATTCGTGAAGCTGTATCGTTCTTCAAGATCGAAGGTGAATTACGTAGTGAAATTTCCTTAAGCATTAAACGCTTAATGGATATTGGTTGTTACAGAGGTATTCGTCACAGAGCGGGACTTCCTTTAAGAGGTCAACGCACTAAGAATAACTCCAGAACAAGAAAAGGAAAACGTAAAACAGTTGCTAACAAGAAAAAAGCAACTAAATAAAACCTAGAGATATGGCAAAGTCTAGTACAAAAAGTACCAAAAAACGTAAAGTTAATGTTGAAGCAACCGGTGAGGCTCATATTACAGCTTCATTCAACAACATTATCATTTCGTTGACCAACAAGAACGGGGATGTAATCTCTTGGTCTTCAGCCGGAAAAATGGGCTTTAGAGGATCTAAGAAAAACACTCCTTATGCAGCTCAGTTGGCATCTGAAGATTGTGCAAAAGTAGCTCACGAAGCTGGTTTGCGTAAAGTAAAAGTATACGTTAAAGGACCGGGTAATGGTAGAGAATCTGCTATCCGTACCATCCACAATGCAGGAATTGAAGTAACCGAAATTATCGATGTTACACCAATGCCGCACAATGGATGTCGTCCTCCGAAACGAAGAAGAGTATAATTAATTATTTAGTATAAACCGGAAGGAAAACGAAAGCTAAAGGATGACCTTAATTTAGTTTTCCCTTCTATAATCACAATTTAAAATGGCAAGATATACTGGTCCAAAAACTAAAATAGCCCGTAAATTCGGTGAAGCTATTTTCGGAGAAGATAAATCTTTTGAAAAAAGAAATTATCCTCCGGGACAACACGGGCAAAACCGTAGAAGAGGTAAAAAATCTGAGTACGCAATCCAATTGGCTGAAAAGCAAAAGGCAAAATATACCTATGGTATCTTAGAGCGTCAATTCCGTAATATGTTTAAAAGAGCAACTGCTGCACAAGGTATTACCGGTGAAGTATTGCTTCAACTATGTGAGTCTCGTTTAGACAACGTAGTATACCGTATGGGAATTGCGCCAAGCCGAAGCGCTGCAAGACAATTAGTTTCTCACCGTCACATCACTGTAAATGGTGAAAAAGTAAACATTCCATCGTACCAGCTAAAGGCCGGTGACGTGGTAGCTGTTAGAGAGAAGTCAAAATCTCTTGAAGCAGTTCAAAATTCCTTGGCTAACGCTAGTCAAGTATACGAATGGATTACCTGGAATTCTGAAAAGAAAGAAGGTACGTTTGTTTCAGTTCCACAGCGACTTCAAATTCCTGAGAACATCAACGAACAATTCATCGTCGAATTATATTCAAAATAATCTAAAACACACACGATTCACATTATGGCAGTATTTAGTTTTCAAAAGCCTGATAAAGTTATCATGATCAATTCAACCGATTTTGAAGGGAAATTCGAATTTCGCCCTTTAGAACCAGGATATGGATTGACCGTTGGTAACGCCCTAAGACGTGTATTACTTTCCTCATTGGAAGGTTTTGCAATTACTTCTGTTCGTATTGAAGGAGTTGATCACGAATTCTCAACAATTGCTGGAGTAGTAGAGGATGTTACAGAAATCGTGCTAAACCTTAAGCAGGTTCGTCTAAAAAGACAAATTGATGAAATCGATAACGAAACTGTTACTATTTCAGTTTCCGGAGCAGAACAATTAACTGCTGGAGATTTTCAAAAATTCATTTCTGGTTTTCAAGTATTGAACCCGGACTTGGTAATTTGTAACATGGATCCTAAAGTGAACCTTAACTTTGAGATTACGATCGAAAAAGGTAGAGGATACGTTCCGGCTGAAGAGAACAAAAAAGCCAATGCGCCTTTAGGTACTATTTTTACCGATTCAATTTATACTCCCATTAAAAATGTGAAGTATAGCATTGAAAACTTTCGTGTAGAGCAAAAAACAGATTACGAAAAGTTGGTTTTTGAAATCATGACCGACGGTTCGATTCATCCAAAAGATGCTTTAACTGAAGCGGCAAAAACGTTGATTCATCACTTTATGTTGTTCAGCGATGAGCGCATTACCCTTGAAGCTGATGAAATTGCACAAACAGAGACTTATGATGAAGAATCGCTTCACATGCGTCAGTTATTGAAAACCAAATTAATCGATTTGGATCTTTCAGTACGTGCATTAAACTGTTTAAAAGCGGCTGAAGTAGATACCTTAGGAGACTTGGTTTCTTACAACAAAAACGATTTAATGAAATTCAGAAATTTTGGTAAAAAATCATTAACCGAGCTTGAAGAGTTGGTAAATGTAAAAGGCCTTAATTTCGGAATGGACCTTTCAAAATACAAACTAGATAAAGACTAATCCATCATATTTTGCTCCTCAAAAAGGGTTGTAGCAAGATGATGATTCAAACAAAACGTCATGAGACACGGAAAGAAAAATAATCACTTAGGTAGAAAAACAGCGCATAGAAAGTCGATGTTGGCTAATATGGCTTGTTCCCTAATTGAACATAAGCGAATCAATACCACCTTGGCAAAAGCAAAAGCTTTAAAGCAATTTGTTGAGCCATTGGTAACGAAGTCCAAAGAAGATACTACGCACAACCGTCGTATCGTATTTGGTCGTCTACGCCAAAAAGATGCAGTAACCGAACTTTTTAGAGAGGTAGCTGTGAAAGTGGGAGATCGTCCGGGTGGATACACTCGAATTATCAAACTTGGAAATCGATTGGGAGATAATGCAGATATGGCGATGATCGAGCTAGTTGATTTCAATGAAGTGTATAATGTAGGTGCAGCCACTAAAAAGAAATCTACTCGTAGAAGTCGTAGAGGTGGTAGTTCAGGAAGTGCTTCGGCTGCTGCGGCACCGGTTGCTGCTGCTCCTGCTGCGGAAACTAAAGCTTCAAAAGAAGAAGAATAGATGAATGATTCATTTGTCAATAATAAAAGGACTAACCATTTAAGTTAGTCCTTTTTTTTATGTTATTTTTGTAAAATCTTTTTTTAGAATGAAATATCAAACCAGAAAGAAAGCACTTATTTTATTAGCCGACGGAACCATTTTCTATGGTAAAGCAGTGGGAGGAAAAGAAGGCTCCGCCTTTGGCGAAGTTTGTTTCAACACCGGTACTACCGGGTATCAAGAAATCTTTACGGATCCTTCCTATTTTGGGCAACTCATGGTAACCACCAATGCACACATTGGAAATTACGGAACCAACCGAAATGAAGTAGAGTCGGATAGTGTAAAAATTGCGGGACTCATTTGCCGAAATTTTAGTTATCATTATTCTCGTATTGATGCCGACAAGTCCCTTGAAGAATTTTTAAACGATAATAATTTACTGGCTATTAGCGATGTCGATACGCGCGCTTTAGTTAGTTATATTAGGGATAACGGAGCAATGAACGCTGTAATTACAACGGAGTTAGATAATATTGAAGCCTTAAAAGAACAGCTTGCAAAAGTTCCGGATATGAATGGTCTCGAATTGGCTTCAAAAGTTTCTGCGAAAGAGCCTTATTTTTATGGAGATGAAAATGCCAAGTACAAAGTTTCTGCGTTGGACTTGGGAATTAAAAAGAATATACTTCGCAACTTGGCAGCGCGTGACTGTTATGTAAAAGTATTTCCATACAATGCGAGTTTCACCGATTTAAAATCCTTTGAGCCGGATGGCTACTTTTTAAGCAATGGCCCCGGAGATCCGGAACCTTTAAAAGCATCGATTGAAACGGCAAAAGAAATACTAAAGTCTGGCGCCCCTTTATTTGGAATTTGCTTAGGCCATCAAGTTTTGGCTTTAGCAAAAGGGATTTCAACCTATAAAATGCACCATGGACATCGCGGAATCAATCACCCTGTTAAAAATTTACTTACCGGGAAAGGAGAAATTACGTCACAAAACCACGGATTTGCCATTAATCGAGAAGAAACGGAAAACCATCCCGATGTCGAAATTACGCATGTTCACCTGAACGATCATACGGTAGCAGGGATAAGATTAAAAGGTAAACCTGTATTTTCAGTTCAGTATCATCCTGAAGCGAGTCCGGGACCTCATGATGCAACTTATTTGTTTGACGAGTTTGTAAACAATATAGAAACCTATCGATTACAAGAAGCCCTTTAATTTAAGGGCTTTTTTTATTGCTATTTCGAAAACGTTACCGTGGCTAAAACCCTCGGTTTCTTGAGAAAAGGGGGGATAAATTTAATCCTTCTTTTGTATCTTCACAGTTCATATCATTAATCCAATCAAGATGAGTATTATTATTGACATACATGCACGACAAATATTCGATTCCCGCGGAAATCCTACGGTTGAAGTAGATGTAATTACAGAAAATGGTTACGTTGGACGTGCCGCAGTACCTTCAGGAGCTTCTACCGGTGAACACGAGGCCGTTGAGCTTCGCGATGGAGGGAATACATACATGGGAAAAGGAGTGTTGAAAGCCGTTGAAAATGTAAATGGTAAAATTGCAGGAACCCTTTTAGGAATTTCAGTATTTGATCAAGAGGAAATCGATCGAATTATGATTGAACTAGACGGCACCAAGAATAAATCCAAGTTAGGAGCTAATGCCATTTTAGGAGTTTCTCTTGCGGCTGCCAAAGCGGCTGCCAACGAATTAGGGATGCCTTTGTATCGCTATGTAGGAGGAGTAAGTGCTAAAACACTTCCTGTGCCAATGATGAATATTATTAATGGTGGTTCACACAGTGATGCCCCTATTGCTTTTCAGGAATTTATGGTGATGCCGGTAAAGGCGCACAGCTTTTCACATGCCATGCAAATGGGATCGGAAATTTTCCATAATTTGAAGAAAGTACTTCACGATCGTGGTTTAAGTACCGCAGTGGGTGATGAAGGTGGTTTCGCTCCAACCCTTGATGGTACAGAGGATGCATTAGAAACCATCGCAAAAGCTACAGAAAAGGCAGGATACAAATTGGGGGACGATGTGATGATTGCCTTGGATTGTGCTTCAGCCGAATTTTATGTAAACGGCAATTACGATTATACAAAATTTGAGGGAGCTAAAGGAAAAGTAAGAAGTTCGAAAGAACAAGCAGATTATTTGGCAGAATTAAGTGCAAAATATCCCATTATCTCTATCGAGGACGGTATGGATGAAAACGATTGGGAAGGATGGAAGTACCTTACCGAAAAAATAGGGGATAAAGTTCAATTGGTAGGCGATGATTTATTTGTTACCAATGTTGAACGACTCTCGAGAGGAATTGATGAAGGAATTGCCAATTCTATCTTAATCAAAGTGAATCAGATAGGAACCCTTAGCGAAACTATTGCCGCAGTTACCATGGCACAAAATGCCGGTTATACTTGTGTGATGTCACACCGAAGTGGTGAGACCGAGGACAACACCATTGCAGACCTTGCAGTGGCTCTGAATACTGGCCAGATTAAAACAGGATCGGCGTCACGAAGTGATCGTATGGCAAAGTATAATCAGTTGCTTCGCATTGAAGAGGAATTAAGCGAAGTTGCTTATTATCCGAGGGATAAAGCGTTTAAAATTTAATTTAGAATAACATCTTATAAAAAACCTGCCGCATGGCGGGTTTTTTAATGTTGCGGTAAAATCAATTTAAGGATTTTTTAACCCAATTAGGATATTGAAATGTTAACAAAATAGCGTAATATTTCGTAATTTAGCAATCCTTATATAATCCTTAAATTAAAACAAGAATATGTCCGGAATTGCCTCCCTAGAAATTGATGGTAAAAAGTATGATTTCCCCTTAACGGTTGGTACCGAAAATGAGGTGGCAATCGATATTAACACCCTGCGAAGTGTAACCAATGGTGTGACCACTTTGGATCCGGGTTATAAGAATACTGGTGCTTGTGAGAGTGCGATTACTTTTTTAGATGGAGAAAAGGGGATTCTTCGTTATAGAGGATATTCAATTGAAGAACTGGCTGAAAAGGCCGATTTCTTGGAAGTTTGTTACCTGCTTATTTTTGGAGAGCTTCCTTCAAGAGACGAATTGCAGAAATTTCACAACGATATTCGCGAGCAATCGATTGTCGCGGAGGACATGAAGAAAATCCTTGATGGTTTTCCTCAAGCGGCACATCCCATGGGCGTATTGTCGTCTCTTACGAGCGCGTTAATAGCCTTTAACCCGTCTTCTGTGAATGTAGATAGTGAAGAGGATATGTATCGAGCGATCGTTCGGATTTTGGGAAAATTCCCGGTGCTAACTGCATGGACGTACAGAAAAAGAGCCGGTTTGCCTTTGGATTATGGTGACGACACCTTGAATTATGTAGAAAATTTCTTAAAAATGATGTTTAAGAAACCGCACAGCGATTACAAACGCAACGAAGTGGTTTCAAACGCAATGGATAAGCTTCTCATCCTACATGCCGATCATGAGCAAAACTGCTCTACTTCAACCGTACGGATGGTAGGTTCTTCGCATGCAGGGCTATTTGTTTCCATTTCTGCAGGGATTAGTGCCTTATGGGGACCTTTGCACGGAGGAGCCAATCAAGCTGTGATTGAAATGTTGGAGGCGATAAAAGCGGATGGAGGAGATACCAAAAAATACATGGCGAAAGCTAAAGACAAGAATGATCCATTCCGATTGATGGGATTTGGACATAGAGTATACAAGAATTTCGATCCGCGTGCTAAAATTATCAAGAAGGCTGCCGACGAAGTATTAAACGATTTGGGTATTGATGATCCAATTTTAGAAATAGCGAAGGGATTAGAAAAAGAAGCCTTGGAAGATCCATATTTTGTAGATCGCAAGTTGTATCCAAACGTCGATTTCTACTCCGGAATTATTTATCGTGCCCTTGGCATTCCAGTTGAAATGTTTACACCAATGTTTGCATTGGGTAGATTGCCAGGATGGATTGCACAATGGAGAGAAATGCGTCTAAGAAAAGAACCAATAGGACGTCCACGTCAAGTATATATTGGAGAAAATTTACGAGCCTTTAAAGATATCGATTACCGATAACCTTAATAATATGTTATAAAGCATCCCTGAAAAGCGGATGCTTTTTTATATGGATACTATGATACAGTTGCATGTAACCGACGAAATTTCTCGATTGAGAGCAGTAGTTCTTGGTACTGCCCAAAGTAATGGGCCTACCCCTAAACTACAAGATGCTTACGATCCTAAATCGGCGGAACATATTAAAGCAGGAACATATCCTTTGGAAAAGGATATGGTGCCTGAAATGGAGGCGGTAGCTGCGGTATTTGAAAAATATGGAGTAAAGGTTTATCGTCCTGAAGTCATTAAGGATTACAATCAAATATTTTCACGTGACATAGCCTTTGTGATTGATGACAAATTTATTATCGCGAACATTCTAGAAGACCGGTCTAAAGAAATTCACGCATTGGATTATATGATTGACCAGATCGATCCTTCAAAAATTATTGAATTTCCTGAGGCTGCTCACATTGAAGGGGGTGATGTAATGCCTTGGAACGACTACATTTTTGTGGGTACGTTCAAGGATAAAGATTACCGTAAGTACATTACGGCTCGCACCAATATGGAAGCTGTATATCACTTGCAAAAACTATTTCCAAAAAAGAAAGTGGTTTCATTTTCATTAAAGAAATCCAACTTCGATCCTCGTGAAAATGCACTTCATTTGGATTGCTGTTTTCAGCCTTTGGGGAAAGGAAAGGCTATTATTCATAAAGAAGGGTTTTTAATTGAAGAGGAATACCAATGGTTGGTGAATTTCTTCGGAGTTGAAAATTGTTTTCACATCACGAAAGAGGAGATGTACCATATGAATAGCAATATATTTTCTATCTCTCCAGAAGTTGTAATCTCAGAAAAAACCTTCACAAGGTTGAATACGTGGCTGCGAAAAGAAGGATTCACTGTGGAGGAAGTTCCTTATGCTGAAATTGCAAAACAAGAAGGCTTGCTTCGCTGCAGTACGATGCCGCTAATAAGGGATTGATGAGCGTCTTTTATTAGTCCAAAATAAATTTAAATCCTCCCGAAATAATACTCGCCTTTAAACCCGTGCTTCGATCGTATTGAGCAAACCTAAGGTCGATGCTTTTCAAACCCAGTTTCCATAGGTGAAATTTCGTGAATATATCGGTGTAAATAACACCAAAACCATATTGGTTGGCATCAAAGGCAGATAAGTCGTAATCGGAGGTATAATAATCGTCTGTAGAAAGATGATCTTCAAAGGCTGCGAAATAATCAATGGCTGTCTGCGTGTAATACCGGTATGTGGGATATACAGTAAACTTATCATTCAATTTTACCGGCATTTCAATACTTGCTGTGTGTGAGGTCATTCCCCAATTATCAAAATAATAGCGGTAATAGGTCCGGACGGTGAACATCTCGTTGATGTAATAGTTAAACCGAAGTCCAATTGGCGTTTTGAATCGAGTATCCGGAAGTCGTTCGATATCGTCGGCTAATTGAAACACATCCTTGTTTGAAGGACTGGTGTAATTAGGAATGCTTGCCGAATTTCCAATGAAAAAATTGGCACGATCTTTAAAGTAAACTCGTTGCATGGGGTTTGACAACCAACCCTCTTGTTGAACAAAATCGACAAATAGTGATACTTGAGCATTCTTGCTTAAAATCTGAGACAAGCTTAACGACACGGAAAATGAATTCCTTGCTTTATTTTCGATAAGATTAAATCCATCAACAGGGCTCCAGCCATCGGTACCGTTTGGGTCGGTTGCGTTACCATTTGCATCCCAAATGGTAATGCCTTGGAAAAATCCATTATTCAAATTACCTCCAACTTCAACATACGAGTCTAATTCGGTGGGATAACGAGGGTGCCACTGATCTAAATACACTTGTGCTTTGATCCCAACTTCGGTATTTTTTTCATTGAATAACTTGGAGAAACTACCGCCAAACCCTGCTGAAAAATAATCATACTCCGTGGAGATACTGGCATGAGCTCCCCAAATATTGTCACGATTATCAGAACTGTGAGAATAACTCACGACCACGTTGGCCCAAACATCGGAAGCCGAGGCTCCTGAAGATGCCACCCAAGGACTTCCTGTTACGCCACCAGCCGGGTTTCGGTTCTGGTTGTGGCGGTCCTCATCGTCGTCGTCATGCTCACCACTGGAGGCACCGGAAGAGTCAAAGGGGTTTAAGTTACTTGAAGAAGCGGAGGTGTAGGCAGAAATTCCGGCATCCACCGTTAAAACATCATCTTCGTTTAAGGGCATTGAAATTACAATGGTTGGTGTGATATCGGTAAGTTCTTCTGTTCCAATTCCGCCGGTAACAGCCGCATTGTCCCCGTCTTGTGCATAGTAACTCATGAGAAAATCAACTTCGGTACTTTCCAACACGCGTTTTTTATAGGAAGTCGAAGCATCTTGCGCTTGCAAACTAATGAAAGCAAAAAGGGTTAAGATGAAGATTAACTTTTTCATTTGTTAGTTACAGCCGCAACCGCCTCCTGTTTTGCCACCATTGGCTCCTGAAGCTCCTTCTCTGTATACTTGAAAGTTTGTTTCAAATCGTTCGATGGCCCGAGAAGATAAATTCATATCGGGATCGTTGAGATTTACCTTGTCGTATTCCTTGACCACTGCACAGGATTGTAGCGCTGCAAGAAGGATTAGTAGAATGCCAATTTTTTTCATGCTATTCACGATTAAATTCAATGTCTTTTGAAGTATGGATGTTATTTTGATCGTCAACAATCACACATTCTACTCCTTTCAACTGATTAATAAAATTTAAACCCGTTTCAACGCCCATCACAAAAACGGAAGTTGATAAGGCATCTGCGATTTCTGCATTCTTCGTAAAAACAGAAACGCTCTGGATTCCTGAACTCGGATAACCCGTTCGTGGATCTATAATGTGGGTGTATTTCTTGCCATTGAAGGTGACATACTTTTCATAGTTCCCTGAAGTAACCACAGCGGCATCGACCACGGGTAACCATGAGAAAACATGAGATTTGTTCAAAGGATTGGTAATGGCGACCATCCAATCTTTTCCATCGTATTGGGTGCCCCAAGTAGTAAGGTCTCCCGAAGCATTAATAATACCTCCCGACACTCCTTTTTCTTTCAACAACGCTTTGGCTTTATCGGCCGCATATCCCTTGCCAATGGCGCCAAAGCCTATTTTCATCTCCGGGAGTTTTAAAAAAACCGTGTGGTTTTCACGGTCAAGGATAATATTTTCATATCCTACGCGCGCCACGGAAGCTTTGATAGCTTCTTCTGAGGGCATCTCGGTCATGCTTCCATCAAATTTCCAAAGTTTATCCATGGAAGCAAAACTAATATCGAAGGCTCCCTCCGTAAGTTTGGATATTTTTAAAGCACGGTCGATCAAGTCGAAGAGTTCTGTACTTACTTGAACCGGCTTTAATCCGGCGTTTCTGTTAATATCCGAAGTTTCTGAATTTGGATCCCATGAGGAAATCACCCGTTCTATTCGAGTAATTTCTTTCACGGCATCGTCAATAAACCGGTTCCCTTGGATGGAGTCTTCGGCAACCACTGTAATATCAAAACGACTTCCCATTAATTTTAGCGTTCGCTTAAAATTATTGGTTCCCTGGGCAATGACGTTAAAGCTAAGCCCGATGATGAAAACAATATAGAGGCTGCGTTTCAAAGCACTATTTTATAAAAGATTGGAGATGTTCAATGTATTTTTCAGCAGAGAGTTTCTTATACCCTGTTTCTCCCAATACTGCGCCTTTAGCATTCAAAACAACAACAAAAGGAAATATTCCCTGCTTGTTGTATTTTTCAGCCAGCATTTTATTCTGTTCTTCTTGTTTTGTCGATAGCGCATTTTTCTTTTTTCGTGGAAAATCGGCTTGAAGCATCACATAATGATTCTCGGCATATGTTTTAAAGGAATCTGTGGACCAAACTTCACGATCTAATTTTATACACGGAGCACACCAATCGCTTCCCTGAAATACAAGAACGATAGGAATATTTTTATCTGAAGCGAATTTTTTAGCAGTATCAAAATCGGATTGCCAGTTTTGTGAAAAAACACCATTGATACACCCTAGGACGAACAATATGTTAAAGATTTTTTTCAAGAATTATTTTATTGATGATTAGGAAGTAATACTATTTAAAGTAATCGATTTAACGATTCAAATGAGTTTTTATTTTAAATGATTTCATATTTGTTATAGGTCTAAATTAATTCGAAATCAGTATTTTATGATCAAGATAATAGCGATTGTCAATGTTTAGAGTAAGAAAAAGAATTCCCGAGTTATTTGCATCGGGCAACGTTAAGGACTGAATGGTGACTTCCGGATCAAGAGATCCATAATCCAAGATGCTCCCTTTAATATCGGAAACGAAATAATAGCAGGAATTACTCGGTTTTTTATTTAATTGAATTTGAATGGCACCTTTTGTGGGATTGGGGGTTATTTGTACGGTATAAGGGTTCAATCCATTCACACTTTCCAAATCTAATGGATTTCGGTTCAAGCGAACCTCATAGATGGTAGGATTTGCTTGGGTTTGATTGGTTTGGTTTGAATTGAAAGGATTTCGAAGCGGACTCTCAATGCCTCCAAAAATATGACCAATGATAAAAGATTCGTCGGAAACTTCGGAAAGTGAAATAATGTCTCCTTCCAATAGAGGAAGTGTTTTGTTGGTAATAAATTCGGCACTTGCCCCTTCTAAGAGGGGCATTTCAATAGGTAATACAAATTCTTCAAAGCTTCCATCTTGATGTCTGGTAAGTAAACTTATCGTTTTTACAAAAGGCACATTGTTATCCTGTATTAGAGTTCCATTGCTGTAATAGTATTGACTCATACCTCCAAAAAACAGATTGTGCATTTCTTCTGTATTGCTATCATATAGGGATGTTGAAGCAGAATGGTAGTTACTTAGGTATTGATTGAATTCGGTGTGTGGTGTAATGCTGTTTTCATCAATATCAACTGGATAAGGATAGGGAAGGTCTGCAATTAATTGAAAAACCCCTGAAGAGATTGTGTAGCCAAAATTGCCTCCCGGAAATATTTGGGGAAGTAGGTTGTAATCTCTTCGGTGGAGATGTACATTATCGGTGAGTGTTTGATAATTGTCGAAACTAAGCTGTGAGCCGCTATTATCGATGGTGAATTTGCGAATTTGATTAGTGTATTCTTGAACATACGACGCCCCACCCATTGGGTTATAACGTCCGTCAAAACGATGACCCCCAATTAGGTAAAAATAATTGTTCAGTTTGCCCAATTGCCCCCCGGTTACAGCAAAAACATCATTCGCGACTTGTTTTATAAAATTTGAGAAAGGTTGATTATTAATAATCGCGTTTATGGTAGCAGGTACATCGATGGATGTAAGAAAGGGGAAGGTTACATGATCGTTGGCCGTTGGAGAAAACGCATATCCACCAATGATAAACAATGTATCCTGATCTTGATAAAAGTTCATGTTAGTGGATTGTAATTGCTCTTGAATGCTTGTCGTGAGCGAAGAAAGAGGAGCAGACCATACTTCCATTGCTTGGACATCCACCACATATAAGGTATCGTTGTTTTGGGATTCAGGAAAGGCATTAAAAGGTTGTCGTGCGTGCAAACCATCTACTCGTCCGCCAACGATGAGCCACTTTCCTTCATGCTGACCTACTGCATAGGAATGCAATCCTGGCAGTCCACTTAGATTAATAGGAACTAATTCCAGTTGGAATTCAAAAGTGTTTTGAGAATGTACATTGTATGCAGACAATACTACAATCAACATACCGAGCAGAAACCGTTTCATTAAATATAATTTTACTAAAGGTACTGCCTGTAATTTTCACTTACTGTTACAAATGTTACTTAGGATTTTCGATTTGGCGAATTATTTTTGCGGGATTTCCCCCAACCACAACATTGTCAGGAATATTTTTAGTAACCACGGCTCCCGCACCAATGACAGCGCCGTTGCCAATGGTAACTCCCGGGCAAATAATAGCACCGCCGCCAATCCAAACGTCATTGCCAATGGTAATGGGTTTGGCATATTCTTCGCCGGAATTTCGTACTTTGGCTTCCAAGGGGTGTGTTGCTGTATAGATCTGCACATTGGGCGCCATCATAACATTGTTTCCAATTTTAATCGGCATCACATCTAGGATACAGCAATTGTAATTCAAGAAAACATTGTCTCCAACTTCAATATTATAGCCATAATCACAAAAAAAAGGGGGTTCGACCCAAAGATTTTTTCCGGCCTTCCCAAAGAGTTGGTATAGTTTCTGAATGCGCTCTTCTTTCTTGTTTTCATTTAAAGAATTAATGTCCTGAAACAACAATCGAGCTTTTTCACGCTCGTCGACGAGCACCGGATCAAGAGGATTGTACATTTTACCGGCCAGCATTTTTTGTTTTTCTGTCATTTTCAGGACTTTAGTAATTTACTAAGTTACCCATAACATTTGATACTTTCAAAGGCAAAAAGGGCTATTTTTGTATGAATAATTCATAGCAATGGGACAAATCACCAATACCCTTCTCATGATCCGCCCGGTAGCATTCAGGATGAATGAACAGACCGCTGTAAATAATTATTTCCAAGAAGATTTGGATCTCAAGAATGCTGAAATCAATAGAAAGGCACAGCAAGAGTTTGATGCTTTTGTGGAGAAGTTGGAGGCTGTTGGAGTTCAGGTCATTGTTGAAAACGACGACTTATTAATGGACACTCCGGACTCTATTTTTCCTAACAATTGGGTGAGTTTTCACAGCAACGGCGTTGTGGCATTGTATCCTATGTTTGCTGAAAACCGTAGGAGAGAGCGTCGTGAGGAAATTATGGATCGTCTGGAAGAGGAAGGTTTTCTTATTGAAGGGTTTATGGATTATACCACTGCTGAGGAAGAGGATGTCTTCCTAGAAGGAACCGGAAGTATTTTAATGGATCGTGTAAACGAAAAAGCATATTGTGCGCTTTCTCCGAGGGCAGATGAGCTACTTTTTATTGAGTTTTGTGAAGATTTTGAATGTGATCCGATTGTTTTTAACGCCTATCAAACGGTAGATGGACAACGACTTCCAATTTATCATACCAATGTGATGATGTGTCTGGGGGAACAGTTCTGTGTGATTTGCTTGGACAGTATCGACGATCTTTCTGAACGCAAAGAGGTGGTAAAACAACTGCGAAGCAGCGGAAAAGAAATTATTGAAATTACAGAAGAACAAATGCACCATTTTGCCGGGAATATGCTTCAGGTAATGGGTGCGAGAGAACAGCGCTACTTGGTAATGAGCGATGCTGCTTATAAATCGTTAACCATTGAGCAAGTTGAAAAATTAGAAAAGTACGGTCCTATCATTAGTAGTGATTTAGAAACCATTGAGACCTGTGGAGGCGGAAGTGCCCGTTGCATGATGGCGGAGGTGTTTTTGCCAAAGGCGAATTAACCGTTCAAAGGGGGTAGGTGCTATTGTATTCACCTAAAAAAATTGGTTACTTAGCACGATATAGGGAGTTAAATTCTAATGCTATATTTACTTACTTCTTAATCTTTAATTCTTGATTATGATAAAAAAATTGCAGTTACTCTCGTTGTTGCTATTCATCCTTGTTTTTACGCAATGCAAAGAAAAGGTTGACACCACAGAATCAATGCATGATAGTATCGAGGATACTGAAAATCTTGTTGAAGAAACAACGAATAATGCTACTATTGGAAATGAAGAAGTAAATTCCTCCGAAAGCAACAATGATACTATGTTGTTCCCTTGGTTGAACGATTTGAATGTCCGCCAATCTGCAAACGTAACCGCTCCGATTATTACCACGGTAAAAGAAAACGCATCGCTTACACCTACGGGTAATGTGTCTGCTAAAAAAGAGACACTTGTGTTAAGAGGTGGGGCGTATTATGATTATTGGATAGAAGTTAAAACACCAAATGGAGAAATAGGGTGGGTCTTTGGAGGTGCCGTTAAAAAAGCGGCGGAAGAAAAAGGTAATGCTGCGTTTATAGAAGGAATAGTAGATTTCGAGCATTTCGGGAAGTATATTTTAAAAGATTGGAAGTTTCAGGGCAAACAAGCTTCGAGTGCTGCGCATAATGATGAAATTGTCTCCACGTATAAACATCCTTCCCAAGAGCAAACCCTTGTGATTACGATGAGTGACCACGGAGATTACGGCTATACCGAAAAGTACGAATTAATCGGGATGAACAATAGCCCACTTAAAACAAGAGTTTTTAAATTTCAAGGAGACGGTTGGTTACTTTCTGAAAAAGTGATGATTCAAAATACCAATCCAAACTATGAATATACGCGTAGTCAAAAATTAGAAAAACACGTCATTCAATTAAATGCCAAACCAAAATTGGTCATAGGTGCATGGACGAAGAACCAAATAGTCAATTAGTCCTTTCTTCAGAAGACATCTAGTTGTCGAATTTCATATTTCAAATATTTTTATTGAAATCGGAAAAGCGACGTTTCAATGTGGTAAAAACATGGTATTATAGCACATTCGCTGATGCTCCTTTTGAAGAAAAATCATATCGAAACAGAAGTGCAGAAGCCACTTTTCTTGATGACGCCAAATCCCCCAAAATAATTGCTGCGCAATGTATTTATTTTGTTGGATTCGCCACCCCGATTATGTGGCCTTGGCTATATTTCGAATCATACCTTCAAAAATGAAATAATGAAACGGAAGTACAGAATACCAGTACAAGCGGCCCCATAAACCTTTGGGACGGAAGGTGGCCGTTTGATAGAGGATGTTGTTTTTATCTATTTTAAATTCTAACCAAGCTTCGCCCGGTAATTTCATTTCAGCAAAGAGTAACAATCGTTTTTCCTCTTTATCGGCATATAAAACACGCCAAAAATCAAGGGCATCCCCTGCATAAATTTTATCGGGATGGGTGCGTCCGCGACGTAAACCTACGCCCCCAGCCAACTGATCCATAAAGCCACGTATTTTCCAAAGCCAATTTCCGTAGTACCACCCTCTAGTTCCACCAATAGACCATATATGGTCCAGCACTTCTTCAGGATTGCTCACTTGCAATTGCTTTTCGTCTTTTAAACATCCAAACTTAGGGACCTGTATATACCCTTTTAAGTTGCTGAATCTGCCGGCCACCAATGCATCTTTCCAACTTGATATTACTAGATTCTGTTCAATTTTAATGAAAGCCCTTTTAATAGCTTCTTCATATGAAATAGGGGTGATTCCTAAAATGTCTTGAAGCTTATGATCTCTTGCCACAACCTCTAATTTCATGCTATCAACCAAATTTACAGCAAGTTTGTAGGTAGTAGAGGTAACAAAATAAAGCCAGTAGGAAGAAATTCTTGGGGACATCACCGGTACCGAAATAATAAGTAATTTGAGTTTTCGAACTTTGGCATATTGCATGAGCATCTCCTTATAGGTAAGTACATCCGGTCCCCCTATGTCAAAAGATTGGTCGTAACACTTTTCGTTAAGAAGCACTCCCGAAAGGAACGCAATTACATCCCGGATTGCAATGGGCTGAATTTTTGTTTTAAGCCATTTTGGGGCAATCATCAAGGGGAGCTTCTCACAAAGGTCTCTAATTATTTCAAAGGATGAACTTCCACTTCCTACCACAATTCCAGCGCGTAAGACCGTTAAATGAAAGTCTCCTTCATAAAGGATTTCCTCAACATGTTTACGTGAGGATAAGTGTTTGGATAGCTGGTCTTGATTTACAATACCACTTAGGTAAACCACTTGCTTTACCGATGCAGCTTTTGCATAAGCATTGAAATGATGTGCTGAGCGAGCCTCTAATTCATCAAAATCGTTGGTGGAGACACTCATGGAGTGAATTAGATAGTAAGCGACATCAATGTTCTGTGGAAAATTTTCGGTATTTACGTCCTTTAAAAAGTCCACCTCATACATAGTAACGCGCTTAAGCGTTTCTTGATCCAAGGGAATGCGATTCTTATCCCGTACACAACAAATTACCTCATGACCAAGTTCCAGTAAAGCTGGCAATAGACGCATGCCGATATATCCATTCGCACCGGTGAGTAAGATTCGCATAATTTTTGTTTAAAAGTAATTAATAATTGTTAAACAAATTGTTTATAAACGGTGAATATCTCTTAGAGGTCATCAATTCTTGCGCCTTCTTGTTGCGATTTTGCACTCAGTATTTTAGCGATAAATCGATGTACATTTTTTTCATTGGGTTTTGCCTCAATTTTCACAAAATGCTGATCTCTATAAATGGAGTATTCATCAGCCTTTCCTTTGTAAAGCACCAATTTGTAATAGGGAATGACCAAAGCATAGGATTCCAGTAGCGATCGAAAACCAACAATAATTCCTTTGGGACGCATTTCGATGTTACAAACATTCCGGTTGTTATCAAGAATCAATAAATTGTTAATTGACATGCTGCATGAAGTAATGATTAATTTAGGAGAACCTATTCCTCCCATTTTAATGCGCTCCATCAACGGAATGGGCATCCCCAATGCACGATCTATTTTTTCTTTGATTTTTTTATTGTTGTAAGAGACATTCAAAATCATAGTAACTTGTCTTCGAGGTGTTGTGATTAAAGATACAAAATGCCTGTCGTTTCAAACGTTAAAAATCTCGTATCTTTGCACCCTCAAAACAGAAACTCATGAGTATGCAAGAGTCACTTACCCACCATCTTCAAGCTGCTGTAAAGGAGCATTACAAGGTCGATATCAATAGCTTTGAATTTCAGGCAACACGCCGCGAATTTGAGGGTGATATTACGGTGGTTGTTTTTCCCTTGTTGAAAGTAATTAAAGGAAACCCGGTACAAATTGGAACCCAATTGGGGGAATATTTGGTGGCTCATGTAGATGAAGTTGTTGCCTTTAATGTGGTCAAGGGTTTTTTGAATATTGTTCTTAGCGATTCCTATTTTTTACATAGTTTTTCGACGATTCTAAAAGAAGAAAATTATGGGTTTGGCCCTAATTCGAACGATGCAATGATGGTGGAATATTCTTCACCAAATACCAATAAACCTTTGCACCTAGGGCACATTCGAAATATTTTATTAGGATCTTCAGTCGCAAGTATTTTAAAGGCTTCCGGGAAAAAGGTGTATAAAACACAAATTATTAACGACCGCGGAATTCATATTTGCAAAAGCATGCTCGCGTGGCAGCGTTTCGGAAATGGTGAAACCCCAGAGACAACAGGAATTAAAGGAGATAAATTGGTTGGAAATTACTACGTGAAATTCGACCAAGAGTATAAGAAGGAAATAGAAGCATTAAGGTCCGAAGGATCTACCGAAGAGGAGGCCAAAGCGAAAGCTCCTTCCATATTAGCAGCTCAAGAAATGTTGCGAAAATGGGAGGCAGGCGATACGGAGACGGTGGCACTGTGGAAGATGATGAACGAATGGGTGTATGAAGGATTTGAGCAAACCTACACGCAACTAGGAGTTTCGTTTGATAGTTACTACTATGAAAGCAATACCTATTTGCTAGGAAAAGACAATATCGAAGAAGGCCTTGAGAAAGGGGTGTTTTATAAAAAAGATGATGGCTCTGTGTGGTGTGACCTTACCGAGGATGGGCTGGATGAAAAACTTGTGCTTCGAAGCGATGGAACGGCGGTATACATGACGCAAGATATTGGTACTGCAATCCAGCGGGTGAAGGATCATCCCGATGTAACAGGAATGATTTACACCGTTGGGAACGAGCAGGACTACCACTTCAAGGTGCTCTTCCTTATTTTGAAAAAATTGGGGTATACTTGGGCAGAACACCTATACCACCTGAGTTATGGAATGGTCGATTTGCCATCGGGTAAAATGAAGAGTCGAGAAGGTACCGTGGTGGATGCTGATGATTTAATTGAAGAAATGACACAAACGGCTCGAAGCATTTCTGAAGAATTGGGGAAAATTGATGACCTATCGGAATCTGAAAAAAGTGAACTTTATCATACCATCGGGCTCGGTGCCTTGAAGTATTATATTTTAAAAGTTGATCCTAAAAAACGAATCTTATTCGATCCCAAGGAAAGTGTCGATTTCCAAGGGAATACAGGCCCTTTTATTCAATACACCTATGCGCGAATTCAGTCGATTTTGAGAAAGGCAGGGAATGTTGGCGAAATAGATTATACCAAGCTTCAGTTGCATCCAAAAGAAAAGGAGTTGTTGAAACAACTGCAATTGTATCCCGAAAAGGTACAAGAGGCAGCAGCTAATTTCAGTCCGGCAGTAATTGCGAATTACACCTACGATTTGGTGAAAGAATTCAATTCATTTTATCAGAATGTACCTATTTTGGGAACCGATAATGATCATGAAAAGTCCTTCAGAACACAATTATCAGGGATCGTTGGATCCGTCATAAAAAGCTCTTTTCTTTTACTGGGAATTGAAGTTCCTGAGCGAATGTAATTGAACTAAATTCTGCAAACGTCCTTTAGAACAGAACTTGAACCGAGAAATTGGGGGTAAACCCTAAACTCGATTCTTCGATTCGATTGATGTCCGAATCAATATCAGCTGGGTCTTCAAGTGCGTAACGGATGTTCAAAGTGTTGTCTTGATTCGTCATATTGAGCAAGGCCAAATTGAACACAGCATCAACCTTGCTAGAAATTTTCCAAAGGTATTCTGCCGAAAAATCCACTCGGAGGTAATCATTTAAACGCTCTTCATTAGGATCGCTGTAATCGATGGTTAGAAAGCCTTCTCCAAAAATAGGCGGGGCATCGGTTTTCGGAACGGTATAAGGCCTTCCCGAATGCCAATTTAGGCCCAAAGCAAATTTAAATGCATTCCAGTTATACGATGAGGCGACGGTAAGGGTATGTCGAACATCGATATTATTAGGAAATTCACTGGGCGTAAAAGAGGTGAAGTCATAATCGTTCTTCCCAAAACCATAACTCATCCAAATACTAAGATCTGAGATTTTCTTGTTGATGGTAAATTCGGCTCCGGTGACGGAATAATTCCCGAGGGCGGTTTCAAATTGAAACTGGTTTTGAAATCCCTGACTTTTACTGGTAATGTTCTCCACATTTTTAATGAAACCTTCGAGATTTATAAACCACCCTTTTTTATGGTAGAGGAACCCTAATGAGGCTTGTCGACTTTTTTTGATGGGAACGTCATTGTTGTTTGCCAAAACCCACCTGCGTTTTTCAATCCCCAAAAAATCACTTTGTAGATCGATGCGTTGTGTTAACGTCTGGCTTTTAAATTCTCCAAGTACTTCCAAAGCAAACCCGGGCAATAATTCCTGGTACACATAAAGTCTTGGTTCGACCAAAACCTCGCTAAATTTTTCAAAGTAATTGCCTCGTACGCCCGCATCGATTCTAGTTTTTTTATTGTCTGTGCGATATATTAAGTTTCCATATGCAATATGGGATCGAAGTACATTCTTTTCATAATCCCTAAAGCGTGGTAAATTCACGTCTTGGATATTAGAGATTCCAATTTCGGAGAAATGATACCCCGATTTGAGTTCGAAGAGATTTGATAATCTTAGTTTGGTGTCAAGTTTTGCTTCAAGATCCAGTACTTGGTTTTCCTGATTAATTTCTTGAAAAGTAAAGATGTCTTGATTTACGGCCTTTAATAGGTAATGGGTCGCCTGGATAGCAAGGTTTGTTTCGAAACGATCGGTCCATTCCCGTTCCCAAGATATACCGGCTGCCTCACTTTTCTGTTCGAGTCGACTGGTTTCCTCACTTTCTAGAAGTCGTTCCGAAAATTCAAAGTGGTTTTCCATAGCGATGAAGTTGACCCGGACCCGATCTTTTTCGGTTGGATCCCAAAGTACTTTTCCTCCCACATCGAAGAAATAAAAGTCTTCTTGGAATAAGACTTCGGTAAAGGATTCTGAATTTTGGTTGTTGGTGATTTCGGTATCTTGAAAGATACGGTCGGAAAAATTAGAATATACGGGCGACTGAAAGATTCCGTTGATAGAAGACCGTCCGGAAATTTGAAGTCCTACTTTTTCGTTGATGGGAAGTTCCAGAAACGCATTGGCATTGATAAGGTTTGCGCCAATACCTCCTCTAAAATTTTTAGCGATATCGTTGTTTGAAGCCATTGAAATTACTCCTGAAACACTTTCTCCAAATCGGGCAGGAGTACCATTTTTATAAACCGTTAAGTCTTTCGTAAGGTTTGGGTTAAATGCAGAGATTAAGCCAAAAAAGTGCCCAATTTGATACATGCGAAGGCCTTCCCATAAGATTAAATTCTCGTCGTTGGTTCCTCCTCGTATGTTAATGGTAGATATGGTTTCGTTGATGCTTTCAACCCCGGGAAGGGCTTGTGCTATTTGCAATACATCATTTTCCGTTTGACCCGGAAGTAATCCAAAGTTATTTGTATTGAGACTAGTAGAGCCGTCAACATTCCGATTGATTCCCTTTACCAAGATTCCACTTATGAGCACCTCATTTAAACTTGAAATGGATGGAAGCATCAAGAGTTTGGGAACATCTTTTGAGAGTTCTGCCCCTGAAATAACCAAGGTGTGAAACCCTATATGGCTAATTTGTATTTCGTTATTGGCATATTGTTTTGGGATGAAAAACCTTCCGTTTTTATCTGAAACAGTATTAAACTGAGCTCCTGTTACGGAAACCGAAGCATTTTCAAGGGGTTCGCCCGAACCATTGTCTATAATATACGCTCCAAGGGTATTCGGTTCATTTCGGACCTTAGCCACCGAATAATAGCGATCACTAATTTTTTCAAAGTGAAATGCCGTATTGCTATTCAGGTATTGTATGGATTCCTCCAAATTGAGGGTTTCAGACGGAGGAGTGATCATGTAATCCGAGACTTCATCAATCACGTAGGAAAATAAAATCTCGTGTGCCCGTTCTAAATTTAGAATGACCTTATACAAAGAGACCTCTGTTTCGTTTTGCGCATTCGAAGTGAACGATGCTAAAAATAAAAATAGGCCAAATAGGAATAAAAGTGGTTTAGTTGCTGTTTTTGGCATAGAGCATCACTTCATTGTCTTCAATTTTAAATTCCAATTGTAGGGGCTCACAAATAGTTCGGAGGGCAACATTCAAATCTTTATGGGTAAAGCTTCCTGTGAATCTTTTATTCACCACACTTTGGTTGTTTATTTTAATGGGATATTGGCGCTGCAACTCATCCAATACGGCAGATAATGAAGCATTTTCGAATGTGCTTTCATAATGAATCCAAGAAGGAGCTCCTTCCGTAGTTGTTTCCAAGGCAATTAATTGATTGTTTTGAACTCTCAAATAGGTCCCGGCAGGAACTTTCACCAACGTATCTTGATACGCAACGCTCACCAAGCCTTCAAAGCATTTCACATAAAACTGAGAGCCGCGAGCAAAGACATTGAATTGTGTTCCCAACACCGAAACAACACCTTGTTCAGTGTGCACACTAAATTTTTTACCCTTTTGAACTTTAAAATAAGCTTCACCATGAAGCTCGAGGTCTCGATGGTCGTCCCAATCCTTTTCGCTAAACGAAATTTCAGACAATGCATTTAACACTACTTCCGATTGATCGGGTAGCGAAAACGATTCTCTCTGAGCTATTTCAGTAGAAAAATTGGTATTGCTGTTACTTAAAAATAAGTAGGTGGTAACCACGAGTACAACAACGGCCGCAACCCTTAAAAATATGTTTAAAGGATTCAACCTACGCACTTGAGGCTGCAAAGGCAATCTGCCTCGAATCGCTTCTATATTAGTATCCGCGCTAAATTCTGGAAGTTGGAATCCGGGAGTGGCTTCCGCAATTTTTATGTAAGAGGCATATTCTGAATCTGTCTTCAGCCGATTTATTTCTTCAGCAGTAGCAGTACCATTCAAAAATTTATGCAATATGTAGTTTTTGTCCATGATCTAATTTTCAATCTCACTACTGTAACAGTTAAAGAGCACTTTACCCTACCTAATTATATTTCTTCGATTTCATTTCGAAGGGATGCCAACGCCTGACTCATTCTTTTTTCCACGGCTTTAACCGAAATATCAAGTATCTCCGCAATTTCTGCATATTTTTTTCCTTCAATACGATTCATTAAAAATGCGGTTCGTTGCGCTTCGGTTAAATTGGCAATGGCCGTTTGGAGTTTTTTATGAAATTGCTTTTCTTCTAATATATATTCCGGGGATTGCTCATTTATTTTATGAGGTTGCAATTGGGCATGTTTCAGCACCACTTTTTTGTGAGCGACCTCATTTAAAAACATATTATTGGCTACGGTGTAGAGAAAAGACTTTGCTTTTTCTTGGGTGACTTTGGCGCAATTCTGCCATAGCTTAATGAATGCTTCTTGAACAAGATCATCTGCTTGGGCGGCATCTCCACATTTATAATAGATAAAATGGTAAATGGGCTTTCCCCAAATAGCATGTAAATCGTTAAATATTTTCTCCGAACAAACGTCCTTAGCCATATAGCATATTTAATACCCTCTAATTTATATAAAAAAATAATGAATCGAGGGTAGGGTAAATTTTATTCTACCTGTTTTACCATTAAACGAATACAATTAAATTATGAACCCAATGAATTACTTACGAATTATTGCCGTGTTTGCCGCGATGCTTTTTTTAGGTTCTTGTCAGAAAGAAGAAAGAGAGTTTATCGACGACACTACGAATGAAGAAACCTTCACGGCCGGATCAGATCTTACGCGTATTTTATTAAGTGCGTCACAAAATGATGGAACATTAGACAACCTTATCGATGGAAGTAGTTGTATCGCCATTACATACCCCACACAGGTAGTTGCCAATGGACAAAGCATTACCTTAAATTCTATCGATGATATTAGTTTGGTTGAAGCAATTTTTGATCAATTTCCGGGGGATAGCGATCAATTGGAAATTATTTTTCCAATTACGGTTGTTACCGAAGCATTTGATGAAATTTTAGTGGAAAGTCAAACTGCCTTTGATAGTATCGTGGCGGCTTGTGAGAACAACATTGTGGATACCTATACCTGTGTGGATTTTGTTTACCCAATAAGTTGTTTTATTTACAACGCATCCAACGAACAAACCAATACGGTAACCCTAAATAACGATTACGAGTGGTTTGAATACTTAAACTACTTGCAATCGGGTATTTACGTGGCTATCGATTATCCAATGACGGTAATTGTGAATGGTGAAACCATTGTAGTGAATACCAATCAAGAATTGAACACCGCAATTTCTAGTGCAAATTGTTCCAATGGAGGAGGTGGTGGCAACCCAAGTGATTTTGAGAATATTATTACTACAGGAGTCTGGTATGTGACTTATTTCTTTGACGATTTTGATGAAACTTCCGATTTTGCTTCTTACGAATTCTCCTTTGCTAGTGACGGAACTGCAAATGCTTCGAATACTACAGGAAACACCCCAGGAACTTGGGATTATTATTTGGACAGCGGCGTAGAGAAAGTAGACCTTTTCTTTGGAGTAGTGAGTCCGCTGGATGAACTTGATGAAGATTGGGATATTTTAGAAGCTACAGAAGCTATTATAAGACTGCGACATGAAAGTAGTGATGGTAGTTTGGATTATGTCACCTATGAACGAGATCCTTATACCGGCGGTGGCGGTGGAGGAGGAGTGAATCCTTTTATCACTGAAATTACTGCAGGTTCTTGGTTTGTGAATTTGTTGGAAGACGACGGAACCGATGAGACTTGTGATTATGTGAGCTATGAATTCACCTTTAACGTGAACGGAACAGTTGCCGCGGTAAGTGATACCAATACCAAAAACGGTTTTTGGTCGGCTCTAGATGATAGTAGCGGTTTAGATTTAGTACTTAGTTTTGAGCTTAGCGGAAACGATGATCCGTTCGAAGATCTAAACGACGACTGGGATGTAACCAATTACACTTCTTCCATCATACAACTTATCGATGTGAGTGGTGGCGGTGGTGGCACCGATTACTTGAACTTTGGCAGAGATCCATACACAGGATGTGGTGGCGGTGGCGGAGGTTCCGATTTAACCGATATCCTACTTAACGGACCTTGGTTTGTGGGCACTTATCTCGACGATGGTGTGGATGAAACCTACGATTACTATGGATACAATATCACCTTTTCGAGCGACAATACTGTGGTTGCTGAAAATGGAGTAAATACTATAAATGGTACCTGGAGCGTTATAGGAAGCACAGATCTTGACTTAGTTCTAGATTTTGGAACTCAAATTCCATTCGATGAATTCAACGACGACTGGGATGTGTTATCTTATACTACTACAACCATCAACCTGCAGGATGTAAGCGGTGGAGGTGGCGGAACCGACACCTTGATCCTTGAAAAACTTTAACCAAAAAATAATATTATTAATTGAAAACCTCAGTAATTATGAAAAAGACATTTTTAAAAACAATCGCCCTTTTTTCCCTTGCAATTGCCTTTGTAGCTTGTTCTTCGGGAGATGATCCGGCTCCTGATGACAACAATAATAACAATAATAACAATCAAACCAGTGCCGATATCACTACAGATATTGCTGAAACCGGTGCTTGGCGAATCACAAGCTTTATTGATTCCGGTCAGGATGAGACTGCCGATTTTAACGGATATACCTTTACGTTTAATCCTAATGGAACCCTCATCGCTACTAATGGCTCTGATACCGTAACGGGCACATGGAGTGTGACTGACGATAGTTCGAATTCATCCAGCGACGACGATGGTAATTCGACCGATGACGACGATTTCAACATCTTCTTCCCGGTTCCTGAGTCGAATAAATTTGAAGACCTGAATGATGATTGGGATTTTGTTTCGGTATCGAATACAAAAATCGAATTGATTGATATAAGCGGAGGAAACGGTGGAACCGATTTGCTTACCTTTCAGAAAGTATAATCCTTTTTTTGCCCCAAGAAAAGTCCCGGATTTTATCCGGGATTTTTTTTAATATAAAACCCTTAATGAAAAATTGGGGGTAAAACGCAAAGCAAATTCATCAACTTCCTCCACAATTCCTTCATTGTTGATTCGGAAGAAATGATTGATCGCATTGGGCCGATCCAATAAATTCCAAATCGAAGCACCGGCAAATAATTCAAAATCCCCCATGGTAAATTTATAGGTTCCCGAGATATCCACCCGAACATAATCGTCTATGTTTTCGGTGTTCGGACTGCCAAAATTGAGGTTTCCATCCACGATTTCGTTGCCTTCGACAAGTAAAGTGGTTGGCTTGCCGGAATGCCAATTAACCCCGGCCGAAATATTAAAGCGATTGAGGGAATAATCGATACCATAGGTGAAGGTATGTCGAATGTCGAGGTTGTTGCTGAATTCATCCGGGACAAGATCATTGAAGGTGTAATTGTTCTTCGAATACGAGTAGCTCAACCAAGTGTTGAACGTTTTGAAGCGTTTATTCATTAGAAAGTCTACACCAATGATGTTATACTCACCATGCGTTTTTACGTTTTCAAATTGATTCTGAAACCCCTGACTTTGGGTCGTTATTCCTTCTACCTGCTTGATGTAGGGTTCTATGTTTACCAACCATCCTTTTCGGTTCACTGTAATCCCTGTCGATAATTGTTTGCTTTTTATAATGGGAATGCTGCCCGGTTTTGATAATACCCACCTGCGATTTTCCACACCGAGAAAATCATTTTGAAAATCGATGATTTGCGAGGTAGTCTGACTTTTCATTTCTCCTAGTATTTCAAAAGTGAAATATTTCAGAAAACGATGGTTGAAGCTCAAGCGTGGCTCGATCAACCATTCGTCGAATTTTCCAATGTGATTCACGCGAACTCCTGCGTTGAGAAGAGTATTCTGAGTGGGTTGATAATGAACTTCTGAAAACAAACTTTGGGTGCGCAACACTTGCTTATCGGTTCGCTCGAAAAAAGGATTGTTGATTTGCTCAAAATTGGTAATCCCGGTTTCGTTAAATTGATATCCGGCAATAGCATCTATTTGATTACTTAAGGTGTAGTTTCCTTTCAATTTAATTCCAGATTCTCGAACTTTATTTTGTTGAATAAGACGTTGGTCGTTAATTATATCAAAGTTGGTTGCTTGTAAAAGATAAGAACTACCATAAAATTGAGCTTCGGTATTAAATTTTGAATTCCATAGGCGTTGGTAATAAAAACCACTGGAAATATTCTCCTGCACAAGATCGCTTCCAAGAGATTGGGGAATTTCATTCACTGTTGCGTTCTCTAAAAACTGGAGTTCATTACCCATTAAAACGATATTGGCTCTAAAACGGTCCTTTTCATTAGGATGAACTAACGCCCGAATACTTGTGTCGTAAAATGTAAAGGTATCATCCGAAGTAGAAAATGAACCTCCCATAGAGGTTAACTCGGTATTTTGAAATGCTTTATCAAAATAGGAACTATACGTGGGTGTTTCAAACAAATTGTTGATTGATTTACGACCTGAAATTTGTAGGGATCCGATACCTCCCAGAGGAAGATCGGCAAAAGCATCGGCACTCAATAAATTTAGCCCCGCGCCAATCCTTAGTTTTTTTGTAATCTCTTTAGAACCCTCCATCGATAACACCCCTGAAACGCCATCGCCCAACGCAGCTGTCGTTCCATTTTTTATGAGGGTTAATTCTTCGGTAAGTTGTGGGTTAAAAGCAGAGATAAGTCCGAAGAAATGCCCGTTTTGATACATTTTTATTCCGTCCCATAGGATGAGGTTTTGATCATTGGTGCCACCGCGAATGTTGAGGTAAGAAACGGTTTCATTCACACTTTGAATACCCGGTAATGCTTGAACAGTCAATAATACATCAGGTTCGATTAATCCGGGGAGAATATCAAATTCACTATAATTTACCGTTAAGGAACCGTTTAGATTCTTAGAGATACCCTTGGCGAGATAGTTGTTCAAGATGACGGTATTTAACACCTCTATTTTTGGGGTTAGATACACGGGCTGGCAGGGTGATTTCGTGAACGTAGCCCCCGGTAAACGCAGCGTGTTATAACCGGGATATTCAATAAGGACATTTTCATCAGAAGAATTCAACAATAGTGAAAAATTCCCTTCAGAATCGGAAACAATCTGTTCATATGGTGATTGAACGAGCACTTGAGGAAATCCTTCTTTAGAAGTGTTATTGATGATGTTTCCACAAATGGAAATTATATCGTCTTTTTCACTAATTGCAATAAGGTTGTTTTCAACCTCAGTAAAATCAAAGAGGCTATTTTGCGAAAGATAAGGAAGCGCTTCGGAAAGTTTATTAAAGGATTTTGGTGTAATATAATAATTGGTAATATCGGAATCTCGAAAAGAAAAATTACACGAAAATTGAGCTTCAAGCTCTTCTATATAGGCGCGGAGGGGCGAACGCTCTTGAGCGTTTATTAGAAGTGTGAAAAAAAAAGTAAATAAAAAAAGTAGGCTCTTTTTTTTAGTCACTGCTAGTTGGTTTAAGCTTTACGGTATCTCCCTCAATTTGATAAGACAATTTAAGGGGAATTGTAATAGCTTGCAAGGCAGCTTCTAAATTTTTGTGTGAAAAGCTTGTGGTAATCAAGGTAGTTTTAAGCGAACCTTCATACAACAGGGTAACATTGAACTGTCGTTCAATTTCGTTCAGCACTTCTTGGAAAGGAATACTTTTGAAGTTCGAACGGTTTTCAAGCCAAGTTGGCTTTATCTCGCTCGTTACAGCACGTTCGCTGGAATTGCCGTAGGCTCTAAATTCGTTTCCGGCAGGGAGCATTATTTTTTCATCTTGGTATCGAACTTCAACCAAGCCTTCATAACAAATTACTTCAAAAAAATCTGCTCTAGATTTTACATTGAATTCAGTTCCTAAAACTGTGATAGTTCCGTTTGGGGTATGCACTGAAAATGCGCTTCCTTTGGCCACGTCAAAAAACGCCTCGCCTTTAAGCTCTAAAGAACGATTAGCATTCCAGCTTTCTTTTTGGTAGCTTACTTCCGACCCCGCATTTAATACAACACGGGAATCGTCGGGAAGTTGTAGGGAAATCTGTTCAGTATTGTGGGCAAAAAAAGTATCGGGTTGTTCATGAAAATATCCGTAATAAACACCAAGGCATACAATTAAGATTGCAGCGGCGCTTGACATCATACGTTTCCATGGATACACTTGTTTTTGAGTCTGCTTCTCCTTTAAAATTCGAGCGTAAACTTCTTCTTGTTCAAAGGTAGGAGCTTTGAATTTTTGAACCGCACGATCAATCTTCAAATAAGCACTAGAGGCGTCCAATTTCTCGAACGCCCTTAGCTCTTTCTCCTCAAGGCTGTGATTCAGCCAATTGATAATTAAATCTTCCTTTTTCATGTCAATTCATGTATAAAACAACCCACACTTAAAAATTCCTACCGTGATTGCATTAAATTTCTTCAATTTCTTCTCTTAATTTTTCCAAAGCCGTATAAATACGCTTTTCAACTGCTTTTCTTGAAATGCCCAAAATTTCTGCAATTTCCTTATGCCGTTTTCCTTCGACGCGATTCATTAAAAAGGCAACGCGCTGCCCTTCCGGTAATTTTGCAAGGGCATTTTGCAATTTATCCATGTATTCTTGTTCCTCTAATACAAATTGAGGAGTTTCGTTGGTATGCGTGGTTGGCTTCTCTTGTTGGTATTTTAGCACCACTTTTTGATGCTTTAGCTCATTTAACGTTAGGTTGTTTGCCACCGTAAACAGAAAACTCTTCGCCTTGTCCACGGGCGTATCCTTACAATGCTTCCAAAGTTTAATGAAAGCTTCCTGAACTTTGTCTTCCGGGTTTATTTGTTCCCCGTATTTATAGTAAATGAAATTATGTAGTTGCGCAGACCACTTTTCGTAGAGTTGGGAAAATAGTTCTTCCTTGCATACATTCTCGAAAAGTGGTTTGGCCATAGAAGTGTTTTTGCGAAGATAAAAAATAATGTGGGTAGGAATTTTTATTTTTAAATTGTTTTATTTGTGTAAATGAAAGAATGACAATATGAATAAATTATTATTTCTTGTTTTTTGTGTGCTGTTAAGCGCTTGCCAAGAAGAAGAATTTACCGAGATAAGTAATCAAGAGGAATCATCGTTTTTATTGGACGAACAATTATCTGGATATATGAAATCTGTAGCCTCCCATGATGGCTCCTTTGATAATAGAATTGACAATTCAGACTGCTTTAGTATTAATTTCCCCTATGGCTTATGGGTAAATGGGGAACGGCATAACATGTCTTCTGCCGAGGATTTGATGGAAATTACGTCGGGCGCGGAGGTTGTTCCGGAATTTCCGGTGACGATTACTACGGCAGACTATGTGGAAGTAGAAGTGAATTCAGTGAATGAATTACAAGCCATGATTCTCGATTGCCATAGTGGTCAAATGTATGACGACATTATTACTTGTGTCGACTTTAGCTACCCGATTACCATTTCGTTGTACGACACCGAAAATTCAAATTTCGAAACCGTGACTTTAAACCATGACTTGGATACATTTTCTTCCATAGAAACCCTAGATCCAAATAGGTTGGCGTCCCTTAATTTTCCAATTACTTTAGTGCTCAACAATGGCAATGCCATTACCGTAACTTCAAATGAAGATTTGAAAAATAAAATATTTAGCATTGCAGCAATTTGCAATTAATAATGTTATAGAAAAGATTGTTAGGTTGGTTAGTTAGTTGTAAAAGCGTCTCTAGATTTAAATCGAGGCGCTTTTTCATTATAAATAACTTAACCACCAGTAATTGCGATGCGCAGCTTTGTATTTCATATACCATAAACAAGGAATGTATAGCACTAACACGACCAAGACCCAAATTAAATAGGTGGTTCCCAAGGAATATCCATAGCCGTGCAACGCATTTGAAGTGAATACATTTTGAGTGAAAATCATTCTAGTCCAATCGCCACCGGTAATTAGTAATCCTATGATGGCTCCAACATGAATCACCAAAACGTGCAATAGATAGTAAAAAAATGGAACGCGCCCAAAGACCAGAAAAAAGTCGGTAATTTTATTCTTTACATGCTCCGTGGCATATAAAAATAAAAATCCAGGTCCTAGAGTAACTAGCACAAACGCCAGGGAAGGAGGGTACTTAGTCACATTTAAAAACGACAAAAATGTATAAACACCATTCCGCTGCTCTGACCATGGGACTAAATCGCCATAACTGTTTATTCCTCGAACTATAAAGAATAGCGCTAACGATCCAAAGCCCAATCGAAGGAGCCACTTTTTCCGCAATGCAGGGTCGAAATCTCGATCGTATAAACTTCCAAACAAAAATCCTAATACCATAACACCAACCCAGGGTAGGATCGGATAAAAGAAGGCGACCATTCGATTTCCGAACATCACAAACTGACTTTGATGAAGGATATACCACAAAATTGTTAAAGGATCCTTTCCTTGCATGGTGAAACTATCCAATAAATTATGTCCAAAAATTAAAATCAATCCTAGAATCAATAGTGCCTTCTTTGGGATGAAAATTAAAAAGGATAAAACAACCATGGCGAGTCCTATAGCCCAAATTACTTGTAGGTTGATAAAGCCATAACTCACATCGAACCACCATAAAAAATTCATTACGACTATTTCAATGAAGATAAGCCATAGCCCTCTTGAGATAAGGAATTTAAACAGTTCCATCTTTGTTTTATTTCGCCCGTATAAATAAGCCGAAGTACCTGCTAGAAATACAAATGTAGGGGCGCAATAATGGGTGATGAAGCGTGTGAAAAATAAAAAAGGTGTTGTGGTTTCTAAATTAGTAGGGTCGTTGGTTGTAAGGGCATTTAAATGAAAATAATCTCGAACATGATCTAAGGCCATAATCACCATCACGACACCACGGAGCAAATCAATCGATTCGATGCGGTACTTTTTTAATTCACTCATGGAAAGGTTGTTTGAATAAAACTAACGATTTTAATGAAAATAGGGTTCGTTTTTAGTGCGAATTTGCAATCACCAATTATTGAATACTTCCCCTTTGCTACTCCTTCGTCAATTTGTATCTTTGCTTTTCTAAAATTGTAAGTAAGATCATGTTCGATAATTTAAGTGAAAAGCTGGATAAAGCGCTTCATGTCCTAAAAGGTCATGGGAGCATTACAGAAGTCAATGTAGCAGAAACCCTGAAGGAGGTGCGTCGAGCACTCTTGGACGCTGACGTGAATTTTAAAATAGCGAAAGAATTCACGACTACAGTGAAGGAAAAAGCGTTAGGACAAAATGTTTTAACGACGCTTCAGCCCGGACAATTGATGGTCAAATTGGTCAAAGACGAACTCACCGAATTGATGGGTGGTGACACGGCCGGAATTAATTTAAGCGGCACCCCAAGCATTATCTTAATGTCGGGGTTGCAAGGAAGTGGTAAAACCACCTTCTCCGGAAAACTAGCGAATTATTTAAAAACGAAGAAATCAAAAAAACCCTTATTAGTAGCTTGTGATATATACAGACCTGCAGCAATAAACCAGTTGCATGTGGTAGGAGATCAAATAGGCGTTGAAGTCTATAGCGAAGAAGGGAATAAGAATCCTGTCGAAATTGCTAAGAATGCAATTGCCTACGCAAAGAGTAACGGTTTTAATGTTGTGATTGTCGATACGGCCGGTCGTTTGGCGGTTGATGAGGCGATGATGACCGAAATCGCAAACGTTCATAAAGCCATTGAGCCTCAAGAGACCTTGTTTGTTGTGGATTCGATGACGGGTCAAGATGCTGTAAATACAGCTAAAGCCTTTAACGACCGACTTAATTTTGACGGGGTGGTACTTACCAAACTCGATGGTGATACCCGTGGGGGAGCTGCAATTTCGATTAAAAGTGTGGTCGACAAACCTATCAAATTCATCGGTACCGGTGAAAAGATGGATGCCATTGATGTGTTCCATCCTTCACGTATGGCCGACCGTATTTTAGGTATGGGGGATGTAATCTCTTTAGTTGAACGTGCCCAAGAGCAGTTTGATGAAGAAGAAGCCCGTAAACTTCAAAAGAAGATAGCAAAAAACCAATTTGGTTTCGACGACTTCCTAAGTCAGATACAGCAGGTAAAGAAGATGGGAAGCATGAAGGACCTGATTGGAATGATTCCCGGAGCAGGGAAGGCGATGAAGGATATCGATATCGATGATGATGCATTTAAACATATTGAAGCCATTATTCATTCAATGACGCCGGAAGAGCGCACTTCACCGGGAGTAATCAATGGAAGTCGCAAAAAACGCATTGCAAAAGGAAGCGGAACTTCTGTACAACAAATCAACCAGTTGTTGAAACAATTCGACCAAATGAGTAAGATGATGAAAATGATGCAAGGTGGTGGAGGCCGAAAGATGATGCAAATGATGGGAAAAATGCAATAATCAACAAATAACTTAATACCTCTTTAAAATGACTATTCTCGACGGAAAAAAAATTAGCAACGATATTAAAAATGAAATTGCTGCCAGAGTAGATAAAATGAAGGAACGTGGTGAAAAGGTTCCTCATTTGGCAGCCGTGATTGTTGGTGAAGACGGGGCTAGTTTGACCTATGTGGGAAGTAAGGTGCGCGCGTGTGAGCGTGTTGGTTATAAATCCACCATGATTCAATTACCGCACACGACCAGTGAAGTCGAGTTAATTCAGCAAATAAGAGCCTTGAACAAGGATAATGATATAGACGGATTTATTGTGCAACTGCCGCTTCCTCCTCAAATTGATGAAGAGAAAATATTATTGGAAGTTGATCCAAGTAAGGACGTAGATGGTTTCCATCCTATGAATTTTGGAAAAATGGCCTTGGACATGAGCACTTTTATTCCCGCAACGCCTTTTGGCATTCTGGAATTGCTGGAACGATACAAAGTAGAAACGCAAGGAAAACATACAGTAGTGATTGGCCGAAGCCATATCGTTGGAAGACCCATGAGTATTTTAATGAGCCGAAAGGGATGGCCAGGAAATAGTACCGTTACATTAACGCACAGCAGCACGAAGAACATTGCAGACATCACACGTCAGGCTGATATTATTATTTCGGCTTTAGGTGTCCCCGATTTTCTAAAAGCGGACATGGTGAAAGACGATGTCGTAATTATCGACGTTGGTATTACTCGTGTAAAGGATGAATCTCAACCGCGAGGATATGTGATCAAAGGGGATGTCGATTTTGAAAATGTGAGTAAAAAAGCTTCTTTTATCACTCCGGTTCCAGGAGGAGTTGGTCCCATGACCATTGCCATGTTGTTAAAAAATACGTTGTTAGCCAGAGAGCAACGAAATAATTAGGTGCTTTCGTCCGGGTATTCTTGTTTGTAAATGTTAAGAAGTACCAAGAAGAGACTAATTAAAAGCGGTCCAAAAATTAGTCCGATAAACCCAAACAGTGGAACCCCAACGATTACTCCAATCAAGGTAATAAGCGGATGTACATTATCCAAACGCTTCAATACATAAAGTCGAATAATATTGTCGGTTGAACCTACCACGACAAAACCGTAAATTAAAATGGCCCAAGCAGTAAAACTGTTCCCCGTTGAAAGTTCCAAAATAAATACGGGTAAAATACCAATAAGCGTTCCGACGAAAGGAATCATGGACCCGATGGTGACTATGATAAACCAAAAAAATGGATCTTGAACCCCAAAAATCAAAAAGCCAATTAACGCAACTACTCCTTGGGCAACTGCAACAAGAGGAATGCCTAAGGCATTCGAGCGAACCATGGTTTTAACATCGTCACTTATCACTTTTAGATTCGCTTGATTCACTGGAATGTAAGCCCCTATAGAGCTTTTTGCCATGGCGCGATCTGTTAATAGATAGTAAAGGATAAAATACATAATTCCAATTGCAATAAACACGTTGAAGGTGCCACCTGCAAAGTCTTTAAGATTTCCAGATAGCCAAGAAGAAATGGCTCCTACATCAATTTGAGAAGCTACGTCATAGGGAAGATGCTCCTGTAAATTGGCAAGTTGATTCTTGACCGCACCAATTACTTTTTCAGAATTGGTCACTGCATCTTGTACTTTGTTTCCCAGCATATACACAACACCCAGCACCGGAACAAGTATCCCGATAAAGGATACCAAACATAAAAAGATTGCGGCCAAAGAAACATTCCATTTGCGTCGGACTAAATGCACCATCCAACCTCGTAAAAGCACGTACAAAGTAATTGCGCCAAGGACCCCGGATAAATAAGGAAGCAGCTCAACGAAGATTAAGCCAGCTATGATAATTATTAGTATTAAAATAAATACCTGTCGTATAATTTTTTGTGGAATGGGATTCATATCAATGATTGTTGAAGGATAAAGTTACATGATTTTATATAATATTTGCGCCAAACAAGAATCCATAAAGCAGCAATACTTTTCTTATCTTAAACCACTTATTTGTTTTGATATTGAAGGGTTCTATTTTTTTTACGGATAATCACGCTTTCCAAATGTTTGGAATGCAACACATCTTAGCGATGCTTTTTTTTGCAGGCTTGGGGTATTTCTTGTTGCGTAAGGCAAAGAAATGGCCCTATGAAGTTCAGGTGAATGTGGCAGTGATCATGTCGTTTTTTTTATCCGTCACCTTAATTACATGGACGCTCATAAAAATCTCTTTGAATGGTTTTGATGTTAGAGAAGATTTACCACTGCACCTATGTAATTTTGTCTCAATATTACTTCCGGTCTTTGCCATCACTCGAAAAAAGTGGATGTATGAAATTCTAGTTTTTTGGATTTTAGCGGGAACTACGCAGGCGATTCTTACTCCCGATCTTGTTAATGGGTTTCCTCATTACCACTTTTTGAAATATTGGATCGTTCATTGCGGGCTGGTGATTTTTATCCTTTATATGACCTTCATATTTAAAATGAGGCCCACAGTGAAAAGTATTTTTAAATCCTTTTTCGCTCTGCAGCTTTATTTTGGTCTGATGTTGTTGGTAAATTCGATTTTTGATGCGAACTATCTGTTCATTTCTGAAAAGCCGCCACAAGGATCACTGTTGGATTATTTAGGAGACTGGCCGTATTATATCTTTATGGCCGAATTAATTCTTTTTCCTTACTTCTTCTTAATCTACCTGCCCTTTCATCTTACCCGAAAAAAGGCTATTTCGCAAAAAGCTGATCCAAATTTTTAAAGGCTTTGAATTCCAAAGCATTCCCTGCTGGATCCTTAAAAAACATAGTCGCTTGCTCACCTACCTCGCCTTCAAAACGAACATAGGGTTCAATAATGAAAGGAACTTGTTTTTCAGCGACCCGTTTCGCTAATTCATAGAAATCGTTCATTTCTAAGACTACTCCAAAGTGCGGAACCGGAACCTCTTTACCATCTACAGGGTTGGTGTGCAAGGCTTCATCGTTGGATTCTTTTAAATGAATCACCAGCTGATGTCCAAAAAAATTAAAATCGACCCAATGATCACTACTTCGTCCTTCAGAACATCCTAAAACATCTCTGTAAAAAAGGCGATTTCGTTCGATATGATCAACGGGAATTGCTAGGTGGAAGGGTCTAAGCTTAGTCATTTGTTTGGGTGGTTAAATAATGGATACTCACAGTCGCTAATTCGTTATTGGGGTATTTTGAAAAATGTTTTGGATCACTTTGAAGCCCCAGTTCATTAATTACCTTCAAAAATACATCCAATTCTACAATAAATTGATCACTAAATCCGTGGGTTGCATCATAAGCGGTTGCCGCTGTTTTTCCCACATTTTTGGCTGCTATAGCAGGGTCGATGGTGTGTAATTCGATCATTAATAGGCCAAATTTTTTAATAAATGGAAGCCAGTTTTCAAAATGTTCTTTTAAATTTTGCTCGACCATCCCATTTGGCAAACGTTCCCCTGAAAAGGAAAACGCACCTGTGGAATCACTTATTCGATTTTCTCCTGAATTTGTAGGGGTAGTCCAGGGTCTGTTATGATCCAAAAAGGTTCTCACATTAAGCAAATCACATAATTCAATATCATAGCTTTCTTGAATATCCGATTCCAGTTGCTGCGGATTAGCAATATCTCCCCAAATTACCTTGGCCCAAATATCGGCTTTTACCAAATTCGCCCGAGTTACTTTAAGGGCCGCGCGGTTGTAATCGACACCAACCAAAAATAAAGGATGCTCTTCCAGCATCGTGCCCCGTTTGGTTCGTTGTTCGATTACTTCAAATAAGTGGATTAAAAATGCCCCATTTCCGCACCCCATATCCAAAATTCCTTTCGGTTGTTCTTCAATGGGTTTGTTAAACAAAGCTATAATGATTTCATCGATTTTTTTGAAATAGGCCGAATGTGCTCCACCACTTCCCCAAACATTCATTTCACGATCCACATGCATTTCGGTCGCAGAGGGATCTGTACTTTTAAAAATTTGGGCATTGCCAAAAAGAAGTTCATCCACTCTTCTAAAAGTAGGTAAATAGGATACCGTTACGCCATAAGCCGAAGACCGGCGTGCAAAAAAGAGGCCTTTATCTGTAAATTTATAATGCCCGTTCTTTTGTTGAAACCAACCAAGGTGGCTGAAGAAATCAAGGATTTTGCTGAAACTCACGGGGTCTTCATGAAATTCATCTGCACTAAAAGATGCTTCCATAAAGTATTTATGAAACATCCCATCCATGCCTAAATAGACCGTGATGGGTCCCACCAATACACCTTCAATATGTTTTTCAATTTGATGTTCAACTTCTCGTTCTTCCGGTAGCTCAGACTGTGGATGATACGCGCCATTTTTGAATTTTGTAAGAATTCGATTGAGCGCAGTAAACTGTTCCAAGTCGAAATTTCTGGGATGAAAACCATCCGCAATTTTCTGAAATTGTACCACATCGTAATAGCGGTCCACAAATTTGAAGGCAAGGGCACTTTTCTTATTTACGGAAACTTCAGCAACATTTGTTTCCTTGTTCAAACGGTAGTCTAACCAACCTTGAGAGGCCATCATGCGTAAGGCAACATTTAAATATCCTTCGTTTGCTTCAAACTGGGTGGTTAATTCTTGTAAAGAGACTGTTTGCTTTTCAAGAAGTACTTTGAAAACTCCTTTTTCATATAGCGAATAGCCTACAGGCGCCATAACAAGGCCATCGAGATGGCGAAACAAATCAATTCTCAGATTACTTTTATCTTGAGCGGAAAGCATAGGTGTGTTTTAATGTCGCTCTAATATATGTTTTTTTAATTGACCCATTTGTGAGGAAATGGAACATCCGTTACTATTGAATTCAAAAAAAAAGCCTCCCGAAAGGAAGGCTTGAGCTCAATAAGGATATGTTTATTCAACATTCCAGCCAATCATGAAGTATTTGAAAGTTGCTTCATCGGGGATCTGAGAGATCTCTATTTTGGCGCTGTAATTATATCGAATATTCTCCGGCAATTGTTTTTTGTCAATTGTTAGGTAGATATCGCTGTTCTTTAAAAATACAACCACCGCATTGATCGCATTTTCAACATTTGAAATTTCATAATTCTTTTTTACATCGGCGAAGGTGCTTTTAATGGTAAGTCCTTTTTCGGTGTGGTAACGCGGATCAAATATTTGGATATTGTTAATAAGCGAATTAGGATCCCGCTCGTCTTCGGGTGTCACCAATAATAATTTGTTTCCTTCTTTGTCGTAGATCTCCACTTCTCCTTGAGTCCCTAAGGCATTTTCCATAGGATTGAGCATCACAATAGAATCTTGCGCAAACAACGAATCCAATTGTTTCATTTGCAGTTCCTGAGTTAATTTTCCAACAGTTGCAGCCGTAATGCTAAATGGGTCTTGTTTTTCAGAACACTGCGACAATAAAATCCCGGCAATCATAGCCAAGAAAATGGTTTTTTTCATAATTAAATTCTTAGATTTTTATTTTATCATTTTTGTTAAGATTCCTAATACACTGCGAATGACTGTCGGACTTGTAAGTACCTTTTCCCAAGTGCTTGTAGTTTTTCGACTGCGAGAGGAGCTACTCCGCGAAGTGCTTTTTTTTGCGGCATCTCGTTCCTGAGCGGCCTTTTCTTTTGCTTCTTCCTGGTGCGCAGTTTCTATTTTTTTATTCAATAATTCGTAGGCGCTTTCGCGATCTACCTCCTCGTTGTATTTTTTAATAAGGGCAGAGCTGTCCAATAATTCTTTTAATTCAGACGGTTCCAACACATCCATCCTACTCATAGGAGCTCGCATAAGCGTTGCTGCCAAGGGCGTTGGAATCCCTTTTTCATTTAAGGCAGAAACCAGAGCTTCTCCAATCCCCAATGCGGTGAGAACCTCATCGGTCTCATAATAGTCGGATAATGGATAATTCTCTGCAGTAAGTTTGATGGCCTTTCGGTCTTTTGCGGTGAAAGCGCGCAAGGCATGCTGGACCTTCAGTCCTAGCTGACTCAATACCGCATCGGGAACATCGGTTGGGTTTTGTGTGACAAAATAGAGGCCGACCCCTTTGGAACGAATTAGTTTTACAATACTTTCTATCTGATTGATTAGCGCACTGCTCGCTTCTTTAAAAATGAGGTGGGCTTCATCGATGAAAATTACCAACTCAGGACGCTCGCTGTCTCCTTGTTCAGGAAAGGTTGCATAGATTTCGGCCAACAGGCAAAGCATGAAGGTAGAGAATAGTTGCGGTCGGTCTTGAATATCGGTTAAGCGAACAATATTGATGTATCCCAAGCCATTGTCGTTAACCCGCAAAAGGTCATCGGTTTCGAATGATTTCTCACCAAAAAACAAATCACCTCCCTGTTGTTCCAAGGCTACTATCTTTCGCAGAATCGCTCCGGAAGTTGCCGGTGATATGCGACCATATTCTGAAGCGATATCATCTTTTCCTTCATCGGAAGCATATTGAATAATTTTTTTGAGGTCTTTTAAATCCAGCAACGGAAGTTTATGATCATCGCAATATTTGAACAAGATTGCCATTACGCCGGATTGTGCTTCTGAAAGTTCCAGGATTCGAGAAATTAGCACCGGGCCAAATTCACTAACGGTCGCCCTTAATCGAACACCGTTTTGTTCAGAAATGGTTAAGATTTCAACGGGGAATTTCTTCGATTCAAAAGGGATTCCTATTTGGGCATGACGTTCATCAATTTTTACATGGCCGGGACTGGGTTCTGCGATACCACTCAAGTCACCTTTCATATCCATAAGCAATACCGGAATTCCTTTGTCGGATAAGTTTTCGGCCAACACTTGCAGTGTTTTTGTTTTTCCCGTTCCCGTAGCTCCGGCGATAAGTCCGTGCCGGTTAAGCGTTTTTAAAGGAACTCGTACCAAGGCATTGGTAATGGTTTTTCCTTCGAGCATGGCCGCACCCAAAGTGATGGCGTCACCTTTTGTGGCATAACCTGAGGTGATGTAATCAAAAAATTCTTGTGTGTTTGCCATGGTCAAAATTTTTGATAAAAATAGCAATTGTTAACGTGCCATTGAAATTATCCATGCCTTTATTTTTTGGAAGGGTTTCTTTGTTTAAAGTGTATCTTTGCAAAATGATAAGTGAGGTACAAGAAAAAGTAAATAAAGGGCTCATGTTGCCCCTTATGGAAGAATTTTATACAATCCAGGGAGAAGGGTATCACAAGGGTACCGCTGCCTATTTTATTCGTGTTGGAGGCTGTGATGTTGGGTGTCATTGGTGCGACGTGAAAGAAAGTTGGAATCCAGACCTTCATCCGCCCACCGAGGTGGATTCAATTGCAGAAAAAGCCTCCAAATATTCCAAGACCATTGTTGTAACGGGTGGGGAACCTCTTACATGGGATATGGGGCCAATTACGGCCTTATTAAAAAATAAAGGACTTACTACCCACATCGAGACCTCCGGAGCGTATCCTTTAACAGGTAGTTGGGATTGGATTTGTTTGTCGCCTAAAAAAATGAAATTGCCTACGGAAGAAGTCTATAAGGCTGCTCATGAATTAAAAGTGATTATTTACAACAACGACGATTTTAGATTTGCCGAGGAGCAAGCTGCTAAAGTGGGAGAGAAGTGTAAGCTATATCTTCAACCGGAATGGAGTAAAAGAGAAAAGATGATACCCGCGATTGTGGATTATGTGATGCAGCATCCCAAATGGGTGGTTTCTTTACAAACCCATAAGTATCTTAATATCCCATAAAAAAAGCCGAAAATTTCTTTCCGGCTTCAACGATCGATTATATCAAAATCTATTTATTCGGTAAAAGGGATTACAAGTCGTGTAGTGCCCCAACCAATGTTCATGTCGATTCCGTTATCGGATCCTTCAAAATAAATTGAAAATGCTTCCAGGGACTCATCGCCTGTTGAAACAGGAAGCGTAATGCGAGCCACATCCTGTGCTTCATTGTAAAAGTAAGCGCCCCAAACGTTCAAATCCTTGTTGATGATGGCAGTCCATTCTTTATCACCCGGGATGGTGTAAAAAGTGTAAGTGCCCGCTTTCACTAGGGTGTTCCCTAACTTCATGTCTTTGTAAAGGGTAAGTTCATTTGCCTCATTGGCTCCTGTTCTCCAAACTTTTCCATTCATCGCAAGATCTCCTACCGCACGACCCTTTAGTTGAGGTCTGCTATAGACGATTTTAATTTCTTTCAAGGAGTTTTTATAGTCACTTGGATAGGCAGCTGCATCCATCGGACTCACATCCAATTTGCTAAATCCTTGTGCAGATGCTGTGGTGGCTACTGATGCAACCATTAGTAAGCTAAAAAGGTAAATAAGTGTTTGTTTTCTCATGATTTAATTTTTTTTAAAAGTAATTTTTTAAATGAGTAATTATGATAAAATTGTGTGAAAATTTTTAAGATAATTAGGTATTAATGGTCGAATATAGCGTGAAATTATTACAATCAAATCGCTGTAAATTAATGTGATTCAAAACCTTCGATTTTTTCACAAATTTTGTTAATAACTTACCCTTGTCGTATTTGTGAAAGTGCCGAAATCATTGGGGATTTGGTTATATTTGCTTTTATACGAATAAGACAGTAAAACAACCTATTTTTTATGAGTGAAGAAAAGAAAAATACCAATTACGGCGCCGACAATATTCAGGCACTCGAAGGGATGGAGCATGTACGTATGCGTCCCTCTATGTATATTGGTGATGTAGGAGTTCGAGGATTGCATCATTTGGTGTATGAAGTGGTGGATAATTCGATTGATGAAGCCATGGCGGGTCATTGCGACACCATCGAAGTTTGGATCAACGAGGACCAATCGATTTCGGTAAAAGATAACGGTCGAGGAATTCCGGTGGATCTTCATAAAAAAGAAGGGGTTTCCGCTTTAGAGGTGGTAATGACGAAGATTGGTGCCGGAGGGAAGTTTGATAAAGATTCCTATAAGGTTTCAGGAGGATTACACGGTGTTGGGGTGAGTTGTGTAAATGCATTGTCTGAACACTTGAAAGCCACTGTTTATCGTGACGGAGTCGTTTGGGAACAAGAATATGAGCGAGGAAAAACCTTGTATCCGGTCAAATCGGTTGGAGAAACTACCGAGCGCGGAACCATGGTTACCTTCAAGCCGGATAGTGAAATCTTTAAGCAAACCATTGAATATAATTACGATACGCTCGCAAGTAGATTGCGTGAGTTATCATTTTTAAATAAAGGAATTACGATCTATCTTACCGATAAACGTGAAGTAGACGAAAAGGGTGAACACCCTACCGAAAAATTTCATAGTGATGAAGGGTTAAAAGAATTTATTCGATTCTTAGATGGAAATCGGGAGCCCATTATTGCTGACGTGATTTCAATTGAAGGAGAAAAGAATGACATTCCGGTGGAAGTTGCTATGATTTACAATACTTCCTACAACGAAAACCTTCACAGTTACGTAAACAACATTAACACCCACGAAGGAGGAACGCATTTAAGTGGATTTCGTGCAGGTTTAACACGAACCTTAAAGAAATATGCCGATGCCTCCGGAATGTTGGACAAATTAAAGTTTGAGATCGCCGGAGACGATTTCCGTGAGGGATTAACCGCGATTGTTTCGGTGAAAGTTGCCGAACCTCAATTTGAAGGACAAACCAAAACCAAACTTGGGAATCGCGATGTGACTTCAGCAGTGAGTCAGGCCGTTTCCGAAATGTTGGAAAATTATTTAGAAGAACACCCGAACGATGCCAGAATGATCGTTCAAAAAGTGATCTTGGCCGCCCAAGCAAGACACGCTGCTCGTAAAGCACGTGAGATGGTGCAGCGAAAAACCGTAATGGGAGGAGCCGGACTGCCAGGAAAGTTGTCTGATTGTTCTGAACAGGATCCACAAAAATGTGAGGTGTTCCTTGTTGAGGGAGATTCGGCAGGGGGAACGGCCAAGCAAGGACGAGATCGTAATTTCCAAGCGATCCTTCCGTTGCGAGGAAAAATTCTAAATGTGGAAAAGGCCATGCAGCACAAGGTGTTCGAAAATGAAGAAATTCGAAATATTTTTACTGCTTTAGGTGTAACCATAGGTACCGAGGAGGATAGTAAGGCCCTTAATATGGAAAAACTGCGGTATCATAAAATAGTGATCATGTGTGATGCGGATGTCGATGGAAGTCATATTGCAACCCTTATTCTAACATTCTTCTTCCGATATATGAAGGATTTAATTGAAGCAGGTCACGTTTACATCGCAACACCTCCTTTATATTTAGTGAAGAAAGGGGCTAAAAAAGCTTATGCGTGGAATGACAAAGAGCGTGATGGATTGAATCAAGAATACGGAGGAAGCGCAACCATCCAACGTTACAAAGGTCTTGGTGAGATGAACGCAGAGCAATTGTGGGACACTACCATGAATCCTGAATTCCGAACCTTGCGTCAGGTAACCATTGATAATGGAACAGAAGCAGATCGAATTTTCTCAATGCTTATGGGAGATGAGGTTCCGCCTCGTAGAGAATTTATCGAAAAGAATGCTGTATATGCGAACATAGACGCCTAATTTGGTTGTTCTATAAAATATAAAAACACCCCAATATGGGGTGTTTTTATATTAAAAATGTTTTGGTATTATTGCTGACTAACTAATCAACAAGCGCTATTACATGAAACGCATTTTACTATTAATTTTCATTTTATCCAACGCATTGGTTCAAAGTCAGGAACTAGAAAGTATCTTAATCGCCGGACAAGATGCTAATAAACTTACTCAAGCATATGTAAATCCTGCGCTTAAAGGCTTAGTCTTTAGCATGAACGATGGTTGGTATACCACAGGAAAAACTCATGAATTGTTGGGCTTTGATATTACCATTGGTGTGAATTTAGCATTGGTGCCCGAAGTTGATAAATCCTTTATATTCCGGCCGGAGAATTATAGCTACCTAACTACACAATCAGGAAACGATGAAGAAGTGCCCACCTTATTAGGAAGTGATGAGGGAACAATTTTAGATGTGAGAATACCCATTGGTGATGGAACTTATAAGGTTTCTCAATTTGAAATGCCCGGTGGAATAGGAGATGATCTCCCGGTGAATGGCGTTCCGGGTCCAAGTATTCAGGTTGGTTTGGGTCTTCCTACAAAAACAGATGTCAAATTTAGATTGGTTCCTAACATTGGTGCCGACGACAAGGTGAACAATTTTTTATTTGGCTTAGGCTTTCAGCATGATGTAACCCAATATGTGCCCGCATTGGAAGAAACGCCTTTCAGTTTAAGTGCTTTGGTAGCATACGGTCATACGAAAGTTACTTATCTCATCGATGATGAGTCGGCCCTAGACGATGTAACAGTGACCAATGGAGAAGGAGTGTTCAAATTAAATACTTGGACCTTTCAGGCAATTGGTTCGGTTGATTTCAAGATCATCAATTTTCATGCTTCCCTAGGTTATGGCAGTGGCCGAAGTACTTTGCAATTAAATGGCGCCTACAATTTGGAATACGATGTTGAAGATGAACAAGGGAATAATCTAGGTACAGTTCGTGAAACACTCAACAATCCTATCGACCTAGACACGAGTGTCGGTAGTTTGCGCTTTTCGGTGGGAACTCGAATCGATTTATCGATTTTTAAAATTTACGCAGCCTATGCACTTCAGGAATATAATACTGTTTCAGCAGGCATATCCATTAGTGTGCGTTAGAAATTAAACCTCTTAAGAAAGACTCGCTTTTATTTAGCGCTTGGCACTATTTTTTTCTTAGAAGAATTGTACTTTTGTAGCCCCATTTGGGATGTCTATTTAATTTTGATATCCAAGGGAATAGCGATTTTTAATTCATTAAAATACATAAATTTAAATCATGAAAGTAACAGTAGTAGGGGCCGGTGCGGTTGGTGCAAGTTGTGCCGAATACATCGCCATCAAAGATTTTGCAAGTGAAGTAGTATTATTAGACATTAAAGAAGGGTATGCCGAAGGTAAAGCCATGGATTTGATGCAAACTGCTACTTTGAATGGTTTCGATACGAAAATTACTGGTTCAACAAACGATTATAGCAAAACTGCGGGAAGTAATATTTGTGTAATCACTTCAGGAATTCCAAGAAAACCCGGAATGACACGTGAAGAGCTTATTGGAATCAATGCCGGAATAGTAAAAACAGTTGCGACCAGCTTGATCGAACATTCTCCAAATACCATTCTTATTGTCGTGAGTAATCCAATGGATACCATGACCTATTTAGCACATAAAGTAACGGGACTGCCAAAAAATAGAATTATCGGCATGGGTGGTGCCTTAGATAGTGCGCGTTTCAAATACCGTTTAGCCGAGGCCTTAGATGCTCCTCTTAGCGACGTTGATGGAATGGTGATTGGCGGACATAGCGATACTGGTATGGTTCCATTAACGCGTCTTGCTACCAGAAATAGTGTTCCTGTGTCTGAATTTATTTCAGCAGAGCGTCTTGAGCAAGTAAAAGAAGACACTAAGGTGGGTGGAGCTACGCTTACTAAATTGCTGGGTACTTCAGCATGGTATGCGCCCGGGGCAGCAGTTTCAGCCTTAGTGCAATCCATTGCCTGTGATCAAAAGAAAATGTTCCCTTGTTCCGTGATGCTAAACGGAGAATATGGACTTAACGATATCTGTATCGGTGCACCGGTGTTATTAGGTAAAAACGGTATTGAAAGTATCGTAGAAATTAAGTTGGATGATGCTGAAAAAGCCAATTTGCAAGAAAGTGCAATTGGCGTAAGAAATGTCAATGACCTATTGAATTTGTAACAGTAACATAGTAACTTAAAAAAGCCGTTCTCTTCAGAGCGGCTTTTTTTATAGGTATTGTATTATAATGCGATAGGTTTAACCGCATTTAGAAGAGCCACAATCCTTGCAGGTCAGACAGCCTTCTTGATAGATCAACTCCTTGGATCCACAATTTTCACATTTTTGTTTGCTAGCTACAGTTCCGTCTTCAACGTAACGTTTCAGCGCACGAGCAACCCCATTTTTCCAAGTGTTAATAGATTCATCCTTAAAATGAAGTCCGTTGATCAGATCCACCACTTTTTCTATGGGCATGCCATGGCGAAGCGTACTGGAGATAAGCTTTGCATAATTCCAGAATTCAGGATTAAATTTATGTGAAAGGCCTTCGATAGTTGTCTTATAACCCCTCGAGTTTTCAAATTGAAAATCGTATCTGGAAAATCCATTTTCATTACGGTTTTTAATTATTAGTCCTTTCTCGACCCATCTGGGTAATAAAATACCGTCTTCATCATCAGCCAGACCTGTGAATATTTCGTAGGGCTTGTCATCTATCAAACCTATAAAAGCGATCCATTTTTCCTTATTGTTTTGGAAGCGAACCACATCGGCGTCAAGAATTTCTGGACGTTTCGTTGGAAAAGGGGTATGGGATTTCTTTCCTCCTTCAGTTTTATTTTCCTCGTTTGTGATAAGCACCCCGCTCCTGGAGCCATCTCGATAAACAGTTACGCCTTTACAACCCGCTTCCCAAGCTTCTAAATAAAGATTTCCAACCAATTCTTCACTCACGTCACTGGGCAGATTTATGGTGACACTAATACTGTGATCCACCCATTTTTGAACAGCTCCCTGCATCCGCACCTTGCTTAGCCAATCCACATCATTGGAAGTCGATTTGTAATAAGGTGATTTTTGAACCAATTTATCTAGCTCTTCTTGGGAGTAGTCCTTTTCGGTAGAAAAACCATTCACTTCCATCCATTCTTTAAAGCGATGGTGGAATACAACGTATTCTTTCCAAGAATCACCAACTTCATCCACAAAATCCACCCGAACATTTTTGTCGTTGGGGTTAATTTTCGTTCTTCTTTTATACACGGGTAGAAAGACCGGTTCTATGCCTGAGGTCGTTTGTGTCATCAAACTCGTTGTTCCTGTGGGAGCAATAGTTAAAAGGGCAATGTTCCTTCTGCCGAATTCTAGCATATCGAAGTAGAGTTTTTCGTCAGCCTCCTTTAATCTTAGAATAAACGGATTATTCTTCTCTCTTTCGGCATCAAAAATGGCAAAGGCACCACGTTCTTTTGCAGTAAAAACTGAAGCGCGGTAAGCTTCTAGGGCGATGGTTTTATGAATGCGCTCTGAAAAATCATTTCCTTTTTTACTTCCATACTGAATCCCCAATGCAGCCAACATATCTCCTTCGGCAGTAATACCAATTCCGGTACGTCGACCTTCCTGTGCCTTGTTGCGAATGTTCTTCCATAAGTTTCTTTCTACACATTTTACTTCTTCAGTTTCCGGATCCGCATCAATCTTAGCTAAAATTGCGTCTATTTTTTCCAGCTCTAGGTCAATGATATCGTCCATAATTCGCTGAGCAGCTGCGATATGTTCTTTGAAGAGATTGAAATTAAAGGCTGCTTTTTTGGTAAAAGGTTTTTCAACGTAAGAAAATAAATTGATGGCCAAAAGGCGACAGGAATCGTAAGGACAAAGTGGAATTTCTCCACAGGGATTCGTAGAGACCGTCTTATAGCCTAAATCGGCATAACAATCAGGTACCGATTCCCTGATAATGGTGTCCCAAAATAGAATTCCCGGCTCTGCAGATTTCCATGCATTGTGAACAATTTTTTTCCAAAGTTTTTCGGCCTCGATTGCTTGAGTATATTTTGGTTCGTTGCTAAAAATGGGGTATTTCTGTGTGTAAAGCTCTTTATTTTTTACCGCTTTCATAAAGCCATCATCAATTCTCACAGAGACATTGGCTCCGGTTATTTTACCTTGCTCCATTTTGGCGTCAATAAAACTTTCGGCTTCAGGATGATTTATAGAAATGGAAAGCATCAAAGCGCCACGACGACCGTCCTGCGCCACTTCTCGAGTTGAGTTGGAATAGCGTTCCATAAATGGAACAATACCTGTTGAGGTCAAAGCCGAATTTTTTACGGGGGAGCCTTTTGGGCGGATGGAGGAAAGATCGTGGCCTACGCCCCCGCGACGTTTCATTAATTGAACCTGTTCTTGGTCAATTTTCATAATTCCACCATAAGAATCACTGTTTCCTTCATTGCCTATGACAAAGCAATTGGATAGGGAACCTACTTGAAAGGGATTTCCAATTCCTGCCATCGGACTTCCTTGCGGGACGATATAAGTAAACCCCTTGATGAAATCGAAAACTTGTTGCTCAGTTAAAGGATTCGGATATTTTTGTTCAATGCGGGCAATTTCCTTGGCAATTCGCCAGTGCATGTCGTCAGGAGTTTTTTCATACAGATGTCCTTGAGAATCTTTCAGAGCATATTTATTGATCCATACACGAGTCGCTAAATCGTCTCCTTTAAAATATTTCAAAGAGGCTTCGAGCGCTTCTTCATGGGTATATGTTTTTCGAATTGTAGGGGGGGCATCTATCTGCATAAACTCGAATTTTATAGAAATGAAGTGAAATAATATTGGTACTGTGAAGATACTAAAATTGGCAATGTGATAGGAAGGTGTTCTTTGAAAAGTTGCTGGTAAAAAATATTTAAAATGTTGATTTGCAATACATTATATATTTATGAACAATTAAAAGTTGACAAATAATTTCACTCATGTTATTTGTCATTGACAAGTTCTTTCCCTATTTCATTAGGTTTTTTGCAGGTTTTGTTTTTTTGAAGATAAAATGTGTACATCATATTTTATCGAGCCTTGTCATGATTCATTTAACGACTGTTTAGAGGAATATATTTTTAGCTTTAAAGAAGGTGTAATTAATGGAGTAAAAAGAAGCTGGTTTTTGTGTTAATATTTAAAAAGAAATTATTGTCTTTTCTTTTATGAAAACCTATATTTGCACGTTTTTTAAATACTACAAAATATAGATAGAATGCAAAATAAAGGACTAATTACCGTATTTGCGATACTTTTCGGCTTGGTGAGTTTATACCAATTGTCGTTCACTTTTGTTGCAAATAAAGTGGAAGACGATGCAAAAGTTTTTGCTAGCAGTAAATTTGATGCCACCCAACCTGATGAACGAGCGGCCGCAGAAAATCAATACCTAGATTCATTAGGGTCTGAGACACAGTTCTTAGGAATTGATTATAAAACAGCAAAGGAGAAAGAATTAAACAAAGGTCTTGACCTTAAAGGGGGTATTAATGTGATCCTTCAGGTTTCTGTAAAGGACATCTTAGCTGGATTGGCAAATAACACCAAAGATCCTGCTTTTAATCAAGCACTTTCTGATGCCAACGAACTTCAGAAAAATTCTCAGAATACTTATTTGGAGTCCTTTTTTGAGGCATTCGAAGCCTTACCGGGTGAGAATCGTTTAGCCTCTCCGGATATCTTCTTTAACAAGGGATTAGAAGGTCAGATCGAAAGCTCAATGACCAATGATGAGGTTCGTCCTGTAATTGGTCGAAAAGTAGACGAGTCTATCGCTTCTGCTTTTGAGGTATTGCGAAAGCGTATCGATAAGTTTGGAGTGACACAACCTAATTTACAGCGTTTAGGTAATTCCGGACGAATCTTGGTTGAATTGCCAGGAGCAAAGGATGTTGAGCGTGTTAAAAAATTACTTCAAAGTACTGCCCAATTAGAATTTTGGGAAGTGGTAAAAGAAGACAATATTGGTAGCTTTATTGTAGCAGCCGATGAGAAAGTAAAAGATTTACTTGCTTCTGAAAAGAAGGAAGCTGTGGTTGAAAATGATTCAATCCAAACAGACGAAGATTCTGATATTAGTGACCTTTTAGGAGGTGAAGAAGTGGATGAAACTGATACGGCAGCGGATGCAAATCCAATTCTATCTAAGATTCTTCCAGTTCGTGCCAGTAATCCTGGATTAGCTTCTTTTGCTTTAAAAGACACCGCAGTCATCAATGGTTACCTTCGTATGCCACAAGTGAATGCTTTGTTAAGCGGAGATCAGCGTTACACAAAATTTGTTTGGAGTATTCCTGAATACAATGAAGCAGTTCAAGAAGAAATTACCAGTCTTTATGCTATAAAGGGAAATCGTGACGATGTTCCACAACTAAGTGGAGGGGTAATTGTGGATGCACAACAGAGCTACAATCAAGCAGGACGTGTTTCTGTAACAATGCAAATGAATGGTGTTGGAGCGAAGATTTGGGAAGAAATGACCGAATACGCCTATAACAATCAAACGCAGATTGCAGTAGTACTTGATAATATTGTGTATTCTGCACCTGGAGTTAGTTCTGGAAAGATTTCAGGAGGACGAAGTGAAATCACTGGAGACTTTAGCATTACAGAGGCACAGGATTTAGCAAACGTACTTCGTGCGGGTAAATTGCCTGCTTCAGCCGATATTATTCAAGCGGAAGTAGTGGGACCAACCTTAGGTCATGAAGCCATTAGCAGTGGAATTTTATCCTTTGTAATTGCCTTATTCATCGTATTGCTTTGGATGATTTTCTACTATGGAAAGGCGGGTGCCTTCGCCGATGTAGCATTGGCAGTGAACATTCTATTTATTTTTGGTATCCTTGCAGGATTAGGGGCAGTTTTAACACTTCCCGGAATTGCAGGTATCGTTTTAACCATCGGTATGTCGGTGGATGCTAACGTGCTTATCTTTGAACGTATTCGAGAAGAATTGGATAAAGGTAAATCGCAGCGTGATTCCATTAATGATGGTTTCAACAATGCATTATCTTCAATCTTGGATGCGAACATAACTACAGGGCTCACAGGGATTATCTTATTAATCTTCGGAACAGGTCCGATTCAAGGTTTCGCAACTACCTTATTAATTGGTATTTGTACGTCTTTGTTCACAGCAATCTTTATTACTCGATTGTTTATTGATGGGTATACCAAAAACGGTAAATCATTGACTTGTTCTACTTCCTTTACAAAAAACTTATTCAAGAACGTAAATATTAACTTCTTAAGGAAGCGTAAAGTAGCGTATATCATCTCCGGTATTTTGGTTTCAATTAGTTTGTTCTCATTGTTTACCAATGGATTGAATCAGGGAATTGATTTTGTTGGAGGTCGTACTTATACTGTTCGATTTGACAGGGATGTAAATGCGTTGGATGTTCAGAACGATTTGGTTGCTGCC
>JAHEMY010000146.1 GCA_024643425.1 Flavobacteriaceae bacterium
AAACTAAAAATCATTTTCAAATTTTCAAATTGCCACATTTTCAAATTTGACTATCTTTGCAGACTTAAAAATCAGAATACAATGGCATTATCAGAACAAGAAATCATCCGAAGAGAAAAACTTCAAGCCTTGCGCAACTTAGGAATCAATCCTTATCCCGCGAACCTTTTTCCTGTAAATCATACTTCGAAGCAGATCAAAGAATCTTTTGAAGAGGGTAAAAAGGTGATTGTAGCGGGGCGTTTGATGAGTGTGAGAGATCAAGGAAAAGCTTGTTTTGCCGAATTACAAGATAGCGAAGGACGTATTCAATTGTACGTGAATCGCGATGTTTTGTGTGTGGAAGAGGATAAAACTTTATACAACCAAGTATTCAAAAAATTAACCGATTTAGGGGATTTTATTGGTATTGAAGGAGAGTTGTTTACTACGCAAGTTGGTGCGAAATGTATTCGTGTGAGCGGATTTACTTTCTTGAGTAAAACGTTACGTCCGTTGCCATTGCCAAAAGTAGATGAGGACGGAAAAGTACACGATGCTTTCAATGATGCCGAGTTGCGTTACCGTATGCGTTATGTAGATTTGACGGTGAACCAAAACGTGAAAGACACCTTTATTAAAAGAACGAAACTATTCAATGCCATGCGTGGTTTCTTTAACGATGCTGGATATTTGGAAGTAGAAACACCAGTTTTACAAGCTATTCCAGGTGGAGCTGCAGCGCGTCCGTTTATTACGCACCATAACTCGCTTGACATTCCGTTGTACATGCGTATTGCAAATGAGTTGTATTTAAAAAGATTGATTGTAGGTGGTTTTGATGGTGTGTATGAATTTTCGAAAAACTTCCGTAACGAAGGAATGGATCGTACGCACAACCCAGAATTTACCGCTATGGAAATATATGTAGCCTACAAAGACTACAACTGGATGATGGAATTTACGGAGTCTTTGTTAGAACATTGCGCTATTGGCGTAAATGGGACTAGCGATGCGACTTTTGGGGAACACCAAATTAGTTTTAAGGCACCCTATGCTCGTGTAACAATGACCGATTCTATCAAACATTTTACTGGTTTTGATATTTCTGGAAAAAGCGAAGCTGAATTGTATGAGGCCGCTAAAGGAATGGGAATCGAAGTGGATGCCACGATGGGGAAAGGAAAATTGATTGATGAGATTTTTGGAGCGAAATGTGAAGGAAATTATATTCAACCAACATTCATTACTGATTATCCAAAAGAAATGTCTCCATTGTGTAAAGAACACCGTGACAATCCTGAATTGACGGAGCGTTTTGAATTGATGGTTTGTGGTAAAGAGGTTGCCAATGCTTACTCGGAACTAAATGACCCAATTGACCAAAGAGAACGTTTTGAAGACCAAATGCGTTTGGCTGCCAAAGGAGATGATGAAGCAAACGGAATTATCGACGAGGATTTCTTGAGAGCTTTAGAATACGGAATGCCACCAACATCTGGTTTAGGTATTGGAATGGATCGTTTGATGATGTTCTTGACGAATAATGCTTCGATTCAAGAGGTGTTGTTGTTCCCGCAAATGAGACCGGAGAAAAAAATCACAGTGGAATTGACTGACGAAGAGAAATTCATCATTGATCTTTTGAAAGCTAACGAAAATAAAGTGGAATTAGTTGAGTTAAAAATAAAAGCTAATTTAAGCGGTAAAAAATGGGATACCGCTATGAAAGGTTTATCAAAACACGGCCTGACTAAAGTAGCTGTTGATGGTGAAAGTAAAGTAGTGGAATTGGTGGGGTAATTTCTGATTTATTAAATCAATACTATATAAAAAAGGAACTTCGTGATGGAGTTCCTTTTGTCATTTATAAATATGTAAAATTTCACCCAACGGGTTATGTTACAAATTTTCAATATTACTTTCTATTATTAATATTTTGCTATCTTTTGAAATTTCCTTTAGGTAAATAATATAGCCAACCGAAACCAATTAAAAACAATACGAGGGAAGCTATAAAAGCTGGAATTAAAATCTCTTTATGATTGTCCAAAGCATTATTTAATGCAGCATACAACAACCATATTTGAATACTCACATTGAATACTAATATGAATATCAAGGTAGACAAGATGTTATTCAGTTTGTTAGGGTTAGCTTGGTTCTGACTTTTTCTGAAATTACTCATAGCAATTGTTTTTTTAGATTCTCGTTTTTTAACTTAATGTATTTTCAACTGCAGCTTTCACATAGATATCATTGTCTTTATAAAAGACTTCTAGTTTTGGCAACGCTCTAGGTGGTGGGCCGGCCAACACAGCTCCTGTTTTAGCGTCAAATGAACCTTCGTGACAAGGGCAATGAATAATTCCGGTTCCTGGCTTGTAAAAAACAGAACATGAAAGGTGGGTACATTTCTGTTCGTATGCTTTGAACTCGCCAGTTTCCAAATGTATTAATATGTAGGGGATGGTACTTCCTTCAATCACAAAACCACGTGTTCCACCCAAAGGCACTTCGTCTTTTTTGCAAACAAAATGCTCTCCAGCAACTTCTTCTTTCGGCATCAAATGTGCTTTGGCGGCTACCAAGCCACTTCCTACCATCAAACCTCCCGAAACTAAGGTCAAAAACTTGGCAAAATCTCTACGACTTACCTGTGTTGCTTCTTGTTTTAAAATAGGGAAGTCTTTTTTCCAGTTTTTATTTAGATTATCTTCTCTTGACATTTTTTAGAGTTTTAAGTTAAAAGTTGTATCAACAACTTTTATGATTTTCTTTAATAACTAATATATAATCAATTCAGTACTGCCTTTTGGCATCATAATATTTACTTTGGTATTCACGATTTCTTTACCAAAAACAAAACTATTTACCGGTGTACTATTCGGACGCATTTCTTCGATTTCGGCTTTAGTACCAAAGAATAAAGCACCACTAGGACAAACGGTAGCACACATTGGTTTTTTACCCACACTCGTTCGGTCATAACACATGGTACACTTCATCATCAAATCGTAGTTTTCTTCTTTTTTGGGTACACCAAAGGGACAGGCTAAAACACAATTCGAGCAACCAATACATCTTTCTGTATTGGCAGTATGTACAATTCCGAATTCGTCTTTCGATATGGCATCGGCAGGACAAACATTAGCACAAACGGGGTCTTCACAGTGCATACACACCTGAACCGTAGTTTGAACTGTAGCGGCACGGTCTACATAATTAACATGAATCATCGATTCTTGCCCATTTGTTTCACATTCTGCACATGCTAATTCACAAGCTTTACAGCCAATGCAACGTTGCATATCTACAAAAAATTCTTCGTTGGTATTAAAACTAGTATAATTCATTTTTTTGTTTTCTTTTTTTTGGATTAAACACTAGCATAAGCCTTCGATTCATTTGAAGGAGCGGCAATTTCTTTTAGTGGTTCTAAATGACAAGCACAGACTTTAAATTCGGGTATTTTAGAAATTGGGTCTAAAGTGTCAATTGTCAATTGGTTTGCTGATTTCTTTCCTGACCAGTGATACGGAATAAAAACAGTATCTTCTCTGATGGTTTCAACGATATTAGCTGGAAAGGTTCCTTCTCCTCGTCGAGTAGAAACTTTAACTAATTCTCTTTGCTGAATGCCATATTGTTTGGCTAAATTAGGATGAATTTCTAATAAAGGCTCTGGGTATTGATCGACTAGTTTTCCAATTCTACGGGTTTGCGTTCCACTTAAATATTGGGAAACCACACGACCTGTGGTCAAAATGACTGGGTAATCAGCATCAGGACTTTCACCTGGTAGCTTGTAAGGAGCAGGGTTAAAATGCGCTTTTCCGTCAGGAGTTTTAAACTTTTTATCTTCCCAAAGACGGGGTGTTCCAGGGTGATCTTCGGTTGGACATGGCCAAAATACACCCATGTTGTCCTCTATTTTTTTATAGGTTATTCCATTGTAATCTGCTGTTCCTCCTTTAGAAGCAATACGTAATTCGTTGAAAACAGCTTCACTGTTTTCGTATGTAAATTTATCTTCAACACCCAAACGTTTCGCTAATTCCAAAATAATAGAAGTATCCGTTCTTGCATCTCCAGGAGGTGTTACCGCTTGACGAATGCGTATTACACGACCTTCTGCTGAGGTTGTTGTTCCTTCTTCTTCCTCTTGCAAGGAACCAGCGAGAATTATATCTGCATGACGTGCCGTTTCGTTCAAGAAAAAGTCAATACATACGTAATATTCTAATTTTTCTAAAGCTTCACGTACATAATTGCTGTTTGGTAAAGATACCAACGGGTTGAAACAAAGCGATATTAATCCTTTAATTTCTCCACGATGAATGGCTTCAATTATTTCATAAGCAGATAAGCCTTTTCCTGGTAAATCGGGCTCATTAATTCCCCAAACTTCCGAAATATATTTACGGTGTTCTGGATTTTCGATATCACGATTACCTGGTAATTGATCACATTTATGACCGTGCTCTCTACCACCCTGACCGTTTCCTTGACCTGTAATTGTGCCGTAACCGCAATATGGTTTTCCAATACGTCCAGTTGCCAAGACTAAGTTTATGCAGCCTACAACATTGTCAACTCCTTTTGAATGGTGTTCGATGCCACGAGCATGTAGTAAGAAACTGGTTTTGGCTTTACCCCATAGTTCGGCAGCTTCTTTTATTTTTTCTTTTTTAATTCCAGTAACTTCCTCCGCCCATTCTAACGTATAATCTTTTACAGCGTCCAAAGTAACATCAAATCCTGAAGTATAATTGTCTATAAAATCATGATCTAACATGTCGTGGTCCACTAAATATTTTAGCATTGCTCCGTATAAGGCAGAATCGGTTCCGGGTCTAACATCAAGGTGTAAATCAGAAGTTCTGGACAAAGGAATCATTCTTGGGTCAATAACGATTAATTTGGCTCCGCGATCTCTAGCTTTCCAAATCCAATGAGTTAGGGTAGGGAAGGTTTCGCTGATATTTGCGCCAGCA
>JAHEMY010000147.1 GCA_024643425.1 Flavobacteriaceae bacterium
CACGGAATGCAATTTGGCATTGAAATTCCTGGCTGGTTCCGATGGAGTCCCGTAAAATACAGGTACGAACATTGGGCGGGGATTTACGAAGAATTTGGGAAGTATATCAATGTGAATCGTGGCTTTGGATTTTTAGGATATCCAGGACGGGTAGGAATCTGGCCTGAAGTATCGGTGATACAGCTTAAAAAACGTCGAAATAGCGCATAATTGACGGGAAATGTTATATTTGTAATTAGCATTTGTTAAATTCAATTCCAACCTATGTCAAAATTTGGGGAATTAATAGAAACTCATATCCCGGTTCTGCTCGATTTTTATGCAGAATGGGATCAAGCTTGCCAAGATATGCATCCTGTACTTCGTGATGTGGCCGCAGCCTTAGGAGATAAAGCTCGCGTCATAAAAATTGACATCGAAAAAAACCATGAGCTTTCAGAAGCATTGCGCGTGAAGGGCCTTCCTACGCTAATGATCTATAAAGATGGTGAGATGAAATGGCGGCAAAGCGGTGAGCAAGACGCAAACACTCTTATTGGGCTTGTGAAAGAATTTGTTTAATAGCTTCTCGGGCTAATTACTTCACACTTCCATCCTTTACTTTTGATAAATTCCAAAACCCTTGGAAGCGCGAATTTCATATTTTTTGAAGCTTTCAAGCTATCGTGAAATACCACAATACTCCCCGCTTGAATATTATTGAGTACATTTTGAAGGCATGTTTCTTCTGAAACCTTTGCATCCCAATCATAGGCCAATACGTCCCACATGACCAGTTGATACCCTTTCTGTTGAAGCGCTTTTGCCTGCTTCTGTGTGATGCGTCCATAAGGGGGTCGAAACAGTACAGTTTGTTGTCCAGCTTCCTTGTCGAAGGCACTTACATTTTCTAAATAAACCTTAAGTTCTGTAGTAGTTCCCCGAAGGTGATTAAAAGTATGATTCCCGACAGTATGCCCCCCCTCCTTAATGCGATTAAAGATTTCAGGATATTTTCGCACATTGTCACCAATGCAGAAAAAAGTTGCTTTTGCTCCGTGTTGTTTTAAGACATCCAAAACCCAGGGAGTTATTTCGGGAATTGGACCATCGTCGAAGGTTAAATATACAGAAGGATTATTACGTGAAAACGCCCAAATTCGTTTTGGAAATAACCAAGGAACAAATTTGGGCGTTTTGGGCACGTAGAACTTCATCCCTATTCGGGTAAGCTATCGTTTAACAATGAATCGATCACAGGATCCACTTTCAACTCTTTTTGTAAAAACTCTTCATTAATGTCCATTCCTAGACGAGTAAACATTCCGCTAAAGGGCTGTAAGTAGTTCATAAAGATCTGCTTTTGCTCTTGGTAGTATTCATCTGTGTCAAAAGCGTATACAATCTCTACAAGGCTTTCATACTGATTCATCTTCGAATAAATATCTTGCAAATTATCCATTTGTTCTTGCATGGACATACTACCGTAAAAAGCCAGGGACTCTGCATGTTTTGCGGAAGTTTGTTCAAATACCATTCGAGCCTTTTCCGGAAGTTCTAACTCGTAATAACTTAACACAAAAGGTTCTAGCAGGGTGTAATATTCAAAATACTTCACCGGCATTTTTTCCATGGCCAGGTCCAAAATCGCTTCTGCTTTTTTGTCTTTTCCTTTTTGGATAAGTTTATCGGCCAAACGGGCAAGGTTGCTTCGATAGGTAATTCCGTTTCGGCGGGTTTCTGTGTCGTGGTAAATGTCCGGATTCCCACTATTTCCCCAATCCCAACTCATTACGATGTCGTACATCTTATCTTCATCGATGCGGCCCATTTCAAAGGGGTTTCTAGGATCTAATTTTGTTCTAATAGGAACTAATTTGTACACCACGCCGTCCAGTTGCAAATAGTCCTTCATCCATAAATAGTCGTCATCGCCAAATGCACCACCACTGAAATAAATTGGACGGGACCAATCGTTATTGGCAATAATGTCAAGCATTAGCATTCGATTCTTATAAACAAAGTCTCCTTTTAACGTAATATCGATGTAGGGTACAATCTTGTCAGCATCTTTAGGTTCTACAATTCCATTTTTAAGCACCGCTTCCTTATCTACCGGAATTCGAATAATTTTGGAAGGGAAGGAATTTATAAACATGCCACTGCTAAGCTCCACTTTGGTGCGTGGGTTTTCACTGGCCACCCAGTCCATCCAGGTTTTAATATCGACGGTATCCTGCACTGTTTCCTGAAAAGCAATTACATCGCGCACTCCATAGCGGTATTGCTCGTGTTTTAATTGAGAAGGTATAGGATCACTGCTGAAAGCCTTCTTCTTCATATCGTCAATGTACCAATCTGTTTGGAATAAACTGGTGTTTACAACCCGCACGTCCTGACGGTATTGTTTTATGTTCTGCTGGTACCATAATGCAAAGGTGTCGTTATCACCAATGGTAAATAGAATCGCATTTGGATCACATGAATCAAGGTACATTCGTCCCATCGAATCGGCGGTATAGCGGCCTGAGCGATCGTGGTCGTCCCAGTTTTGACTTGCCAATAATACTGGTCCAGCGAGGGTTGCTGCTGCTAGAACAATAGGAAGTGCAAGTTTAGGTTGGAGGTATTCTTTTGCCAATTCGAATAAGGCATAAACCCCAAATCCAATCCAAATGGCAAATACATAAAACGAACCAACCACCGCATAATCACGTTCTCTAGGTTCGTAAGGTCGTTCGTTGAGGTATACTTTTAGGGCTAATCCGGTAAATAAAAAGAATACCATTAGTACCCAGAAGCCTTTTTTGTCTTGTTTCGCATGAAAGACCATTCCCAGGACCCCTAAAATTAGGGGTAAGAAATAATACGTATTTCGTGCTTTGTTGTCTTTTAAGTCGGAAGGTAAATTCTCTTGAGAACCGAGGTGCCATTCATCAACAAAAGGAATTCCGCTAATCCAATTTCCATTGAGGTTTCCTCCTTGGCCTTGCACATCGTTTTGTCTTCCAACGAAATTCCACATGAAATAGCGCCAATACATATAACTGAACTGGTGCACAAACATAAAGGCCATATTGTCCACAAAGGATGGCTTTTTAATATCTAGAAAAGCTCCGAAGCGGTTCAGGAAATCGTGGTATTCTTCGCCGTCTACTAGCCCATTGGCATGCGCTTCCTTGAATTTGGAAACTTCTTCTATGAGTCGTTTTTCGTTGCGGTATTCTCGTTTAATTCCAAATTCGAGTCCGTCTGTAAAAGTTAGGTAGTTGGCAGCATGCTCCATACTCCACATTCGCGGCAGGAATGCTTTTTGAGCATCGTCGGTATTCTGACCGGCATTCTTCCATTCGTTGACTACGATATACTTTCCTGCGACTTCATCCTTTTCGTATTTAGGCTTGTCATCCTTGTACGGATTTTGTGGGTCTAAGCCCACATAGGCTTCTGTAAATTGAGGTCCGTAGAATAAATGTGTTTCCGGATATTGCTCTCGATTGTAGTATGCGAGCAATTCGCGGGCGTTGTTGGGATTGTTTTCATTAATCACCGTTCCGGCATTGGCGCGAACAGGAAGCATCAACCAACTTGAAAATCCAACGAAAATGAATAGGATGCACAGGATAAGGGTATTCGCATCGACAAAGCTTTTTTTCTTGGTATATTTTAATCCGAAGTAGAACAAGGCAATAAACAATAATCCTGCAATGAAAGTCCCTGAATTGAAAGGTAACCGGATGGTATTAACGAAGAACAGTTCAGAAGCACTAAAAAAGCGCAGGGTCATCGGAAGGAGTAATTTAAAGATGAACAGTAAGATTGAGACCACAACCACATTGGCAATGATGAAATTCTTTACAGTCACTTTTGGATATTTTTTGAAGAAGTATAGAAAACCAATGGCAGGAATAGTAAGCAGCCCCATAAAGTGAACTCCAAAAGAGAGCCCTACAATAAATGAAATGAGCACCAACCATCGATTTCCGCGGTAGGTAAACATTTCTCGTTCCCATCGAAGTCCACTGTAAAAAAGAATGGACATGATGCATGCTGCCGAAGCGTAAACCTCTGCTTCGACGGCCGAAAACCAAAAACTGTCAGTAAAAGTGAAGGTAAGCGCTCCAACGGCGGAGCTTCCCAGAATGGCGATTGCGGTATTTTTGGTAATTTCAGAATGATTTGAAATTACATTCGTTAACAGCATCGTAAGTGACCAAAACATAAATAAAATGGTAAAGGCACTTGCAAAAACCGACATTAAATTAATGGTAAGAGCGATGCTGGAGGGATCCATGGCAAAAATCGAAAAGAATGCACCCATAATTTGATAGAGGGGTGCTCCGGGGGGGTGACCTACTTCAAGGTTGCTTGCTGTGGTGATATATTCTCCTGCATCCCAGAAACTTACAGTGGGTTCTACAGTGAGCCAGTAGGTAATTAAAGCCACTGCGAATACGAACCATCCGGTAATTTTATTCCATTTACTGAAGTTGAAATTGCTCATGAAAAGAGTTTATTTTATTGAGGCGAATTTAACAATAATATATTTAGGGGGCTGTCAAAAAAATGCTAACGATGTAATGGGTGAAATATTTTCTAAGAATTTTATTTGTGCAACCCAAACTTTGTATTAAATTTGCGCCCACATTATGGTATTGGCCCATGGTGTAACTGGCAACACGTCTGGTTTTGGTCCAGAAGAGTCTAGGTTCGAGCCCTAGTGGGCCAACAAGAAAAAACCCATCCGAAACGGATGGGTTTTTTTGTTGGTGTATTTACCACTTGTGTGAGTGGTTGCCCTAACAATTTTGTAAAATAAAACCACAAAATTGTTAGGGCTTTGCGTTTGTCGCAATGAAAACCTATAGCTACAAAGTGTATTTATTCTTAATTGGAGCCCACTTGTGTGGGTGGTTGTCATCTGGATTTTATAGTTTTTTCTTTAGAAAATCCAGATGACTTTCCGAT
>JAHEMY010000148.1 GCA_024643425.1 Flavobacteriaceae bacterium
TTTATATATGCAATGGACGATTCTCGGTTGCCGCCAAAGCTGCTTCTTTCACCGCTTCAGCATAGGTGGGATGCGCATGGCTCATGCGAGCCAAATCCTCTGCACTCGCTCTAAATTCCATGGCTGTAACTGCCTCTGAAATTAAGTCGGCTACTCGGGCCCCTACCATATGCACTCCCAAAATCTCATCGGTTCCTGCGTCGCTCAATATTTTTACAAATCCGTCGGTGTCACCACTCGCACGACTTCTTCCTAACGCTCGCATTGGAAATTGCCCGCTCTTAAACGAAACTCCTGCTTCTTTTAGTTGCTCTTCTGTTTTTCCAACAGAGGCTACTTCCGGCCACGTATAAACCACTCCAGGAATTAAATTATAATCGATATGGGGCTTTTGACCGGCTAGAATCTCTGCCGCCATCACACCTTCTTCTTCCGCCTTATGGGCTAACATTGCGCCACGAATTACATCACCAATGGCATAAATATTCGATACATTGGTTTGAAGGTGGTCGTTCACGGCAATTTGTCCGCGTTCGTTCGCCTTCACTCCTGCTTTATCTAAATTAAGTCCGTCTGTATAAGCCCTTCGTCCTACGGAAACCAAACAATAATCTCCTTCAAAAGATACTTCTTCTCCTTTTTTATCGGTCGCTTTTACGGTCACCTTAGTTCCTTTGCGATCCACGGCTGAAACTTTATGTGAAAGGAAGAATTTAACGCCTTGTTTTTTCATCACTTTCATGAGTTCTTTACTCTGCGCCCCATCCATGGTTGGAATGATTCGGTCCATATACTCTACCACTGAGACCTCGGCCCCTAATCGGCGATATACTTGACCTAATTCTAAGCCAATAACGCCACCACCAATTACAATCATGTGTTTTGGGATTTCAGATAGGCTTAGGGCTTCTGTTGAGGTAATCACTCGTTCTTTATCTACTTTGATGAAGGGCAACGATGAAGGCTTACTTCCCGTAGCAATAATGGTGTTTTTTGCTTCAATGGTTTGGGTCTTCTCCCCTTTTATCTCGATGTGAGTAGCATCTTTGAATGAGCCCATTCCTGTAAATACATCGATTTTATTCTTATTCATCAAGAAATCGATTCCTTTGGTGGTTTGCTCTACCACAGAAGCTTTGCGTTCGATCATTTTCTTAAAGTTGATCTTTACTTCTCCTGGAATTTCAATACCGTGTTCTTCAAAATGCTTGATGGCATCTTCATAATGATGCGAAGAATCTAAAAGGGCTTTAGAAGGAATACACCCAACATTCAAACAGGTTCCTCCTAAGGTGTTATATTTTTCAATGATGGCAGTTTTCATCCCTAACTGGGCGCAACGAATCGCTGCAACGTATCCTCCGGGACCTGAACCAATAATAGCAACATCATAGGTGCTCATAAAAATGATTTTAAATTTTGAATGGCAAAGATACAATACGCACTTTCAACTAACAATTAAGCACTCATGAAATTTTAAGAGGCTAATTCCATCTCAAAAACTAGATGGAAAAGAAATATACAATTAAAAAAATCGCTCCAACAACAACTTTCGCTATCGATGGAACGATTCACTATTTAGGGTATTCCTTGCTTTGTATTAACTCAATCTATTATTGTTTTATAAGAATCGTTTCGGTCTCTGAAAAGTCTTTATTTGAAACGACTAGCTCATACAATCCACTTCTCAAACCGACTAAAGAAATGGTATAGGTTCCCGAAATAGTTGCGTTTGGCTGATGAAGAGCCAATTGTCCATTTAAAATATTAAATAATCGAACATCAACTTGTACGTCTTCTGTTGTGTTTTTTAAGGCTATATTCAATACATCCGATGCCGGATTAGGATAGGTCTGAATGTCAAATGCGGGAAGGCTCTTATTCTCTAGTCCATTACCGTTAGTGATTTTGCGAATGTTCCCATAGTAACTGTACTCCGATATATACATTGTATTTCCAGATTCATTTGCGATAATACCAGAAGGATACGCATAGGTCGCTTCTGAGATGTTCCCATCGTCATCCCCGTAAACACTTCCAGAATAGATTTCAACATCATCCACATGACGAGGATCGATCTTATAGATTTTATGTTCGCCGTAAACGGTTCCATACAAGAATCCTTGAGCGTATGCGATGAAGGCTAAATACGGAACACTATTATTTGGCGCCGGCACGGTAGCCACATATTCTAAATCCCCTCCTTTTCGTGGCAATCGATAAATCTCTCTTCCGATATAATTTCCAATATACAAGTCACCACCCGGACCGTAAGCAAGGCCAACAGGAATGTTTAAGGGTCCTCCTTCATATAAAACTGTGATAGAGCCATCTGCAGCTAATTCGTTAACGCTATTGTTCCAAACATCGGTGTAAACCATGTTGTCACTCTTGTACGCTTTAATTAATCCAGAGGGATAAGCATCTCCTAAGGGGTATGAATGCAACAGATTTCCGTCGTTGTCGTATTTCTTTATGGAAGCATTTCCGTAGTCACAGACAAAAACATGATCTCCTGAATCGACTGCAAGTCCATTGGCGTAAGACAATCCGGTAATAAAGGGTGAGGAAGTGCCGTCGGGTGTAATCTTGTAAACGGTTCCCCCATAAAAAGTAGATCCGTATAAGTTTCCTTGAGAATCTAAGGCCATGGCGTCATCGACATTTGCATCTTCAGAATTCAGATAAGTCGTAACAGTTTGTGCATTCGTGCAAAAGGTTAAAAATGCCAATGCGATTGTGTAAATGGTTTTCATAATTGTTTGATTTAGATTAGTGTTAATCATTGCAGAATGAGGCTTTGGAAATCAATGGCTTTTTTAGTTTAATTCCGCCAACTTCAACCGCAACAAAATTTTGATTGATGCTCAAATATAGGCTCGACCCTTCTCTCGTAATAAAAGTTTGGGGTTAGCCGCCACTTTTTTGTGGTTAATCCCCTAAATAATGTTGCGAATCACTTTTACCTAAAATCCTGACAAAAAAGTGGCTGCTTTGTTGCTAATTTTTATATAAATTGAACTCAATTCCACAGAGAAATTGTGACTTATTTAGTTTTATCATGAAAATTTCAACCTTAATTATTGACGATGAACCCTTGGCAAGGTCTATGATTTCTCAGATGCTCCGCCCAAGATCTGAATTTGACATAATCGGGGAATGCGGCACCGGAAGAAGTGCCATTCAAATGATCAATAAATTTAATCCGGATCTTATTTTTCTTGACATTCAACTAAAGGATATGACCGGGTTTGATGTCCTTGAAGAGATTACCGTCAATTTCCCGGTGGTTATTTTTGCAACCGCTTTTGATACTTTTTCCCTAAAGGCTTTCGATTATTTTGCCTTTGACTATCTATTGAAACCCTTTAATGAAGATCGGTTTTACAAATCGATCAACAAGGTGATTGAAAATTTTAAAACCTCCGATACCGACTACTTGCAACAAAAGATTCAGTCGCTTCTTGAGTATATGCAACCTAAACCTGAGCAGTCTTCAAAATTGCCGAAGACTATTCCGGTACCTTTAAAAAACAAAACTACCTTCCTCAATACTGAGGATATTATCTATATCACAGCGTCAAACAGCTACATAGAACTTTTTACTGAAGACAATAAATATGTGCTTCGAAATTCGATTTCGAATATTATGACCGAATTGTCGGATCGTCAATTCTTTAGAATTCATAGATCCACGATTATTAATCTAGAATTCATTAAGGAGTTGATTAATTCTAATTATGGAGAAGTCGATGTAAGAATGAAAGATATGAAGCAATTCAGGGTCAGTAAAAGTTATAAGAAAGAATTCTTAACGCAAATTGGTTTGAGGAAATGAAAAAGTATATCGATAAAAATTTATTCTTCATTCTCTTTGCATATGCCCTCATTTATTTGCTGTATTCTACCTTTAAAGGTGTTTTTTTAAAACTCTATGGAGTTGAAGCCTACTTAAAAATCCCTTGGAATCAATTGCTATTTGATAATCTCATTGCAAACCTGTTTGTGATGCCACCTACTATTGTGCTGATTATCATGATCACAAAATATTTATTAGATCGCAAATTTCATTGGAAATATGTGCTCTTCATTCATTTGATACTCTCATTCATATACATTCTCGTCATCTATGCTTTTTTCTATTCCTACCATATAATCACCCATAAGCGAGCGCTAGAAACCATGACTTGGGATCGATTTTTTATCGATATGGTTTCAAATTCCAACCTACATTTCTTAGGCTATGTGGGCTTTGTAGGTATTATTTATTGCTATTACTACATCAATCAAAACATGAAAATTGAATTACAAAAAACACAGATCTCTCAGCAATTAACCAACGTGAAGTTAGAAATGCTGAAGGCACAATTGAACCCCCATTTTTTATTTAATACGCTTCACAGTATTTCATCGCTTATTAAAATAAATCCTGGCAAAGCACAGGATATGATCTCGTCACTTGGCGACTTATTGCGAGAAATAATGTTTATAAAACAAGAAGATCGTCTCCCCCTTGACAGGGAATTGGATATTCTAAAAAAGTATAATGATATAATGCTAATCCGCTTCTCAGATCATCTCACAATTCACATAGATGTTGACGATGAAGTGCAAAAGGCGATGGTTCCAAGTTTGATTACCCAGCCTGTCGTTGAAAATTCAATAAAACATGGATACTCTTCAGATCATACTCATTTAGAAGTAAAGATTGAAGCTTATAAAAAAAATAAAAAGTTAATCCTGCGCATTGAAAACAATGGGAAGACGTTTGATAAAAACGCAACCATCAATTACGGAACAGGAATCAAAAATACCATTGAACGTTTAGAAACACTCTACAATACCCAGTATAAATTTAGCTTCATCCCTTTGAAACACGGGA
>JAHEMY010000149.1 GCA_024643425.1 Flavobacteriaceae bacterium
AGTGAATCGTTGCTGTAATCGTTAAACAAACTTAACAGCTCTTCATATTGTAAACTGTTTAAATATTCGTGGCTAGGAATTTGCGCAAAGCTTGAAAGCGTGCAAACAAAATAAATAACAAAGAGTAAGGGTCGTTTCATGTATTGATGAATTCTTTCAGTCAAAATTAAAAATTCCACAAACACGACAAAAGCATATATGGCCAATGGCCGTATATTTGCTATAAATCATTGGTTTTCAATTTATTAAAAGCTAATTTTATAATGTGAATTTATAAATTATAGGCCACCCAAGAGGGGTTGATTAGACAACTTAGCCTAGAAATAAGCAGATTTACGAGAATGCGGTCATAAATTTCTGCGTTTACGCTCCTTTTTCAACAAATCCAATTCTCGACTCGTTTGTCCCGCAACGGAAGTGTTTTCTTCCGCTCGACGAATTAAATAGGGCATCACATCTTTAACAGGACCAAAGGGAATATATTTGGCAACATTATATCCTTGATTAGCTAAATTATTGGTGATATGATCACTCATGCCATACAACTGTCCGAACCATACTCTTGGATCGTTATGTGCAATTCCCAATCGTTCCATTTCCTCGATAGCTAAATAAGTGCTTTCTTCATTATGCGATCCCAAAAAGAGTGAAATATCATCCAAATGCTCAAGAATGTATGTCACCACACTGTTAAAATGCTGATCGGTTTCCATTTTACTTCCACAAATAGGTGTAGGATACCCTAAGTCTTCAGCACGATCATTTTCTTTTTCCATATACGCACCTCGAACCACTTTGAAACCAAGTCGATACCCCTTTGACTTTGCTCTTTCATGTATAGACTTTAAGTAATCCAAACGATCCCAGCGATAACATTGCAAGGTGTTAAATACAACCGACTTTTGTCTGTTATATTTTTCCATCATATGTTCACAAAGCTCGTCCGCGGCATCCTGCATCCAGGTTTCTTCCGCGTCAATGAGCAATTGAATATTTTTATCAAAAGCTTCTTTACAAATGCTTTCATATCGTTCTTGAATTCGCAACCACTGGGCAGTTTCAACAGCATCTAAATCTTTCCCACTAGTAACCTTCTCCCAAATTTTTAGTCGACCTAATCCCGTTGGTTTAAATACAGAAAAAGGCATGGCAGGCTTCTTTTCGGCGAATTGAGTAAGTTCAATAACTTTCGCTAATGTTGCATCAAATTGAGCAGCCTCCTCCTTCCCTTCTACGGAATAATCCAAGACAGAATACACCCCTGCCTCCATTAATTGATCGACCACCGGCATGCAATCTTTCTCATTCACACCACCGCAAAAATGATCGAAAACCGTAGATCTTATTAACCCTTCAACCGGCAAATGTACATTCAATGCAAATTTGGTTACCGCAGTCCCCATCTTCACTAAGGGCTCATTAGCAATCATTTTGAATAAAAAATACGCTCGCTCTAATTGAGCATCCGACTTCAATTTAAAAGCGACTTCAGTATCCTCGAAAAAACGTTTTGTGGTCATAGAACAGATTATAAACACAAATATAGTTAGATTTGAAGTGAAGAATACAAGTAAAATTGGAATGAAAGAAATTATTAAGGAAAATGGTTCTGTATATTGTAATGAGGGGGCTTGGAAACGATTTTCGGAACTGGTCAGTTTATTAAACCCTTCAAAAGTTTTTGTCCTTGTTGATAAGAACACTAAAGAGTACTGCCTTCCTTATTTTGACCAACATTCAACCCTAAGTTCTTACGAATTAATCGTAATTCCTACAGGAGAGGTTCATAAAAACATCCATACGTGTCTTCATGTGTGGAATGAATTATCACAAAAGGGAGCCGACCGCAAAAGTATTCTTGTCAATTTAGGTGGCGGTGTGGTAACCGATTTAGGAGGATTTGTGGCCTGCACGTATCAAAGAGGAATTTCTTTTATCAATATTCCCACTTCCCTGCTAGCCATGGTTGATGCCTCTGTGGGAGGAAAAAATGGCGTGGATTTGGGAAATCTGAAAAATCAGATTGGTGTTATTAAAAACCCAAACGCGGTAATTGTTGATACATATTTCCTAAATAGCCTACCCCAAGCACATTTGCGTTCCGGCATTGCTGAAATGATAAAACACGGTTTCATTGATTCTGAAGACTATTTAATGCGAAGCCTCGATTTTAATGCTGATGCAAAAAATGAATCGGCACAACTTATTTGGGAATCGATTTTAATTAAGGATAAAATTATTTCGATTGACCCCACCGAGAAAGGGATAAGAAAAACTTTAAATTTTGGCCATACCCTTGGCCATGCTATTGAATCTTACTTTTTAGAAAAGCCGAACAATCCACCTCTATTGCATGGCGAGGCCATCGCCATCGGGATGATTTTAGCTTTGTATTTATCTACAGAACTCTCCTCCTTTCCAAAGGAAAAATGCACCCTTTATTCCCAAGAAATTGTATCGCGCTATGGCAAGCACCAATTCTCACCTACCGACATCAAGGAGATTATTAAATTATTAATTTACGACAAGAAGAATAGTCATGGGAAAGTACAGTTCGTTCTTTTAACGGACATTGGTACCTCTAAGTTGAATTGTAGCGTTCCCGAAAAAAAGATTTTTGAAGCGTTTAAATTTTATGAACTTTCTAGGGCTGAATAAAAACTTATTTTATATTTGATTTTCCAACCACCCCAACTATGAAGCGTATCATTGTCGATTATAAAAAATTAACTCCGGAGATTTTATCTCTTCTAGTTACCAAATATCCTGATGGTTATGATGACGATCAGATCATTACTTTTAGAAACGCCAAGAATGAGCTTATCGAAGCTGTAGAAGTAAAAACAGACGATACGATCTATCTGGTGAAGGTAAGTGCTCGTTTGGAAGTATCAATGGCTAATTTTGATGAAGACGACTACAACGATGAAGAATTCACTGAACCAATCAGTGAACTACCTGAAAAAGCCGAATTAGAAAGTGATCTTGAAACCGAAGAGGAAGACGAAGAGGATATAGATTCAGTAGCTAAGGAGCGAAAATCAGATGAGGATCTAGACGAAGAGGATGAAGAGGATGAAGAAGATGAAGACCAAGACGAGGATGAAGAGGATGATGACTTAGATTAACTATACGTAACGCTCTTCTAAGATTTTCAGATGATGATTCGCATGTCCGTTGATAATCAACCCTAAGGCTCGAATAGAAACCATAGTACCATTTGCAGTTCCCTTTTTTGATAGTATTTCTTCAGAAAAGCTTTTGAACAAAGCCATTGTCGCTTGACGTACCATTATAAATTCACTCAACAGGTCCTCCCCTTTTCTATTATTAGCATCAGAATTTTTTACATATTCATCCTGGTCAAAACCGGCCAAGGTTGCATTGTCTGCACGAGCAATGACCATAGCGCGATAGGAAAATACTCGCTCCGAATCGATGATATGCAAAAGCAACTCCTTTGGTGTCCATTTCCCGGGAGCATAGCAATACTCCCATTTGTTTTCAGGTAAGTTTTTAAAAAAAAATGCGCCGTTTTTTAATCCCTCTTCAAGTCCTAACAAAATATCTGTGGTTCCGGCACTTTCAATATAACCCGCATAGAATGGGGCAAATTCATCGTTTGACAGCATCATTTTATTTCTTGAAAAATTGAATGCATCAATCGTTTTTTATCGTTTATACTTTCCTCTAAAGAAATCATAGTCTCCGTGCGTGTTACGCCCTCAATATCATCTATTTTATAAATAATCTCCTTGGCATGACTGGTATCCTTTGCTCGAATTTTACAAAAGATGTTGAATTTTCCCGTGGTTACATGCGCTACTGTCACAAATGGAATATCGTTGATCCGTTCTAAGACAAATTGTGTTTGTGACGTTTTTTGAAGAAAAATACCTACATAAGCAATAAAGGAATACCCTAATTTTCGATAATCCAAGGTTAATGAAGACCCGATAATAATTCCGGCTTCTTCCATTTTCTTTACTCTTACGTGCACCGTCCCTGCTGAAATATTCAAATTTTTAGCGATATCTGTGAAGGGTGTCCGGGTATTCTCAATGAGCATATCCAAAATCTGATGATCCGTTTCGTCTAATTTAAACTTTGCCATACGTATATATTTATCACAAAGTTAATAAGAAACTAATCGCCAACTTTAATAAAAATTAAATATTTATCGGTTTTTTGGAAGTTTTATAACAAATCGTTGCGATTTTTTCACCAACGAAAACGTTTTCGTGAGAATTTATCAATAATTCATTCCCTTCTATATCAATTTCGCGGTGACCAGAAAGCGCTTCTAAACTCCCAATTTCATCAATTAAAGGCTCAAATTGAATCGCACCTTCCTTTAGACATTCTTGGAACTGAATTGCAACATCTTGAATTCTTCCCTCTAATTTCACATTCCTCAAAATAATGTCGCGTAACAATTTATTGTTTTCTGGTATTGCCAAATAATCTTTAACCTCATCATTTGAAGCTTCTGTATTTACAATATTAAAAAGAGCACAAAGAGCGAAAAAGACCAATTTTCTTGATACGGTTCGTTCATAGTCCCCGGAAAAATGACCCGCTTCAAATAAAATAGTGGGAATACCGCATCCCTGAAAATGATCTCCCACACAATTTTCGTTATAGCCGTCATCATAACGCCCAATACCACCAGGGCAATATGGCTCTAGAAACTGATTTATCCTGGCAATCTCAGCCATTGCCTCAATTCTCGAGGGAGTTAAACTGCGTTGTGTATTTGCAGCAGGTGAAAGAAATGATATCGTCGCAGGAACGAATGAAGTCCCCACGCCATAGATTGTTCGCTGATCGTGCAGGTTTAAGCATAAATCGGGCTTAAACTCATGAAACAACTTCA
>JAHEMY010000044.1 GCA_024643425.1 Flavobacteriaceae bacterium
ATGAAGATCGTATCGCACTCCTAAAATCAAAACGTGTAAAGGCCGGTAAATTTGGTGTTGGTGATCATCACACCATTCCTGTTTATAATATGGAAACTAAAAAACAGGTGAAAAGAACGGTACAAGCGAACGACGAATTTTCGCTTTTTGAATGGCTTGACCATATGGTATCGGTAAGTAACAACGGAGCGGCAAGCGTATGCTGGAGAGAAACCTTATTAATGGCGGCATTTGGTGACAAATACCCAACCTTAACAGAGCAAGAAGCGCTTGATTACATTAAAAACACTCCAAAGAAAGAATTAGGAGAACTTGGTCATGATGTGGTAAATACACCATTACGCAACTTGGGAATCACAAAAGATGAGTGGCGTTTAGGAAGCTTCTTTACACACGGTGCTAAATCCTTGGTTCCTGTAACCGGAGGAAGTTCTGGCACGTCGCATGGTCTTATGAAATTTCTAATCAATTTGGAGCAAGGAAAAATCGTTGACCAACGCACCAGTTTAGAAATGAAACGAATTATTTTTATGACCGACCGACGTATTCGTTATGCGGCTTCTCCAATCCTAAAAGATGCGGCCGTTTATTTTAAATCAGGAAGTTTATATAAATGTGATCGTTCAAAAGGAGAAGAATGCGGAAAGTATAAAGGAAACGTGAACAATTTTATGAATTCAGTAGCCATCATAGAGCATCCTGATAATACTTGTTATATGGTTGTATTAATGAGTAATGTATTGCGTAAAAATTCGGCTTACGACCACCTATCCCTCGCTTCCAATATCGATAAAATTATTAGGGAGTAAGTATTTTATAAGAATCTAAGATTTCTTGAGCCTTGTGTTGAACTTTTGCATTGGTATCTTTTAATGCAAATTCCACAAGGCTTTTGAATTTAGGATTTCCGGATTGCTCAATCAAATATAAAACGGCAATTTTAAGTTTCGTGTCCTTCCGCTCAAGTAAAATGTGATAACATTCTATTTCACTAAAGATTTTTAAATTGAGCTTTTTAATCTTTTCATCCGTAATGGTCGTTGTCAAAAACGACTCAGCAACAGGAATTAATTCTCTTTTTAGAGGGGCCTGAAGAATATTATCAAGAAATTCAATCGCATTGATGCGTTGTTCTTCCTCTCCATGCACAATATTATGCCATATAGGATCTATATCCTCCGGAGGGTACTTCACCCCTAATAATTTAAAAATACGTTGTAACTGACGATCTATTCGGTGTTCCAATAAATTCATCAACCCATTACGGGCCTCGATTAGCTCCGCGTTTTCGTTTATATGACCGGAATCTTTGTGATTAAGGATAATATGTGAATGAATTACCGACAAGGTATGTTGGTGTACCTGGCATTCCCCTAAAACCATATCTATCACAAATCGATCGTTTATAATAAGATGATTGTCTGCCCAGTGAAGTCGTCTTAAAGCTTCTATAGCCTCTATTTCCACCATATGTTCTGTACCATCCAAAAGTTTCAATAAGGTATTTACCGCCTTCTGATTAGCAAATTTTTCAATAACGGCGATTGAATGGAACCCTTCTTCCGAGGAAATCTCTTCCTTATGTATCTTGTGGTATAAAATATCCATGATAGGTTCTCCATAATGATAAAGACCTTCAATGGCCGCTTCACGTGAATCCTTATCAATAATATGCTCAATCAGCACATCTATAAAGTGTAAATCGAGCGTATTTGATGCATGCGTTAATGCCGCGTTCATAAGATCGTGATCCGAGTCGTTAAAATACTTTGTTAGAAACGGATAAAATTGTTCTAATCTTGAGTTCCCTATAGCTTCCATCACCGCCTTGATTCTATTGTTGCGGTCCAACTGCGTTTCAAGTGATTCAATTCCATCTAAAGCATGCTGAATGGCATTTACTAACTCATAATTCTTATACTCCTTCGGTTTATGTCTAAATTCTTCTGAAAGCATAATCAAAGCAGCATTTGAAATGGTTAAATCGCTACTCTTTAAATATTTATCCAGCAAATGATGCATATCGCCCGGATAGTGTTTCGACAAATAATGAAATGCTGCTGTTGTTACTTCCTGATTGCTGTCCCAAATTAAAAGTTCCATGTCTTTGCTAAGGTTCTCCGTATTCAGGTAGTATAGATTTTCAATGGCTAGAATACGGACTTCTGGAGAAATGTGCATCAACAACGCTTTTATTTCCTTGAAGAAACGTTCATCCTTCACCTCCATCGTTTTGTGGAGCATATGCTTTACTTGGCTTTCTCCACCTTCTTCTAATACATGCTTCACCGTTTTGATAATCGACGTAACAGGAACTTCTTTCTTATGTACTTTTTCTTTTTTATCGTGGGAAAGGTCTAACAAATCTTTAAACGCCTCGATGTATTCTTTACGTAAATACAAGATGAAAACAACCCAAACTACAACCAGAATAATAATAAGAATGCTAATAAACTTCGATGAAATATCTAAGCCGTTAATGATAAAGAATAGAATAATACCGGCCAATCCCGTAGCGATACTGTCGACCACCACATCGGTAAAGGTTTTTGTTCGCTTTTTAATTTCAATTGGGATAGGAATCGATAATAATTCAGTGGCAGCTTTGTTCACGGATTGTTTTAGGCTTCCTTCGATTAATTTGATCATTACAATCACCCAAAGTTCAGGAATTATAATTAAAACCACCGAGCCCAACAAGATTCCCAAAGGCATGTATAACAATGAATTTCCTATACCAAAAGTACCTACAAGGCGAGGTGTTAGAAACAATTGAATGAGTAACGAAATAACACTCAGGGTAGAGAACCAAAAACCAAAAAAGGAGGCCAATTCATCCTTATCAGGAAAATATTGCGCCGAATAATCACTATACTGATAGTCCACGAGCTTCGCCACCAGAACACTTATTCCCATAACTATGGCGATGTGTGTAAGGAGTTTGGATTTTCGAATCAGTTTTAAAGGCGATTCTTCTTTCACTTGAACTCGCTTAGAAACTTGAAACATATTCATTTTTACGACTTCATTTTTCCAAATGTATCGCGTGATGGGAATACAGAAAAACAACAGTCCCGCAGCCACAAATAACAGGCCTTCGGCAGAAATAGCATTCGCCAATAAGGAGGTAAGGTATCCTCCAAAAATCCCTCCCGAAATTGCACCTGCTCCAATAAAACCAAAAACCCGTTTAGCATCTCTAGCATTGTATACAAGATTGGCTAAGATCCAGAACTGCGACGCAGTAAGCAATCCGAAGATTGCCACCCACACGTATGGAATGTATAAGAAGAAGCCTCGAACCAGATCAAATTTGAAAACAAAGCCAAACAGCACCAAGCTTAACACGGAGAATAAAAGGGTCATCTCTATCACCCTATTTAATGAAAACCGAACCAAAGCTTTATTGTACGAAAAAGAACCAAGGAGCGCCATAATGGCTGTTAAAAAGTACCCTAACGGAAGTGCACTGGATGTTAAATCGGATAAAAAGAGTGAATTTATAGTAGGCTTTACTATAAGTAGTGTGGTAATAATTATAAAGATATTTAACTGAAGGAGCAATGTCTTTTTCAGTTCATGCTCTTTTAAATTAAAAGCCTTTAACAAATATGTTTTAATAATTTCGATGGTAATTCGGAGCTTATTATTTCTTCGAATTTAATAAATAAAAAAAGGAGATAAACATCTCCTTCCTATATTTTTAAATTTTTTTTAAACTTTATTTAGAAGCTAAATATTGTTGTCTTTTTAACGTCTTTTCAACGGGAACCACCAAGTTTCTTATTATTTGTTCTCCACTTGGATCATCAATTAAGGCAACCAAGATATAACGTCTACTAGGGTCTCCCCAAACAAGCACTGAATCTGAGTGATAATTCTTCCAAGATCCCGATTTTCTAAATAATTTAGCGTCCGGTGCTATTTTCTCAAGGGTATTTACAAACTTGTGGTGTAATTCCGGATTCTCAAAAATGTCCAACATTTCTTTTGACCGCTTCTCGTTCACCAACTTACCGTTGGCAAGCATGTAATAATATTTACAAACTTCATTTACCGAGGCCGCATGACTTAAATTTTTAAGAGGTTCTCTATTGGTTTCACCTCCTTTGCCATACCGCTTTCCCACCCAGAGTCCACCGCCTTTGTTCTTGTTGTAAAAGTCGTACTTCGGATCGGTCATTACTTTTTCTATCCGCTTGTACCCTACTAAATCTATTAATCTGGAAGATGCCGCATTATCAGATTTTGCAATCATTAAACGCATGTCCTTTCTTACTGCTTCAGTTTCCTTAATCTGCCCTTTTTCCACAGCATCCATCACCGTGAGTAAAACAGCAATCTTTGGCAAGCTCGCTGCATACATCATATGGTTTCCGTTAAGTCGAGCATACTTCACGTTGCTTGGATCGGTAAGATCCACAACACCAACCGCCATTTTCTTATCTCGAATTAATTTCCTCCATTTAGGCTGCGACAAAATTTCTCTTTCTAAATCTTTTTGTAAACTAACATTTACAAAGGACTGCATCGATTGTACCTTATTTCCAAGATTATGCATAGGCAACTCCTGTTGCGCAGTCATATTTAAAGAAATTGTGAGGAATAAAAAGAAACAGATTTGGAGTGCTTTCATTTAGCTATCAATTAATTAGGTCTTGGCAAAAATACATATTATTAGAATTCAACAGTGTTAAAGCTTCCTTATTTTAAATAATTAATTATCTAGGAAAAATAAGCCATTTATACTTACAAACGCAATTAAAGTGTTAAAATTTGATATTAAAAATAAAATCCCAAACATAATTCGCATTCGTCTGCTCAATTTTCTGACTATTAATTTTTTACTTGATAATGTTCTAATTTACTGAGAAAGGTCATCACAATTATAATTCGCATTTACTACTTCCATAGCAGGAGCAGGCGATAAAAAAGGAATCCCCAATCCAAGGCCTCTCAGAATAAACAAGAATCCAATGAGTACAACAAAAACAGGAATCATCGACCTAATTCGCTGACGTACTTTACCGGTAATAAAATTTCCTAAAAAAACGGCGCTCGTCATCAACGGAATTGTTCCTAATCCAAAGAATAGCATGTACAAGCTCCCTTTCCCTATATCACCAAGTGCGATAGCGCCAAAAACGGCCATATATACCAAGCCACATGGCAACCATCCGTTGAGGAATCCGATGGTGAAAAATGTATCCGGGGTTCTTTTTTTCAATTGATTACCTAATCCGTTCTTTATTTTTGAAATGATTCTGTAAAACGGTTTTGAGATTGAAAACCTATTTAAAAACTTTGAAGGAACCAGGGTTAATAAAATCATGGTGATTCCAATGATGATGGAAAGTTGTTGTTGAAATCCAAACAAATTAAGGCTCTTCCCTATCAATCCAAAACATAATCCAATAGTGCCATAAGTGACGAGTCTCCCAAAGTGATATAAGAAAATCTGGCCATATTTTGTAGTGGCATTAGTGCGATCTAATGGGAGCATAAATGCAATGGGGCCGCACATTCCAATGCAATGAAAACTACCCAACAACCCCAACAAAAATGCCGTGTATAACATATTAATACTGCATTTGTTTTTTAAACAGGAAGGGCTCACCGTTCATTTGCCAGTACATGGTCACCTTCCATTGGCCCTCCAATAATTTTTCGGCGGGAATAAGCATAGTTCCTTCCTGAATTTCTAAGGGCAATACAAAATCTAACTTTTTATTCGAAGGGCGATAAAGCTCTACTGTTCCTTCAATAGGGCTGTTTGTCATTTCTTCCGGAAAATGAAATAACCAACCCTCATTGGTTTTTTCAACAGAAATCGGGGAAGACAATTTTTGCGCATTGGATTCAGCATCAATTTCATCTTGATAATGCAATTCTTTTTCGTAATACCCTTCAGTAACCATATCGTGATCATACTCTTTATTGGTCATCATGGTAACGACCATAATCATGATAAAAGTGATGAATGCAATCATTCCTATAACAAGTCCGACACCCCAATTTATTTTCATACTTTTTAATTAAAACTTCGTGGTCCTAAAAACGAGGTTTGCGTGGTTTCGATTAATTCATCTCCACTAAACACTCCAATTTTCACTTTATCCTTATCTCCAGTTAAGTCGGCGGCATTTATTTCAATAAATAATGTACCGCCTTCTATGCCCAATTTTTCTACCGAAAATCGATTACTCTTCACCATTTTTATTTCTCCTGAATGCGAGAGAATTTCCAAATGAACATCTTCAATATCCTTAGACGTTTTATTGACTAATTTATAAGTGTACACGTTGCTTATGATGTTATTATCCTTATGCTCATATAATTGTCCCGGCAATCGCAATACCCGAGCTTCTAAATCATTTCTCAAAAATAACATCCCACTGAAAATGCCCAATAAAATGACCAATACAGCTGCATAGCCTTTCATACGAGCGGTGAAAGCAAATTTTGTTTTATTTTCAATATTTTCCTCACTGGCATATCGAATCAAGCCTTTTGGAAGGTTTACCGATTCCATCATATGGTCGCAAGCATCAATACATGCCGTACAATTTACACACTCTAATTGAGTGCCGTTTCTAATATCGATTCCTGTAGGACAAACATGCACACATTGAAAGCAATCGATACAATCTCCTTTTCCTGTTGTCGGCCGATCTTCTTTTTTATTGAATTTGGCCCGACCCGCCTCTTTTTCTCCTCGTTTATGGTCGTAGGCCACCACAATGGATTTGGTGTCTAACAACACTCCTTGCAACCTACCATACGGACAGGCGATAATGCAAACTTGTTCTCTAAACCATGCAAAGATGAAGTAGAAAACACCCGTAAAAATGAGAAGCGAAATAAACGTACTGAGGTGCGCTGCAGGCCCTTCTGTTACGTTTTGAATAAGTTCATCACTGCCTATGAGGTAGGCCAAGAAAACATTGGCGATGATAAAAGATATAACAAAAAATACAATCCATTTTATGACGCGCTTTCGAATCTTTTCGGCATTCCACTCTTGTTTGTCCAAACGAATCTGTTTTCCACGATCCCCTTCAATCCAAAATTCGATGCGTCGAAACACCATCTCCAAAAATATGGTTTGCGGGCATACCCAACCACAAAATAACCTTCCGAAGGCTACCGTAAATAAAATGACGAAAACTATCCCAATAATCATCATAATTACCACCAAGTGAAAATCTTGAGGCCAAAATGGAAAACCAAAAATATTAAACCGTCGTTCTAGGACATTGATTAAAATAAATTGATTTCCATTGATTTTTATAAAAGGACTTGCAAGCAGCAATGCAAGAAGCACATAACTTACTACTTTTCGGTATTCGTAAAATTTTCCAACCGGTTTTTTAGGATAGATCCAAGCGCGTTTTCCTTCCTTGTCGATGGTTGCAATACTATCTCTAAAAACTTCGTCTTCAGGTGTTTCCAATTTTATTAATTTATTAAAAACCCCCTCATTTAAAGGGGGTTGTACTTATTAATCGACTAGTGATAGGTCAACAGCGGTACTATCCACGATTGCCTCTTGGGCCTTTTCAGCAGGTTCTGCATTTGGATCGACCCAAAGCTCGCCTTCGGCTTCTTTTGGTTCTGCCGGGGTTGTTCCTTGGAATGTAAGCACATAACTTGCCACTTGCGCCATCTGCACAGGTTTTAAATCATTTTTCCATGAAACCATTCCTTTTCCATCGCGGCCTCCTTCAGAAATTGTATTAAAAACATTTTTTATTCCTCCGCCAAGTATCCAATAGTTATCGGCTAAATTAGGGCCTATTCCCCCGCCTCCATCTTGCTTATGACAGGCAACGCAATTCTCGTTAAAAATAGCTTCACCGGCAGCCAAATCGGATGCTTCAGTTAATAACTCAACGGTATTCACATCAACCAAGTCTTTAGCGGTTCTCTTGTATTCTTCTAAAGCAATCCTGGCATCTTCTACATCGTTTTCATATTCTTGTGCTTGATTTGTTCCATCGAACACTTCGAAACGAACTAAATAGATACCTGCAAAAACAATAGTTAGATAGAATCCGTATAGCCACCAAGGCGGTAATTTATTATCCAATTCTCGAATACCATCGTAATTGTGATCCAATACAATCTCTCCTTCATCTTCAATTGGTCTCGATCCCAATAAATTTTTATAGATTCTTTTAATGCCGGCAAATTGTGCCGATTTTCGTTTCGCTTCCGAAGCATCGTATTGTTTTTGTGCCTCTTCGGAAAGACCTCGATATAAAACACTTTTTAGCGATTCGGCTACAATTTCAACAGCAACCGCAAATAAAAACAGCATTGTAAGAACTGCCCAAAGAATCGGGTACTTTGTTATTGCCATTTGATCGCCGGAGTCGATGGCAAACTCTAGGAGATAGAAAGAGATGACCATAAAGGCAATCACTCTTATGTAAGATATAATCGATTTCATATGCTTGAATTATGGTTGGTTTCGTTTTCTTCAAAAGGGATGTTACTTACCTCATCAATATGTGCTTTCTTGGCGGTAAACACCCACCAAAACAATAGTAAAAAGAACACAAAAAATATAAGTAAGGATATCATGGGATAAATTGCGACCCCATCTATGTTTTCTAAATTTCCTTTGATAAATTTTAACATGATTTCAGGGGTTTATTGACTACTTACTTCGTCGTTCGTTTTAATTTTAATATCGGTACCTAATCGCTGTAAATAAGCAATTAGGGCTACAACTTCTCTATTTCGCATTTCTACAAATGAAGCACCACTCTGCTGTGCTGCCATTTTATCGGCTTCATAAGATTTCACAAAATCCGGATCGTTTAATAGATTATTTTCAATAGCGATTCCCTGCGCTAACATAAGCTCTTGTGCCTTTGTAATTTCTTCCTCAGTATATGGCACTCCTACCGAAACTAAGGCATTCATCTTAGCTTCTGTGTTGGACTTATCCAGCTCATCGGAAATCAACCACCTGTAAGAAGGCATGATGGAGCCCTCTGAAACGGTTTGAGGATCATAGAAATGGTTGAAATGCCAGTTATCACTGTATTTTCCACCTATTCGGTGTAAATCCGGTCCGGTTCGTTTACTTCCCCATAGGAATGGATGATCGTAAACATACTCCCCTGCTTTTGAATATTGCTTGTCGGAAGTCCAATCGTAGCGTTGCACTTCACTTCGGAACGGGCGTATCATTTGCGAATGACAATTATTACATCCTTCGCGAATATATAAATCCCTTCCTTCAAGTTCTAATGGAGTATAAGGCTTAACACTCGTGATTTTTGGAACATAATCGTCTACCATTAGCGACGGAATAATCTGTACGGCACCACCAATTAAAATTGCAATGGTTGCATAGATGGTAAGTTTCACAGGACGACGCTCTAACCAAGTGTGATAGCCTTCTTTGGCCGTTCTTTTACTGGTTACTTTTTGTAATGGAGCTGCCTCTGCAAGTTCATCGGTCACTGCATTTCCTTTTCGAATGGTTGCGATAATGTTGTACAATAGCAATACCATCCCTACAATGTATAAGGTTCCCCCTATCGCACGCATCCAGTACATCGGCATGATTTCATGAACGGTCTCAAGGAAATTCCCATAGGTTAATTGTCCGTTTGGTTCAAACTGCTTCCACATAAAGGCTTGAACAAATCCTGCGACATACATGGGTAGTGCGTAAATAATAATACCTAAGGTTCCAATCCAAAAATGTGCATTGGCTAATTTGGTCGAAAACAGGTTGGTTTTAAACATGCGCGGAACAAGCCAATAGATCATCCCAAAGGCGAAGAATCCATTCCATGCAAGGGCTCCAACGTGAACGTGCGCAATAATCCAATCACTAAAGTGGGCTATGGCATTTACATTCTTTAGCGATAACATTGGACCTTCGAAGGTTGCCATACCATAACCGGTGATGGCCACAACCATAAACTTAAGCACGGGATTGGTTCGTACCTTATCCCAGGCACCTCGAAGGGTTAGTAATCCGTTGATCATCCCTCCCCAAGAAGGTGCAATCAACATTACTGAAAAAGCAACTCCTAAACTTTGTGCCCAATCCGGAAGCGCAGTATAAAGTAAATGGTGAGGGCCTGCCCAGATATAGATAAAAATTAATGACCAGAAGTGAACAATCGATAATTTATAGGAATATACGGGTCTGTTTGCAGCTTTCGGTACAAAATAATACATCAACCCCAAGAATGGAGTTGTAAGAAAAAATGCCACGGCGTTATGCCCGTACCACCATTGTACCAATGCATCCTGAACTCCCGCGTAGGCTGAATAGCTCTTTAAGAAATTTACAGGCATTTCCATGCTATTCACAATATGCAATACCGCGACGGTAACGAAGGTAGCAAGGTAAAACCAGATAGCTACATATAAGTGACGCTGACGTCTTTTTAAAATGGTTCCAATCATGTTGACTCCAAAAGCAACCCAAACTAAAGCAATAGCAATATCAATAGGCCATTCCAGTTCGGCATATTCCTTTGAAGTAGTAATCCCTAATGGCAGTGTAATGGCCGCGGAAACAATGATAAGTTGCCATCCCCAAAAGTTGAATTTACTTAATGCATCACTCCACATTCGCGCTTTAAGCAATCGCTGCAAGGAATAATATACTCCGGCAAAAATGGCATTTCCCACAAAGGCAAAAATCACGGCATTGGTATGCAGCGGACGCAAGCGCCCAAAGCTTAACCATGAAATACCATCGGTTAAATTGGGAAACATAAACATAAAGGCAATGAGAAGCCCGACCGACATTCCTACAATACCCCAAAGCATGGTGGCATACAGGAAATTCTTAACAATTTTATTGTCGTAATAAAACTTTTCTACTTCCATAATTAGTTAGTTATCGTTGTTGGTTTTGGTTTTTGGTTGTTCGTTTGAGTCTTCATGGACCAATTCATCTTCAAAAAGCATTCGGATGGCTGGTGTATAGGTATCGTCGTATTGACCATGCCGTACAGACATTACAAACGCGATAAAAAAAAGTACTGCCACAAATACACTAATGGCAATAAGAAGATAAATGATGGTCATATGTATACTATATTTTGTAAAAATATTAGGAGTAGCACTCTCAAAATATGATTAATGTCATACCTACTCTGATTTGTTTTTTTCTAATAATTTCTGTCCGAAATAATGCGTTAAAACTGTTGTAAACACTACAATACTGATGGAACTCAATGGCATTAGTATCGCCGCAACCACTGGAGACAAATTTCCTGAAACTGCGAACCCTAGGCCTACTAAATTATATAAAAAAGACAACATAAAACTCCATTTAATAATCGACACACCTTTCTCCGATAATTTAAAAAACGAAGGCAGTTTGTTAAAGTTTGATGCTTTTAATATTCCATCACAGGCCGGGGAAAAAACATTGACATTTTCTGAAATAGCAATCCCAACATCACTTTGCGCAAGCGCACCGGCATCATTTAATCCATCTCCAACCATCATTACTTTTTTTCCTTGCTGTTGAAGTTTTTTTATAAAGTTCATCTTATCCGCGGGCTTCTGATTAAAAAACAGTGTCGAATTTTTTGGCAACATTGTTTTCAAGCGCTCTTTTTCGCTGTCGTTGTCCCCCGATAACACCACCAACTCTTTGGTTGCACCCAACTCATTCAAAGTCGATTCTAAACCGGTTCGATAAGCATTTTGAAAAATGAAGCGCCCTTTGAAATCGTTATTACTTCGAACATACACCGAAGTGTGTTGAAGATCTGCTTTAGGTACCTTCACCTCAACATAAGAAGGAGATCCAATTTTCATATTTTGTTCTTGGTACCGCGCGTGAATACCAGCCCCTACTTCCTCAACAAATGAATCCAAGGTGGTGATATCGTTTGCCTTTAAAAGTTCGTACAACGATCTGCTCAAAGGGTGGTTAGAGGCTCGCAAGGAGCTACTCAATAAATTTACTTCTTCAGCGGTTAGTGGTATCCCTTCATATTCAATCTTATCGTGCTCACGCATCGTTAAAGTACCCGTTTTATCAAAAACGATGGTGTCTATATTCGCTAACTGCTCAATAATATAAGTATCCTTAATATAGCACTGATTTTTTCCGAAGAAACGCAATAAATTGCCCAGCGTAAACGGAGCTGCTAAGGCTATGGCGCAGGGACAAGCAACGATCAATACCGCGGTAATTACTTGAAATACTTTGGTCGAATCGACCACTGCCCAAAACAGTCCGGCAACCAAGGCCAAACCTAAAATAACATAGGTGAAATACTTGCTAAGTTTATTGGTAAGTGATTCGAATAATTGCTCCTTGTTCGCTTCAAAAGCGCTGTTGCTCCAGAGCTGTGTGAGATAACTTTGTGAAACTTTTTTGTGTACTTCAACCTCGATACTTCCTCCCTCCTGCCTTCCTCCGGCATATAACTTATCGCCGACCAATTTATATACAGGAACCGCTTCTCCAGTAACAAAACTATAATCAATGAAGGCATTTCCCTTGAGCAACTTGGCATCGACGGGTATTAGTTCTTTATTTCGAATAAGTAAGCGTTGCCCTTCTTCCACTTCATAAACAGGAATCTGGGTTTCGCTTCCATCTTCTAGTATGCGAGTGATCCCAATAGGAAAATATGATTTATAATCCCTTTCAAAAGATAAGAACGCGTACGTTTTTTGCTGAAAATATTTTCCAACCAACAGAAAGAATACCAGCCCTGTGAGACTGTCAAAAAAACCGGTCCCCCAGTCCATGATTATTTCTAAAGTGCTTCGAATAAACAATACTGAAACACCCAGCGCTATAGGAACATCGATGGTAAGAATTCGAGATCGTAATCCTTTGAAGGCAGAAATAAAATAATCTTTGGCAGAATAAAACACCACCGGAATCGTAAAGGCAAACATGAGCCAGCGAAATAGGTTTTTAAATCGATCCAACCAAAATTCATCTACCTGAAAATATTCGGGAAAGGAAAGAAACATTACATTCCCGAATGCAAATCCTGCCACTCCTAACTGATAAATAAGGGTACGGTTTACATTAGATTTCTTAACAGCAGCTTGTTCTAATGAGATGGTAGGTTCGTAACCTAATCTTCCTAATAGCAGCACCAATTCCTTTAAGGAAATCTCCTCCTTAGCGAAGGTCACTCGTACTTGTTTTTTCGGAAAATCAACTTGTGAATTACGAATGCCTGCATGCAATTTTTTTAAATTTTCGAGGATCCAAATACAGGAGGAGCAATGAATTGCGGGTATTTCTAAATTGACGACCTGAATTCCGTCGTTATCGAACTCGACCAAATCGGCCACAATTTTTTCATGATCAAGAAACTCATAAGATGTTGGCGTCGCCTTTGGTGTTGTTCCCGGTGATTTTTCTAATTCATAATAATAATCAAGATTGTTTTCGCTAAGAATCTCATAGACAGTAACACATCCCCTACAACAAAAACTCTTGTGATCCTGAATTAATTCCTGATCCTTACAGAGTTCCCCACAATGATAGCATTCACGCATAAACAATTGAAAATATGAACAAAAATGTGGTCTAAATTTAGCCAAAACTATGATAAATATCACCTCAATAACTAAGATTATGAGCAAAATCATCGTCGATCGAGGTGGTGGTTTGTATCTTTAAGAAAATAACTCGGTTCTCATGAAATCAATCTTGTTGCCCACAGACTTTTCTGAAAATTCGCTCAATGCCATTGACTATGCCATGGATTTGTTTGAAAACCACCCGTGTGAATTTATTTTTTTAAATGTTCAAAAACCGAGTGAATATATTACCGACGACATCTACACCAGTGATCCATCCACCAGCATTTACGAATCGATCTCCAGAGATAATAAGCAAAAGTTAGAAACACTTAAACACACCTATCGCGATCGATATGCTCATGGGTTATTTCAATTTGATGCATTGTTCGACTTTGATGTCCTTACCGATGCCATTCACCAAATTGTCTCGGCGCGAAACATCCAACTCATTGTGATGGGCACAAATGGTGCAACGGATGCTGCGGAAGTGATTTTTGGAAGTAATACCTTAAAGGTTATTAGAGAAATTCGATGTCCTATCTTAGTAGTTCCAGAAGGTTATAAGTTCACGGAACTCTCTTCTATCTTATTTACCCTCAGAGAAAATGACTTTTACCATCCGGATGCGCTTCTTCCCATTGAAGATGTTATTCGAGACCGTCAAGTGAGTTTGGAGGTACTACAATTAGATACGAAACAACAGTTACCTGATAGTCCATTATTAGGTAAGTTCAAATTGGTGAATTATCACTCGTTAGAAGGGATACCAACCGTTCAAGCCATAAGCAGTTACGAACAATTGCTCCCTGTGGAAATGCATGTGATTTTCATTAAACCCAAATCGTTTTTCGAACGATTGTTCATGGGATCGGATACTGCTAAAATAAGTTATTCCAGTCCGGTGCCATTGCTGGTTTTAAAGTCGTAAGCAATTTTAGAAAGGTAAGAATAGAACTATGGTAAAGGGAGAATGTTACTTTTAAGACATAAAAAAAGGCAAAGTTGTTATCAACTTTGCCTTTTCTCGATTAGGCAATTTCAATTAATTTCTTTTTGGCCTCTACTTCTTCCTTTTTCTTTGGAAGCGTAAGCTTCAAAATTCCATTATGATACTTTGCCTTCATAGCTTCATGGGTATCTACAAAAGAAGGGAGCGCTACAAATCTTTCGAATTCATTGTAAGAAAACTCTTTGCGGATGTATCCAGTAGGTTCTTCTTCTTCTTTTTCAATACTTTTTTTAGCAGTAACATGAAGTTTTTTGTTTTCCAAGGAAATTTCAATGTCATCTTTTGAAAATCCAGGTACTGCGATTTCAACTTTAAAGAACTTTTCTTCTTCTTTTAAGTTCATTGCAGGAACATTTTTTCCGTAATTGAAGAATTCATCCTCAATTAGATCGCTGGTGTCAAACCAAGCAGGTAACCCCTCTTCGAAGAGTGGAAACCTTCTTCTTAATTTAGTGAGTGGCATATCAGTAAATTTAATAATGATTAATGCTTAAATGTATTTCATCATTACAATAAAAACTATGACATTTATCAGTTTTCAATACTTTTTTACACTAAAAGTTCGACCACTTCAAATAATTTTGGCACCTCAACATTCCAATGAAAAGTAGTTTGGATTTTCTCTCCTAAAGTAGCAGCACTTTGCGGTTCTCCGTGAATTAAAAATACCTTTTCAGGAATGTTCTTTATATCCTTTAACCAATCCATTAGATCATTTTGATCTCCATGTGCCGAAAGACTATCTAGGTGATGTATTCGTGCGTTAACAGGATATTCTTTTCCGTAGATTCGCAAGGATTCTGCCCCTTCCAATAGTTTGCGTCCTCGGGTCCCTTCCGCTTGAAATCCTACCAAGAGAATTTGCGTGTTATTTTTCTCAATAAGTTGCTTGAGGTAGGTTAATACCCTTCCTCCACTCACCATACCACTTCCCGCGATCACCACTTTCGGTCGCAGGTCGTCAATAGTCTTCCAAGTATCTTTATAAGAAGTGATCACATCCATATGCTGTTCGATCACTTTCCACTGATTGGGTGTTAATTGATGCCATTCCGGAAATGCTTCAAAAACATCACACACGTGATTTCCCATGGGGCTATCGATAAAAATTGGAATGTTCGGAATTTTATTTTCTTTGAACAATTTCCAGAGTACATACATGAGCACTTGCAAACGTTCAACTGCGAAGGAAGGAATGATCAAGGTTCCACGTTCATGGATTACATCGTAAATTAATGAAGATAGTATCTCTGACACATCCTCTTCGGGGTGCAATCGATCACCATAGGTGCTTTCTAAGAAGAGATAATCTGCCCAGCGGGGTTTTTCTGGTGCGCGAAGTAAAACATCCTTATTTCTTCCTAAATCGCCCGAAAAAACGAAAACCTTATCAAAAATTTTTAATTCAATAAAGCAAGAACCAATGATATGTCCATTGTACCTATATCGACATTGAATATGCTCCGATAGCAAAATCCATTCATCTCTGTTTGCCGGATAAAAATAAGTAAGCGTTTCTTCAGCCTGTTCCATCGTATAAAAAGGCAGTGCAGGATGGTGTTTTGAATATCCTTCCTTATTGGCTTGTTCCGCTTCCTCTTCATGAATTTTTGCACTATCTCTCAAGATAATTTCGGCAATGGCAAGTGTGGGTGGCGTTCCTATAATTTCACCCTCAAACCCTTGCATGCATAAACGAGGAAGGTATCCCACATGGTCTAAATGTCCATGGGTGAGCAACACTTTGTCTATTTTGGAAGCGTCAAATGGAAGTGTTTTCCAATTTCGCAAGCGAAGTTCTTTCTTTCCTTGAAATACTCCGCAATCTATTAAGATATTGTGCTCGGGAGTTTCAACAAGAAATTTAGATCCTGTAACGGTTCCTGCGGCTCCCAAAAAGTGCACTTTAACCGTTCGCATTTTATTTCAATTTACACAATTGTTCCACTTCTTTCAAAATTCGTTTTTTGCGATTCTCTGAAACGCCTAAATGGTCTAAATAGAACGAATCTTTATGAAGTTGATAGAGCAAAACAACGTCCCGACTCAAAAGAAACTGTTTTTCTTTTTGGGTGAGCAAGGTCGAAACCGTCACCGGATAAAGACCAAGTCGATCGATTCGATCCTTTAATCCGTCTCCCTTAGGATGGTCCCAACTTAACAAATAAAGTCCTGCACAACGACCGTAATCAACCGCGTCAGACGTAAATTGAGTATTGGTTACCACCCACCCCTCATTTGGTCCGTCTTTACGCTCATACGCCAGTATGTCGCGGTACCTGGAGTCTATGTACAAAGGAACCTTAACATCGCATTTACGACTTGGGTCGCTGTGAAACTTGCATTCTGCCACTATATGTTGGCCATTCTTAAGGGCAACTACATCCACTTCATGAGTGACGCATTTACCGTTCAACACCTGTCCCACCTGAACCTTGTATCCTGAATATTTTAAGAGTGTGGCAATAAAACGCTCAAAGGGAAACCCCGTGGGTCCAAGTTCAAAAATGGCTTTCTTTAATTTGTATTTTGAAGCGTAAACCCTTTGCTTTTTTTTAAGTAAGGCGAAAGCGCGATTATAGATTTCACGAGTAGAAATACCTTGATACAATTCGTCTCGTACCACATTCGTAATTTGTTTGATGGTATCTGCATCTGCACCACTTCGCCTTAACGAATTTTTCAATTTTTCGATTGAAAAGGTCGCCTTGTTCCCAGAAGACTTTATTACTTGTATGGGCTGGTTATACATAATTAATGGCGAAAATCATGAAGTGCAAGAACCGGAACTTTAGCATGCATACCCAGTTCTTTTACCAACGGTTTACTAAAAAGATAAGAGAACAGCGTATGCTTCTTGTTTATAAAAGCAATCATCCCCGCATGTCTAATTTGCACAAACAGGTCTGTAGCCTCATGAATATGCACATTTTCTAAAGTATGAAAATGATAAGTGACTCCTTCAAAACAATCTTTCAACAAACTCTTGTAATTTAATTGTTCGTCGTCCAATTCTTCTTCTTTTAAAATATGAATCACTGAAATTTCGGCATGTAAAATTTTTGCAATGTCAACCAGATACGATAATTCTCGTTTCTTAAAATGTGTTTTGAAGCTCGTAGGAAATACAATTTCTTTGATTGGCAAAAAGACTGTTTCCGGCGGTATTGCTAATACGGGACAACTTCGCACTTTTTCCATAACGAGAACCGTGTTTGAGCCAAATGTTTTATTCAACGCATCGGTATCTCCTTTAGTTCCCATCACAATCAAGTCGATGTCCTTAAGTTCAACAAGATCTTTTAAGGCATCCACCAAATTATTTTGTCTTGAAATGCTAATGTATTGATGCTCCTCCGATGGATCTCTAAACGACAAACGCTGCATGATTTGATCTAAACCCTTTTCAGAATTGGATTTTAAGGTGTCGTATAAACGATCGTCTAACTGAGGCACCATAATATTGTCGGTAGCATAGTCTGAATAATCATAAACATTCAAAAGGTAGATTTCACAAGCTATGCCTTCAAATAAATCGGCGGTATACGCAATCGCGTCCCACGCATTTCTAGAAAAATCGGTCGGAATTAATATTTTTTTCATGACGGCAGATTTCAGTACGAAATCAAACCTATCATTATTTTCTTTAAAAAAGAATGATAATTGTCAGTGAGAGGCTCTTAGAAATTAATCGTGTAACACCAAAAATGGAATGCGCGTATGATAGCTAATTTTTACCACACCCGGCTTAAAAAATAGCCTTTGAAAGAAATTTAGATTCTTACCAACCATAGTGATCAATTGAATTCCCATCGAATCTATAAAGGTTTGCAAACCACTTTCGAGTTCAGGATTTTGAATCCAATGAAAACTATGAGGCGTACTCGAAAATGCATCTTCCAAATGTTCTTTGTTTTGATATTGCTCAAGCTCCAAATTCCCCTCTTTCCGGGCTACCCGTAAAATATGTAAGGTAGAATTGTAATAGCCCGCAAAGTCTTTTAGGGTTTTAAAAATTCGCTCTTTATACGACATATTAAAGTCGGTTGGGAATACGATATCCACCGGCGCCACAAAGGAAGCTTGTTCAGGAATAATTAATGCAGGACACTTCACTCTTGTAATTACAGCTC
>JAHEMY010000150.1 GCA_024643425.1 Flavobacteriaceae bacterium
TTTTATTATGCGAGACCGTTAGCTGCAAGCAAAAAAATAATAAACAAAAGAAATGGGAAAAAGTAATCGATTCATATCCAACGGAGATACAACATTACATACCAATATTTACTCTCTAAATAAAGATAAAGAGACTATTATAATTCTGCATGGAGGTCCTGGTGTGCCAGATGAAATGAGGGAAGTCGTAGATTATTTTAGAGGCATTTACAGCGTGATTAATTTTGAACAGCGTGGTGTTGGTTTATCTAAGTGTGGAAAAAGTGGATTTAAAATTGAAAACTACATTTCTGACTTAGATAAGATTGCAGATGAATTTAATGTTGAGAAGTTCCATTTATTTGGACATTCTTGGGGTGGTCTTTATGCCCAGATTTATGCTTATAAAAGAGGAAACAGAATAAAGAGTCTATTCCTTTGTAGTCCAAGTTCAGGAACTAACCAAACTTGGAAAAAAACAGAAAAAGAAGTTCTTCAATTCAATAAAAGAATGACAAATTTTTCTGAATGGATGAAGATGGGATTGAATTCATTATTAGGAATGTTGGGTAGTGACAAAGCATACCAGAGAATGTTTGAACAGGTGTTGAAAAATTACCATTCAGACTATGGGAAAATACTCATAGATATAGAATCCTTAAACGGAGTACACGCAAAACCGATTAATAAAACCAGAAAAGAAATAATCGAGTATGAGCCTTTGACCGAACTAAAGGACACAAATTTTCCGATAATAATTACCTATGGAGATAATGACATATACGGAGATAGCAAAAACGAACTCATTAATAGATTCCCAACAGCTAATGTGCAGATATTGAACAATTGTGGGCATATACCGTGGAAACATAACCTAAGTGAATTTAAATCAGTTTTAGATAAGTTTTATGGAATAAAGCCAGCAGCTAACAACGCATAAAACGTTCATTGCCAGCAAAAGCTGGCAACGCCGTTTATGCAAGACCGTTAGGCGCAATGTAACAAATCCATAATCGCTCCGTCTTCGATAAACAAACCAATTGTTAAAAACTAATGCTAGAAAAATCATCGGAACGAAAAAAAACGTGGAAAACAATCTTTCTATTTCTTGCAATCGTTATTCTTATTACATCACCTTTCCATTATGCCATAGTAAATTTGTATCCTTCAAGGATATATGTTGGCGCTATCATGTGGTGTCCTGCAATTGCTACAATTATTACTTTAAAAATAAAAGGGCGTGAAATTTCATCACTAAATTGGAATTGGGGAGATTGGAAATATATCCGATGGTCATATTTTATTCCTGCCTTATATGTTATAATTACTTACATACTAATCTGGACTTTCGGATTTGGAGATTTAGCCAACAAAGAAGCTATTACAGAATGGGGTAAAGACCTTGGTTTGTTTGGAATTGGCACTTTAAATACAACTTCGATAACGATTATTGCAATTATTCTATTAGGTACTGTTGAAGTGATTAGAGCTTCAGCCACAACCTTAGGAGAAGAAATTGGCTGGAGGGGCTTTTTTATCTATGAATTAAGAAAGGTACTTTCCTTTACTGGAGTATCTGTTTTTAGTGGGCTTGTCTGGGCTGCCTGGCATTGGCCGCTACTTGTTTACTATAGTAATAATGTGCTATTAGAATTTATCACCTTCTTTATCGTAATTATTTCTATGTCATTTATTATGGCCTATTATACTTTTAAGTCTAATAGTCTATGGCCAGCAGTACTATTTCATGCCGTAAGTAATGTATATATTCAAAAGATAATGCCCTCTCTAACGATGAAAATTGAAGGCACTGAACATTGGCTTGGCGAAAACGGAATCATGTTTGCCATTGTTACCAGTATTTTTGGAATTTACTTTTGGCATAAAGGAATTAAAGAAAATTTATAAAAAAGGTGTCATTATGAATAATAAATCGATACTCTACTCAAGTATTAAGATAGCAATCATTTTTTTTGTGTGTAGTGCTTTTTCTCAAGAAGCATCTCATATCGTTCAGGATCCTCTGGACTATTATAAAGACAGAACTCAAGCCATCTCTCTGGCCAGAAGTGGAAGTTGGCAAGAGGTAATTTCCATAACGGAAAGCCTCACCCAACAGTATCAGAAAGATGGAGACCTCTTGTTCTTATTAGGACTTGCCTATTATGAAACCCAACACTATCAAAAAGCTATAACTGCCTTAACCAATACCTTGGATTTAGGTGGAACTATTCTAAGTGATATACCAACCGGCTCCGCTCACTCAAATGATATTATGATAAAAATTGCAAAGGCCTATGCCCTGCAGGGTGATAAATCAAATTCTATAATCTGGCTGCAAAAAGGGTTTGAGGCTCGTTTTGATGAAAAGCCTTTTTTGAGAGGCAATCCTGTATTTAAAACGTTTAACGAGGATAAAGATTTCCTGCAATTATTTGGCTTTATAGACAAAACAGATTTGACAAGAAATGAAACCTGGCTTTTTGATATAGATTATTTTGAAAAGCGAATATTAGAATTGCATTATAATCCATTTCACTCCATGTCTAAAACAGATTTTGACAACAAAATATTGGGATTAAAATCTGAAATAGACACACTTTCAGATGAGCAAATCGTTGTAGAGCTCATGCATATCTTAGGAAGTCTTGGAAATGGTCATAATCTGATTATACCAACATCTCCCAACAAAGGTGCCTTAAAAAAACTTCCGATTCAATTTTTCCAATTTAATGATGGCGTATTTATTGTTAACGCAGAAGAAAACTTAAAACAATGGGTTGGTTATAGAGTGGATTCCATTGGATCGGTCCCTATAGATGAAGCACTTGACAAAACGAATTCCGTAAACGCCAGAGATAATACTATGCAAACACTTTGGTTAGGCCCATACTATCTCGGTCTACCAGATGTACTTAAAGGCTTAGGGATTATAAAAAACTCCAATCAAGTAGTAATGACTGTAAGTGATTCCAAAGGGGTGTCTCATGAAGTAATAATGAATCCCATTAACTGGAGCTTTGCTGGTTTCCCAAAATTACCTCAACTGATGATGGAAACGCAACCTCTGTTTCTATCAAAAATAAATGACCCTTACTGGTATCAGTTTTTACAGGATGATACTGTTATCTATATCCAAGTAAACGCCGTTACAAACAAGGAAAACCAATCTCTGGAAGATTTCAATATCGAATTATGCAATCGAATGGTACAAAGCAGCGTTCAAAATTTGATTTTAGATTTAAGACATAATCATGGAGGTGATGGCTCGTTGCTGCCACCATTATTAAAAACCCTGCAGCGTTTTGAAATCATGAACCCTCAAGGGAAAGTTTTTGTTATAATAGGACGAGAAACTTTTTCTGCAGGACATAATTTATTAACGGAAATCACTAAACGCATAGATCCGATTCTTGTGGGTGAACCCAGTGGGTCAAAGCCCAACCATATTGGAGAGTCTGGATGGTTTCAATTGCCGTATTCAGGATTAATGGGATTGGTTTCCACACAGTTCCACCAGGATTCAAAACCTGAAGATAATAGAAAATGGATTGCTCCACATATTCCTATTAGTCTATCGTCGACAGATTATTTTAACGGAAATGATAGGGCGTTGAATATTATACTTGAAGTAATTAAAGCTTCAAAATAAGAAAATGATAAAAAATAAAAAAGACTGCGCCTAACAATGTATAACCGCAATTACGGCGGATTCGACTACGTCCGGCACGAGAACGAAGTGCGAACTGGCGAAGCAATCCACTCGGGATTGCTAAAGTCTGCGCTTAACCGAAAATTAACGCATATTAACCCGTAACTGACGGTTATACGAGACCGTTGTGCTTCATTATAACCAACCACTGACTAATGATAAAATTCTTTAGAAAAATTCGCCAAAACTTGCTTATGGAAAATAAAACTGGAAAGTACTTTAAGTACGCAATTGGGGAAATTATACTTGTGGTCATTGGAATTTTAATAGCACTACAAATTAACAACTGGAATGAAACCCAAAAATCAGCAAAGCAAGAAAAAACCTATTACTGCAAGATTGCCGAAGATTTACAAGTAGATATTAATAATATCGATAGCTCATTAGTAACTATTGACAAGCGATTAGAAAGCTCAGAAAAATTCTTGAAAAACCTCTTAAAAATTCAAAACGATAAAGCGGTTATTTTTAAAGATTTTATAACGACATTCAGGTACTACAAATTTATACCGACAAAAGCAGCAATCGTGGACATTACGTCGTCAGGGAAACTAGAACAGCTGCGAAATCAAACCTTAAAAAAAAGAATTTTGAGTCATTATACGTCACAAGATAATTCAATACATATCATTGATATAAATTACAACGCACTGATTGAACAACTTTTTAACGTTGAAAGATTTACCGATTTTGGGTTTCAAGAAATACCTCAGTATCAAACCATATTTGATGAAGAATTGCAAGAATTATTAACCAGTAAACAATGGCAACAAAATCCAGATGACGAATTATTTGTAAAAATTAAAGATGCAATGGTTTTAAATATGATTCATGGGGAACGCGAAAAAGAGCTTCTTAAAGGTATTAAAGCTGATTCCGAACAATTAAATGATTTATTAGTTGAAAATTGCAATTGATGCGATGAAATTCTTTGGGAAACTAAAAAAATAACGAAAGCACAACAATGGCTATAAGTAATTGCTGGTTCTCGCCTACTTCTGAAAATTGCTGGCGCCAGTTCGCTTTGCTCGTGTCTCGCGGATTTTCAGTTTGGTGTGTACTTGCAAAGTTAAGTGCTAACCCACGCAACTACTCATAGCCGGGACCGTTGTGCTTCATTATGACAAACCACTAACCAATGATATTGCTGCAATGCAGTTTTGC
>JAHEMY010000151.1 GCA_024643425.1 Flavobacteriaceae bacterium
GAGCATATTTAAGGGCTGCTTTATAAGCATTCTGCACGGAATCATAAGGGAAACCTTTGAGTCCATGTGTCACGGCAAAATGTGTCAGCTCCTTTACCGGCATTGCGCGCGGAATATCCGGAGCGCAAAAGTAATAGACAGCATCCGTTGGGAAAAGGGCTATGATTTTTGATAGATCCTTATCGCTTACAACGCCCAATACCATATGTAACCGGTTAAATCTTTCTTCCTGAATTTGCTGCAGCGTCCATTGCAATCCTTCCCGATTATGAGCGGTGTCACATATTACTTTCGGCGATTCATGCAGTAATTGCCATCGGCCCATTAATCCGGTATTTGTCACCACCTGCTTCAACCCTTTTTGAATAGGAGCATCCAAGATCTTCCACCCCCGATCTCTCAATACCTTGATCGTGGCCAGCACAGTGTTCTGGTTTTTCCTTTGGTAATTTCCTTTCAGATCACAGGGAAATAAAACACCCTTCATCTCTTCGGCAAAGATTATTTCCGCACCTTTCTCCTGCGCCTTATCCCTAAACACCGAAGCCGTTTCCTCTTGTGTCTCTCCAATGACCACCGGAACTCCTTCCTTAATGATCCCGGCTTTTTCCGAAGCGATCAGTGCCAAGGTATCTCCCAAAAACTGTGTATGATCCCAACCAATATTGGTAATGACCGATACTTCGGGAGTGATGATATTCGTACTATCCAAACGTCCGCCCATACCTACCTCAATGACGGCAATATCTACCTTTTCTTTTCGGAAAAAATCAAAGGCCAGTCCTACGGTCATTTCAAAGAACGAAAGCTGATTCGCTTCAAAGAAGGACTTATGTTTTATCACAAACGCAGAAACGCTTCGCTTTGAGATCATTTTCCCATTGATCTTCATACGCTCTCGAAAATCTTTCAGATGAGGTGAAGTATATAAGCCTACTTTATACCCCGCCTCCTGTAAAATAGAGGCCAACATATGACTCGTAGAGCCCTTCCCGTTGGTCCCTGCTACATGAATACTCCTAAAAGTTAATTCGGGATGATCGAGGTATTCGGCCAGTTGATACGTATTTCCCAGATCGGCCTTGTAAGCACTCTGCCCTACCCGTTGATACATGGGTAATTGAGCAAAAAGCCACGCTATAGTTTCCTGGTACCTAATGATTTTTGGTTTTATCGGATCAGTAATTTCCTCGTGGTTGTAGCTGTACTCGTATGAATTTTCACAAAATACATTCCTGTTGCCAGCTGTTCCACTGAAAATATTTCACTGGACATGGATAATTTCTTTTCCATCCATAATCTTCCATTCATATCGAATAACTGCATCGTTCCGATGGCTCCCTCCGGAAGCTGAATATTCAATTGATCGGTTGCAGGATTTGGAAACATAACAAAGGTCTCGTCTATCTTCGGTAATTCTTCTCCAAGAACTACTTGAGACAAATCAAACTTATACATGGAACGACCATAGGTGGCCGCGTAAAGATATTGTGAAGCTTCATGTATGTGCAGATCGGTCACGACCACAGTAGGCATGTTCGCATCGATCGGCTCCCAAAGAGCCCCTCCATTTCCGGAAGCCAGGACCCCAATATCGGTGGCGATGTACAATTTTCCATCACTCCCCTGAACAATATCATTTACGGGAATATCAGGTAATGTTCCGCTTAGATCGATCCAATTTGCACCATTATCGTGCGTAACGTAAACATGTCCCTCATTACTCGCCCAACGAAAGCCGGATAAAGTTACATACATAGTTCCGGGATGAACTTTAGAGGCAAGTACTTTCGTCACCCAACGATTGGGTAATGACGCCGAAATATTTGTCCAATTAGCTCCTCCATCGGTGGTGACATATACATTCCCATCATCAGACCCTGTCACAATTTTCGAGGCATTAAAAGAAGAAACATCCACCGTGGTAAGCGTACCGAGCGATCCTTGACCGCCTCCATTGGTTAAGTCCGGACTAATGGCATTCCAAGAATTAGCTCCATTACTCGATCTAAATAATTGATTGGCTCCGTAATAAACGATCTGTGAATCATTTGGGTCAAAGGTAATGGGTGTGTTCCAGTTTTTTCTCGAACCACCAGCAGAAACCCCACTCCAATTCATACCATTATTTACCGATTTTCGCATATTTCCATTCTGACTTAACGCATAAATGGTATTGGTATCTACATGGTCTACTAAGGGTTGAAAACCATCACCTCCGCTGATTTCTTCCCAGTCGTTCGTTGATCCTGTTTGTGTACGATTGGTGCCGTTATCTTGAGCCCCGGCATATACTTTATTTTCGTTGTTCGGGTCTACATAGCATCGGTAAAACTGTGTAATTGGAAGGGTATTATCTATGGTCCAAGAATCTCCTCCATTATCAGATTTATACAAGCCCCCGTCATTTCCTAGCAGTAACTTGTCAGAATTCAATGGATCGAATGCAATCACATGTTGATCAACGTGAACAGACGTAAACGTATCGCTCCAAGAATTCCCCCCATCGGTGGTTTTGTAATTTGTAAATCCTGAATAATATACCTTATTCTCGTCTGTGGGATCTATAAACAATCCACCAAACCACCACTCATATGAAGCGCCATACACATTTCCTGCGTTTAGTGTGGTCCAGTTATCTCCTCCATCAACCGTCTTATAAATTCCAGTTATTCCACCGGAATCTGTGAAGTGTGCATACAAAACATTTGGATTGGACTGTGCTATATCGATACTTATACGTCCTTTATTGGTTCCTGTTGTTGGCAGACCATTGGTCAATTCAGTCCAATTTTCCCCTCCATCGATAGTGCGGTAAATTCTCGAGGTTTCCCCGAAATAATCGTATTGCTCTGGTCTACGAATACGTTCCCAAGTAGCAGCATACACAATGTCCCCATTAATAGGATGAACAGCCATATCAATCACACCCGTCGAATCACTTACAAAGAGTTTTTGTTCCCAAGTTGCTCCCCCATCCGATGTTTTGTAGACACCACGATTGGTATCTTTCTTAAACAATGGCCCCATAGCACCAACAAAAAGGGTATTCTCATCGTTTGGATTGATCAATACCTTACCAACACTGCCCACATTAGGAAGGCCCTTTTGATCCCAAGTAGCCCCACCATCTTCACTTTTGTAGATTCCATCACCATCGTATGCCAAAGAACCTCCACCGGGATTTGGTTCCCCGGTTCCTACCCAAACAATATCGGAGTTGTTTTTTGAAATTTCTATATCACCAATCGCGAGCATTTCTTGTCCGTCAAATATCGCATCCCAGGTAGCTCCGGCATCTGTGGTTTTAAAAATTCCACCGGAGGCCGCCCCTACATAATAGGTTGAAGGCTGATCGAAGGGAATTTCAATATCGGTTATTCGACCCCCAACATTGGTGGGACCAACAAATTCCCAGCTCCCTCCCATGCTCCTTTGTTGTTGTTTTTTCCATAGAATCGCCGTTTTATAGGCATCGGTTTTTATCTCACCTCTGGGGTAAGCACGTTGCATAAACATATAATCACTAGGAAATTCTTCAGAGCGTGCTTCAGGGGATCTTCTATCAGAAGAAGTACAGGAAACTAAAAGAATGGCTAAAAGGAAATAATAAATTTGATTCATTGGGAAAATTTTCCCTAAAGATACTTCTTTTAAAAAATATTTATTCTGAAAGTTTGAAATTGTAGATGATCTTACCGATCTGTTTCACAGGTGCATTTTCATCGGAATTAAACCGAGTTGCCAGCGCTGCTTTTTTTGCAGGTTCAAGCAGACACCTGGAGTTGTTGGTCGTACCCCGAACCCCGGCAGTAGCACTGATCACTTTTCCGGCGCGATCTACTTCAATACTCACTACCACACGCCCCGCCTCATTACAGTCTTGAGTGAACTTTTCTTTATTTAACGCCTTTCTTCCGCCTAACAAATAATTACCATCCCCATCGAGTCCTTTTCCTGTTCCGTAGTAACTATTGGCATTAGGATCTCCGGTTGGGTCACCTTTGTCGCCCGGTTGGCCGTCATTTCCTTCACTGCCGTTCGCCGTTCCATTATTCTTCGGACCATTGATCAAACTGGATAATGCGTCGGTAGTTGCCTTGTCCGGTTTGGGTTCCGGCTTTTTAGGTTCTACTTTCTTAGGTTCCTCTTTCGGAACTTCTTTTACAACCTCCTTTTTCTCTTCTTTCTTGATCACAGGGGCCTCCTCAGTTTCCTGGGTGACCACTTCTTCATTGATCTCTGTTTTCGTCTCAGGAACCGGCTCCGGAGAGGATTCTTTGGGTGCTGTTTTAATAGGCTCGGTGGGCTGATCATTGCCTTCCCCAAATTCAGTCGTTCCAAAATTTACGGCGATACCGCTTTCCAACGGCGGATCTAAATATTTCATTCCAAAATAGAATAAAAGGAGCAGAATGATCACGTGAACGATCACGGTAATCGTCATACTCTTTCTTTTGTATTCAGTATCCAGTAACCTCATGTTAATTAGGTCGTACCGCCAAAACCACCTTGTAATTATTTTTATTGGCGATGTCCATTACAAAAACGGCATCTTCAATCGGCACTCCCTCCTCGGCCCGAAGAATAATCGTTGGCTCCGACTGCCCGGCCAATATGTTTTTAAGTTCCTTTTCTATTCCGTATTCACTCACCCGTTCCTTGTTCACGTAATACGCGCCATCTTTGGTGATACTCACAGAAGCTTTTTGTTG